>NZ_JBSVZB010000020.1:0-175592 GCF_054072015.1 Cupriavidus sp. CP313 | reverse complement strand
ACGTTCACCCCAGAGCTGATCAAGCAAGTCGAGAGTTAACCGGACATTTCAACTTAGCCAGAGACCGGACATTTCAATTTAGCTTTGACATTGTTGGACCCAAATAGCAATGTCGCACTTGGGCCAAATAGGAATGTCGCACCCCCTTGCCAAGGCTGGCATGCTTCTCGTCTGTTCGAAAGCGGAAGCCGCCAGCAAAACAATTACCGGTTCGGCGACCCTGTCGTCACCGCGGCCGTTGTTGCTGCAGCGCCCGTCGGTGCTGCAGGTGCGTCAGTAGCCTTGACAGCTTCATCCTTGGCCGCCGGCGCCGGCAACTCGAATGTCGCCATGTTCGGGTCCTGCTCCGTGGCATCGGTGATCGAAACAATCTTGCGGTCGAAGATATTGACGCCGGTGAATACGATCACATCGCCAAGGCGGGGGGTGAAGGCGATATAGTCCGGCTCGTCGACCACCATATTGCCCTTGACCTTCAGCGGTTGCTTGACAAAGGCATACTGGCCGCCCACATACGTCCACTTGGCCGTATCGCGCTGGGTCTTGCCTGCGACATCGCGCAGCATTACGTCGATGCTGCGCTTGAGCGATTGCTCGAAGGCAAGCTTGAGCGGGCGGGCATCATCCTTGAACCAGCCGTTGTCGCCGGTGAAGGGCTTTGCCTCGGCGCTGGCGGAGATATACCGGGTGCTCCATACCTGCGTGCCCGACGCATCCTTCAGCGTGGTCTTTACCACCACGTAGGGCCGTACGTCGGTGTCGTTGATAAAGCTCAGTACGCCAAAAGGCATCAACGTCAGTTGCGCCGTACTGGGAGTCGCCGGGCCGTACCTAAGCTTGCCGGCACCATCTGCCGCAATGCCCTCTTTCACAAGCTGCTCGGTGGCGGAAACCAGGTCATGACTGGCCAGGGCCTTGTCGTCACCGAGCAGCGACTTGCCGCGCTCCGCATTGATGGCGCTGCCGACCAGCACGCCCAGGGGGCCAAACAGGATCGACGCGCCCTGCCCGGCCTGATGGCCACTGACGAACAGGCGCGTGTTGGGCACGACATGGACGCCCGTCGGCATTTCAGACCATGTCGACGGCAGCTCCTTGCTGATGTCGACCGTCATCTGTTGCTGCTCCTTGGGGAACGGCTCGGCATTATGGAAGGTGGCACAACCTGCCAGCGTGGCGATACAGGCGATGACCGGGATATATCTGGAAATAGCGACCCTGAGCATTTTTTGTTTTTACGTTTGAATGATGAATGGCGTCGGCAAACGCCAACCGCGGATCCATTTGCTGATCTGCGCCAATAGCGCAAGCAAAAGGAATCCGCAGCATGTGAGCTTAGCATTGCGTTAATGCCGGAAACCTCAGCAGAAAGTGGGGTTGTCGTGGACGCACAACGTCGCTGATCCGCCCCGGAGTTCTAAAGGCGAACGCCCGCCCTCCGCTCGCTTTGTCCCGCCCGTGACACCGGGGACGTGCTGATATATGCTCCAATCCACACTTGCCTCCCAGTCCGGCCACACAAGAACAAGGCACCAGCCAAACCTGCATGTTCAAATTCATCGGGCGTTTTCGACAGCGGCTGCGCTACCTGGACCTGAGCCTTAAGGCCAGCCGATCCGTCCGGATCCGGGTCGTCGAGCGGCCCGGCTTGTGGATGGACGCACAGCAGCTCGAAACCATGCTGGCCGAGATGCGCGGCATCGTGCAGCGGGGAATCGGCAAGGATCTCGATTACGGGGTGCTTTCCGGCGACCCTGAAAGGCTGCGGCGGGCCGTGATCACGCTGCTTTATGACCGGGTCAGCGGCCAGCCGATTGCGTTCAATGCGCTGTCGGTCATGCCGATCGAGATCAAGGGCCGGCCGGTCGAGGCGATTCACCTTGGGCTGGTGATGGTCGATCCGGGCTATCGCACGCAAGGACTGTCGTGGGTGCTGTACGGGCTGACCTGCATCCTGCTTTTCTTCCGCCGCGGCCTGCGCCCGATCTGGATCAGCAATGTGACCCAGGTGCCGGCCATTATCGGCAAGGTTGCCGAGGTCTTTGTCACGGCCTATCCCAATCCCTTTGAGCCGTCTCGGCGCAGCTTTGAACACCTGAGCGTGGCCCGCGAGATCATGAAATCGCATCGGCATGTCTTTGGTGTTGACCGGGCGGCGGGATTTGACGAGGCGCGCTTCGTGATTACCGATGCCTATACGGGCGGCTCGGACAATCTCAAGAAGACCTTCGACCAGGCGCCGAAGCATCGCGACGAGCGCGCCAACGAACTGTGCCAGCGGGAACTTGATTACCAGCGCGGCGACGATTTCCTGCAGATCGCCTGCCTGGACCTGGCCAGCGCACGGAAATACCTGTTGCGGGAAGTGCCTCGGGACTCCCTGCCCGCCATCCTCTATCAGATCGCGTTCCTGGCTGTCGGCCGGATCGTCCTGCCATTGTTCCATTGGCTGAATCCGCGCGAGCCGATGGGAGGCCTGCGCGCAAGGGAAAGCCAATGATTCCACCCTTTTCATACGAGGAATTCACCACCCGCAACATCGGTTTCGTGACCGACGCGGAACAGCAGCAATTGCGCAATGCACGGGTGCTGATCTGCGGCGTCGGCGGCATGGGCGGCGCCTGCCTGCAGGCGCTGGCACGGGTGGGCATCGGCGGCTTTGCGCTGGCGGACTTCGATGCGTTCGACGTGTCGAACCTGAACCGCCAGGTGTTTGCCAGCCTGGATACCGTTGGCGTGAACAAGGTCGAGGCCACCGTGGCGCAGATCCGGCGCATCAACCCGGAACTTGCCATCGAGACCTTCGGCGCGGAGTGGACCGACAAGCTCGATGACCTGCTGAGCCGTTACAAGATCGTGGTCAACGGCATGGATGACATGGCCGCGGGCATCGCGCTCTATCGCAAGGCGCGGGAGCATGGTGCGACCGTCATCGACGCCTATACCGCTCCCCTGCCCTCCGTCACGGTCGTCCGACCGCAAGATCCCCGGCCCGAGGAACGTCTTTCCTATCCCACGGCCGGCATGGACTGGAAGTCCCTGACGCCGGAGGTCAGGCAGGAATGCCTGGGCAAGGAACTGGAATATGTGATGGTCAACTCGAGTTCCGTCCGGCATGTTGAGCTTGGCATCGCCAAGGACCTGCTGACCGGCAAGCGCAAGCGCATGTCGTTTGCGCCGATGGTGATCACCACGGGCAACCTGATGGCGTTCGAAGCGATCAAGCTGGTGCTCGGTCGGCCGCGGCTGGCAGGTGTGCGCGGCTATTTCTTCAATCCCTGGAGCATGCGTGTCGAGACGCCGCGCAATGCGCTGACGGCATGGGCCGTGCGCGCGCTGGTACGGCGCTTCATGGCGAGGTTGATGCGAGATGAGGGTTGACGTGTGATTGACGCCCTGGCAAGCGATGTGGCCGTTACCTGGCTCGGCGCGGTGGGCTGCGGGCTCTACCTGCATTTCCTTTGGTCCCGGCGCGAGGCCGGGGCCGGCACGGGCCTGTTCCTGTTCGGGGTGCTGACGGCGCTGCTGGCGGTCCGGGGCTTTTCCTGGCTGTTTGGCGGCACGCTGCTTGCGCAGCTGGTGTTTGCAGCGGCAACGCTGCTGCCCATTGCCATGACCCTGTTTGCCGAGCACCTGGTGCGGCGCCACCACCCGTTGTGGCTGAAGCTGCTGGCGCTGGGCGTGTCGGTGGTGTTCTTCGTCATCAATCTCTTTACCGATCTTTCGGGCAATACGCCGCTGCTGCTGGCGTTCCTTGGCTGCTTCGCGGTGGTCACGGCAAGCAATGGCTGGTTCCTGCTGTGGCTGCGCGATGCCGAGCTGTCCGACAACGAGGAACGCCTGGCCCGGGCGGTGGTGGTGGTCGTGGCCCTGGCCGTCCCGCTCGCGGCCACCGACTTCCGCGAGGAACTCGGCCATGTGCCGGTTCGCCTGGGGGCGCTTGGGGCGCTGGCATTCGTCTATGTGTTCCTGAACCTGTCGGAATCGCAGCGGGTCGTGCGCGGGCTGCTCGCGCATATCGCAGCCGCCCTGCTCTTCGCCGTCGTGCTGGCCAGCGTGATGGCGCTGGCTTCGCGCGGGCCCGGCCCGGGCTTTGCCGAGGCTGGCCTGCGCGGCATGCCCGTTGCCATCGCATGGGTGCTGCTGACCGCCATTTTTGTCCGCATTCGCGCCATGTCGCTGGCCGGTGATGGCAACGCGTTCCTGCGCTGGCTGCTCCATGCCCGGCTGGATACGCCAGAGGGTTTCCTGCATTCGCTCAGGCGCCTGCCGCAGACCGCCGACCATGTGGTGCTCGGCAACGCGGAGCTTGCTGGCTACGCGCTGGACGCCCTGTTCGACCTGGCAGGAAGGCGGCGTGAGCCCGTGTCGATCGGCGACGCCAGGGCGTGGGCCAGGATCCGCGAAGGCGATCGGGTCGAGGCTGCGGAGCAGCTGGTAGACCTGCTCGAGCGCCATGAAATGACCCATGCCTTGCTGATCGCGCGCCAGCCCGCGCAGGTGGTGCTGCTGAACCTGCCGCAAGGCGCCAACGCGGCCATCGGCGAGCTGCGCGCGGCGGTGATCCTGCGGCTGGCGCGCCATCTCGGGCAGCGGGAGGCCGCATGACAACCGTGCTGCGTGAAGGCGATTTCGACGCGTTCTTCGAGGCGCCCTTCGCCTGCTATGGCCGCGATACGCATTTTGTCTCGCCGATGAAGGGGGATCTTGCGCGCGCGCTGGATCCGGCGAAGAACCCGCTGTTCCGGCAGTTTGCGCGCCGCACCTGGTTCACCGCCCATCGGGACGGACGGATCGTGGGCCGTATCCTGGCCCATATCCACGATGCATCCAATCAGCAATACGGCCAGAAGCGCGGCTACTTCGGCATGTTCGACTGCGTCGATGACGTGGAGGTCGCGCAAGCGCTGCTCGATGCGGCGGCGGGCTGGGTGAAGCACAACGGCTGCGACGAACTGGCTGGCAGTTTCAACCTGACGATCACGCAGATGATCGGCATCGTCACCGAGGGCTTCGAGCATCCGCCATACACCTACCAGGAATACACCCCGCCGCATATTGCCAGGCTGCTCCAGGCATGCGGTTTCGCGCCGTTCTTTCCGATGCGCACGTTCGAGCTTGACGTGCGCCGCTACGATCCGGAGCAGTTGATCGGGAGCAAGCAGCGCGCGCTGCTGGATGATCCCGCCTGGCAATTCGAGCCGATCCGGCGGCGCGGCTTTGACCGGCGCCTGCTGGAAGCATGCGCTGTCCTGAACGATGGTTTCGCCAGCAACCCGATGTTCGTGCCGCTGACGGAGGAGGAATTCCTGTTTCCCTGCGCCGGCATGATGTGGATCATCGACGAGCGCCTGTCCTATACCGCTTATTTCCACGGGGAGCCGATCGGGGTGCTGCTGTGCGTGCCGGATCTCAACCCGTTTCTGCGCGCCACCGGCTTCCGCCTGAAATTGTCAACGCTCTGGCATCTGATCAGGTTGCGCGCCAGCCGCAAGCGTGCGGCAATCATCTTTTTTTCCGTGCGCAGGGACTACCACAGCCGCGGCGTCAATGGCGTCATGCTGCACCATCTGCTCAAGGCGATGCGCGGCGCCGGGTACTCGCACCTGGGCATCAGCTGGGTGTCGGATTCGAACGGCGCCAGCCTGAAGCAAATGGAGAAGATGGGCGCCAGGCCACTGCATCGGCTGCATCTCTTCAGGAAAGCCATCTAGCGACATGCTCACACGCGATCAGCAACTCACCCTCGTTGCCCAGGCTGGCCGCGCGCCCAGCGCGCACAATATCCAGCCCGCTCGCTGGCGCTTTGCCGGCGACAAGGTTGAACTGTTTGAAGACCCTGCGCGATGGCTAGCCGTGGGCGACCCCACCGGGCGGGACAACCAGATCGCCCTGGGCATGGCCTGGGAAGGCATGGCCATCGCGCTGTCGACGCTTGGATTGGGGCTCACGCAGCCTGAGGTCTCCGGCCTGCCCTACCCGGCCGCTACCCAGGGCCTGCGCCCGGCCGCATCTGGCCTGATCACGTCAGGTGCGAGCCCGGATCCCCTTGCCGCCTTCGTGGACGCGCGCCGCGCCTATCGAGGCAAGTTTCTCCGCGCGACCCCGCCGCAGATCAAGTCATTGGGCGAATGCGCTGCGGCCCACGCGGAGTTCGTCACGCTGGCGAGCGAGAACAGCACGGCGCAAATCGCCAATTGGTATGACGACGCCGCTGCTGCGGGATTGAATGACCCACGGTTTGCCGAGGAGCTCTACCACTGGCTGCGCTTGTCACCGCAAGATCCAGGCTGGCCGCGCGACGGGCTTTCGGCCGAATGCATGGCACTGTCGCGGTGGGAAGCCTGGGGCGCGTCGATTGCGCTGAGACCCCGCGTGGTCCGGCTGCTCTCGGCGCTTTCGCTGAGCGGCCTGCTGACATCGGAAAGCGCAAAAGTGAAAAGCGCGGCCCGGATCGTCCTGATTCATGCCGCACCCGACGTCACGAGCTTTGACATCGGGCGCCGCTGGTACCGGTTCTGGCTGGCCATGACCGCCAGGGGCTTTGCCGGCGTGCCGATGTCGGCGCTGGCCGATTCGCCTGGCCATGCCGCCCTGCTTGCCGAAAGCCAGCGCTTGCCGCGCGGAAACCGGCTCGTGAACATCATGCGCTTTGGGCCTGTGCCGGTCCGGGGCATCCCGCGGAGCGCAAGACTCCCCACTGCAGAGCTGATGCAAGCATCCTGAGCCAACGACGCTTGCGGGGCTGCTGCGCTTACCCAGGTCGCGATCCTGGCTATGCCTTTTCGCGCACCTCGGCGAAAGCGCGGACGGGGAAAGCTGCCGCGTCCCGCGCCTTCAGCGGGATGGAAAAGAAGCGAAACGGCACGCCATGCAAGCGCGACAGTCCGGTGAGGTTCTCGACGATCAGGATGCCTCGTCCCAGAAACCGGGTGTGCGCCGGGCGTTCAGGATCCTGGGTGGAGTCGACGTTTGCGCAGTCCACCCCGAACAAGGCAATGCCCGCATCGCAGAGCCGGCTGATCACGTCGCGTGAGATAAACGGGTGCGATCGATAGATCTCCGTCCCCCAATGACGATCCCAGTCGAAATTCACCAGCACCGCCCGGCCTGCGAGATGCTCGGGAAACTGCAGGTCATTCCACGCAAATTGTTGGCCGGGGGTCGCGTGGCGGGCATCGATGACCACGCCGTCAAGCACCAGCCGGCTGAGATCGAGGGCAGCAATGTCTTCCGCGCCTTCGAAGCGGTGACGGGGTGCATCCAGCTTGGTGCCGACGGATGTCTGGAACGCCACCTCGGAAATCTCGAACGAGGCCTTGCCCTCGTAGTGCCAGCCTGATTGCGCATGCGTCATGAACGGCCGGATATGCGCGGTCAGCTCGACCGCTTCGCCGGTTTCGCGCTTGAAGAGGACGCCAGGCATCCCGTCGTGGAACACATGAGAGAGATCGACAATCATCTTCTGCGCTCCATCCTGGTTGCGCTGAACGGATGCTACTGCCGTGCCTTCAGCCGGGTCAAGCTGCCAAAGGGGGCAGCGTGAGCCTTTCAGTCATGACCCGGGACAACCCACAAGGCTAAAGCAGCTTCAGGAATTCCAGCAGCGCATCCTTGTCGCTTTCGGCAAGGGTCGAGAACGCCTGTTCATGGCCGCGGTTGTCGCGCCCCGCTGTCGCAGTGTCGTAGAGCACGGGTTTCGACCACGGCTGGTAGCTGGCCGGATAGGCCCAGGTACCGTCCGCTTCGAGCCTGCCGGCGATGCCCAGCTTGCCATAGTCCAGTGCATGACCGCCGACCCAGAAGCGCCTGGGCCGCGCCTGCGGATGCATGAGATGCCAGAGCGTGGGCACGGAGCCGTTATGAAGGTACGGTGCCGTCGCCCACACGCCGGAGAGGATGGGCGCGACATAGCCCCCGGTGTTTGCAGCGTCGATATGCTTGCCTAGCTCGGAGCGCGAGATGGCTTGCAGCAGGCCGGGATCGATCGCTTGCCAGCGTGTCGGGTCAGTACCGATATCCGCTTGTGCCACCAGCCGGTTGGGGAAGCTTACAAGGCGCGGGCGCTCTGTGTCCTGGCTGTAGCTGCCGTGGCACTGGGCGCAGTGCGCATCAAAGACGGCGCGGCCGCGCGCGGCGCGGGGGCGGTCAACCGGGCCCGGAAACGGCGGCGGTGTGTAGCCGGCCATGAACCGCATGACGTCTTCCACCTGCGGAATGGCGCGGCCGGCGCGATCCGGCGGCATGCCCATGGTCGGCACGGTGAAGAAGGCCACGATATGCGCCAGCCGCCCGGCATCATCGGCGGCACCGGGCGCTACCGGCGCAAAGCGCGGCGCGCCTTTGCTAGTATAGACGCCGTCGTAGAGCAGCGATGAGCGCAGGCTGCGGTAGCCCAGTTCCGGAATCGAGGTGGAACCACTGGCGGCGATGCCCGCTGAGAGCAGATGAAACTGGAACTTGAGTGCCGCGACACCATTGGTGCTGCCGGCCGCGCCGTTGCTGAACGGCAGTGGTTCGTCACCGCTGGCTTCGAGTTCCGCCACGCGTTTCACCAGCCGCGGCCAGACGAATTTCCGGATGGTATCCAGTTCCTCCTTGCTTGTATCGGGGTAAAGCTGGTGGATGGCCGAGAGGAGCTTCTCCGGATCGGATTTCACCCGCTTCACCGCCTGATAGACCGCGGCGACGAAGGCGTCGAGGTTGAGGGAGGTATTCGGCAGCCCCAGCCAGACATCGTTGGTGGGACGCCCGTCCTTGCCGTAGGTGATGCCCGCATGGCACGATGCGCATCCCAGGTTGGACACCTCCAGGCGGATCTTCGGGATGTCCCGGCCGATCATTCCGCTGACCACGCCCAGGGGCTTGTCGAACCTGGGCTGTTGCTGGCGCGGCCAGTTGCGGACCGCATCGGGATAGATGAAGCCGAACTCGCGCAGGGCCCGGCGCAAGGCGTCCTGGGTGACAGGAACGCCGGGGCCGCCGGCCAGCAGCAGCGCGGTCGTTGCCAGCTTCCACGGCAGCGCATTGGTCTCCAGGGTATCGGTGCTCAGGCCGCCGAAGTCATCGAAGACAAAGCGCGCCGCCCCGAGGTCGTCGGCACGATCCCCGGCCCTGAAGTCCCGCATGACCGCGGATTCGCCTTCAGCATAGCCGCGCAGGAAATCGCATCCCGACAGCGAACCTAACAGCAGACCGATCGCGAGCACGCGTCGTACAAGGGGCATCGTAGTCATCGTCCGACAGTGCGCGCCAGCGGATTCCGGACCGCGCCGCGCTGATGGTAGCCGAGGAGCCGTGCTGCCTCAAGCCAACCGCTGCAGCCAGGCCACCGCCCAGGTGGCGCCGCGGCGAACTGCCGGGGCAGCCTTACCCGGCGAGCGCCGTTACCATCACCACGTGCGCCTGCATCGGCCCGGCCAATGGACCCGCGCCGTAAGCCTCCAGGAGCGCTTGTTCGCAATGGTCGGTTGCCTGGCCGAGCGCATCCGGCCCGCGCCGCTCCAGGTCGGCACGCAACGGCGTGCCCTGGCAGAGTGCCACCGCCGGGATGCGGGCGGCGCTGGCGCGGCTGGTTGCCGCGACGGTTTCAAAGACCGGGGATGACCGGAATCCGCCCAGGCGCAGATCGTGCTCGATGGTGGACTGGCTGTGGTAGCCATATGGGACGCGGGCCATGAACTCGGGCGGTGCGTCGGGAAACAGTGTGGCGAGTGCGCCGGTGACATCGCGGGCAAAGGCGTTGAATTCCAGCCGGTCCCAGACATTGAAGATCAGCATGCCGCCCGGCACCAGCACGCGGCGGGCTTCGGCGAAGGCGCGGCCCTTGTCCGGGAAGAACATCACGCCAAACTGGCAGGCGACCAGGTCGAAGCTGGCATCGGCAAAGGGCAGCGCCATGGCGTCGGCCTCGCGCCAGTGCACCGGGCGGCTAGTGCCGGCCTGCTCGGCCCGCGCCAGCATCGGCGCGTTGAGGTCGGTGGCAACGATCATGGTATCGGCCGGCAGCCGCCCGGCGATTTCCCGGGTCAGCACGCCGGTGCCGGCGGCCAGTTCCAGCACCCGCCGCGGCTGCAGCGCGGCGATGCGGGCAGCCAGGTCGGCAGCGTATGGCGCAAAGATCATCGGCACCATCAAGGCCTCATAGACTTCCGGAATCGCGCCCGCGAAGACTTTGTCCGAGTGTTGCAAGTCCATGAAACCCCCTGCCCTGGCGTGGAAGATGCCGGCATCGCCTGACTGGGTGTAGGACACATTGCGGCGAAAGTAAACCGTGGCGGCCAGACCTAATCGCGGATGCGCGGCATCCAGCCGCTGCCCCGCGTGCGCGGATCGACCGGCAGCTGGCGCTGCAGCGCCGCCTTGGCCAGCATGTGGGCGCTGATCGGCGCGGTCAGGAACAGGAAGGCGGTCACCAGCAGTTCATGCAGGCTGGCATCGCCCCGGAAGCTGAAGTACGCCACCGAGGCCAGCACCACCCCGCCCACGCCCAGCGTGGTCGACTTGGTCGGCCCATGCAGCCGCATGAAGAAGTCCGGCAGCCGGAACAGCCCGATCGCCCCGACCAGCATGAACACGCTGCCCACCAGCAGCAGCGCGCACACGATGAATTCTGCAACAGGATGCAGCATCTGGCGCTCCCTAGTATTCGATGATGTCGCCGCGCTGCAGGTACTTGGACAGCGCCACGGTGCCGACGAAGCCCATCACCGCGATCAGCAGCGCGGCCTCGAAGAACAGTGCCGAATCCAGGCTGATGCCTAGCACCACGATCAGCGCGATGGTGTTGATATTCAGCGTGTCCAGCGCCACGATGCGGTCCGGCAGGCTGGGTCCGCGCAGCAGCCGTGCCAGGGTCAGCAGGAAGGCGAGGCCCAGGATCACCAGGCAGACCGGTATCACGATGGCAAGCATTGGAAGATCTCCTTGAGCGGGGTTTCATAGCGCGACTTGATGAGCTCGACCAGCGCGGCCTCTTCCTCCAGGTCCAGCACGTGCACGAGCAAGGCGCGGCGGTCGTCGCTCAGTTCGGCGCACAGCGTGCCGGGGCTGAGCGAGACGATACTGATCAGTGCGGTGGTGGCGAGTTCGTGCTCGACATCGAGCGGCACCACGATAAAGGCGGGGCGCAGGCGCGCGGTGGGGCCCAGCACCATGATGGCCACTTCCACGTTGGCTTTCACGATATCGAACAGCACATGGAGGCTGAGCCGCAGGATCAGGTCGGGCCGCGACAAGCGGAAGGCGCCCAGCACCAGCCAGCGGTCGGCCAGCCGCCCGATGGCCCAGCCGAGCAGTGCCCCCAGCAGCCAGTGCCCGGGGGCCAGGCTGTTGGTCAGCAGCAGCCACATGATCAGCAGGATCAGGCTCAGCCAGGGATGGGGAAGCAGACGCTGCAGCATGGCTTACCCCGGCTGCCCGGGCAGCACTGCCCGGAGATAGGCGGCGCGGTCCAGCAGCTGCGCCGCCGCGTCAGCCACATAGTCGCTGACCGGCCGCGCGCATACCGTCAGCGCGACATTGCCCGCCAGCAGCAGTGCGCAGCAGGCCAGCTTGCGCGCGTCGGGCCGCACGCGCAGGCGTGCCGCGCCGGGATGGTCTTCGTCGAGGTATTCATCGCCTTCCGGCACGCGCTCCGCCTCGTGCGGCAGCCGCCACAGCAGCCGCGTGCCGGTGCGGGACACGGCAATCAGCAGCAGCAGGCTCGACACCAGCACCGCGGGCCACAGCGTCGGCACCCACGGCGGCGGGGTCGCGCGCAGGACCATGAGCTTGCCGAGGAAGCCCGACAGCGGTGGCAGCCCCACCGCTGCCACCACGCCCACCAGGTACAGCAGCCCCGCCAGCCGCGAGGCACTGACCGGGGCCCCGTCCTCGCGCGCCGGCTCCGGCTCCAGCGCGTCGGCCAGCAGGAACAGCGCGGCGGTGCACAGCGTAGTGCTGGGCAGGTAGAACATCGCCGCGGCCCAGCCGGCTTGCGTCTGCATCGATACGCAGGCGGCCAGCAAACCGACCGATGCCACCACCAGGTAGCTGGTCATCGCGCGCAGCGTGCCGGCGGCGACCGCGCCCAGCGCACCGACCGCCAGCGTGACCAGCGCCAGCACGAACACCCAGTCATGCAGGAATGGCCCCAGCAGCCCCTGCGGGCCGCCGAAGATCAGCGCATCGCAACGCAGCATCGCGTAGATGCCGACCTTGGTCATGATGGCAAACAGCGCTGCAACCGGGCCGGTGGCGCTGGCGTAGGCGCGCGGCAGCCAGAAATACAGCGGGAACAGCGCCGCCTTCAGCGCAAAGACCAGCATCAGCATGGCGCCGGCGGCCACCGCCAGCGGCAGGTCCTGGGCCGGCAGGCCGGCCAGGCGCAGGCCGAGGTGCGCCATGTTCAGCGTGCCGGACAGCCCGTACAGCACGCCGACAGCCACCAGGAAGAATGACGACGCCACCAGGTTCAGGATCACATAGTGCAGCCCGGCGCCGACGCGCGCCCGCCCTGCCCCATGCACCAGCAGTGCATAGGACGCGATCAGCAGGATCTCGAAGAAGACGAACAGGTTGAACAGGTCACCCGCCAGGAAGGCGCCGTTCAGGCCCATCAGCTGGAACTGGAACAGCGCATGGAAATGCCGGCCCTGCCGGGCCGTGCCCTCTCCCGCCGCCGCCAGCGCGGCGACGGCCAGCACTACGGTCAGGGCCAGCATCATCGCGCCGGTGCGGTCCAGCTGCAGCACGATGCCGAACGGCGCGGGCCAGTTGCCCATCGCATAGACCGCAATCTCGCCGGTAGCCGCCTGGCGCAGCAGGTGCACCGCCACTGGCGCCAGCAATAGCGTGGCCACGGCGCAGACGATGCGCTGCGCGCGCAGCCGCTGGGCCGGCATCGCGGTCAGCAGCGCACCGGCAAACATGGGGATCAGGATGGGCAGCAGCACGGCGTGGTTCATGGCCGCGGCTCCTGATTGCGGCCATCGGCATCGCGCCCCTCCTGCAGGCCGGCGGCGTCGACATGGTCGCTGCCGGTAAGCCCCAGCGAGCGCAGCGCCAGCACCACCGCGAACGCCGTCATGCCGAACGCGATCACGATGGCGGTCAGCACCAGCGCCTGGGGCAGCGGGTCGGCATAGCTGGCGCCCGCCACGATCACCGGCGGCCGGCCGATCGACAGGCGCCCCATGCCCAGCAGGAACAGGCTGACCGCATACGACAGCAGCGTCAGCCCCAGCACCACGGTGAAGACGCGCTCGCGCAGCAGCAGGTAGATGCCGCCCGCGGCCAGGATGCCGATGGTCATGGCGTAGAGCGCGGCCATCAGGCGTCCTCCGCGGCCTGTGCCGGCGGCAGGTTGCGCACGCCCAGGTGCGATACGATCACCAGCGTGGTTCCCGTCACGGTGCAGAAGACTCCCAGGTCAAAGATCATCGCCGTGGCCAACTCCACCTCGCCGATGCCAGGTATGTGGAAATGCCCGAACGCAGTGGTCAGGAACGGATAGCCGAAGGCCAGGCTGCCCAGCCCGGTCAGGCCCGCCAGCAGGATGCCCGCGCCGGCAATGGCGCGATAGTCCGGCGCAATGCGCGCTTCGGTCCAGCGCACGCCGCTGGCAACGTACTGCAGCAGCAGCGCCACCGATGTGATCAGCGCCGCGACAAAGCCGCCGCCCGGCAGGTTGTGCCCGCGCAGCAGGATATAGACCGCCACCAGCAGCGTCAGCGGCAGCATCAGCCGCGCCAGCATGGCCAGCAGCAGCGGATGCGCCTGGCTGCTCCACGGCAGGCCATCGGGCGCTGCCGACGGCGTGTCCAGCCGCATGCCCTTGAGCAGCGCCTGCACCGCCAGCCCTGCGATCAGCAGCACGCAGATCTCGCCCATGGTGTCGAAGCCCCGGAAATCCACCAGCAGCACGTTGACCACGTTGTGGCCGCCGCCGCCCGGCACGGACTGGTCGATGTAGAAGGCAGACACCGGGTCATAGGGCCGCGTCATCACGGCGTAGGCCGCCACCGCCAGCAAGGTGCCGCCGCCAAGCGCCAGCACCACATCCCGCCCGCGGCGCGCAGCCCCGGCGCGCTCCGGCGTCTCGCGCGGCAGGTAGAACAGCGCCAGCACCAGCAGCAGGATCGTCACCACCTCCACCGAGATCTGCGTCAGCGCCAGGTCCGGTGCAGAGAAACGCAGGAACGCCATCGACACCATCAACCCGCAGCCGCCCAGCAGCACCAGGGCGAGCAGCCGCTGGCGGTGCGTCACCACCACGCCCACCGCGCACAGCCCGAGCAGCGCCAGCGTGGCGGCGCCGATCAGGTCGATGACGCCCGCCGGCACGCTGCCACCGAGCCTGTCCAGGTCGGACAGGAAGTATGCCGGCACGGCCAGCAGCGCCAGCAGCATCCAGGCAACATAGGTCTGCAGCGAGCCGTTCTCCAGCCAGCGCGTGACGGCCGCGGCAAATCGTTCCAGCGCATGCATGCCATGCTCGAATGACTGGCGCGCGCTCAGGTGGCCGATTGCCTGCTGCAGGCGCCGCAGCGCGTCGCGGCGCAGGAAGAACAGCGCCGCGCCCCCGGTCATCGACACCAGGCTCATCAGCAGCGGCAGGTTGACCCCGTGCCACAGGTTCAGGCTGTACTCTGGCAGGGGCGCGCGCAGCGTGGCCAGCGAAGCCGCCGCCAGCAGGTCGCCCACGGTATAGGCCGGCACCAGCCCGACCACCAGGCAGATCACCACCAGGAACTCCACCGGCACCTTCATGAAGCGCGGCGGCTCGTGCGGCGGGTAGTTGGGCAGGTCGGGCTGCCGGGCGCCGAAGAACACGCCGTAGATAAAGCGCAGCGAATAGGCCATCGTCAGCGCCCCCGCCATCGTCGCCGCGGTCGGGATCACCCAGTTGAAGTCGCCCAGCAGGCCCTGCGCCAGGGTCTCGCCGAAGAACATTTCCTTGCTGAGGAAGCCGTTGAACAACGGCACCCCCGCCATCGACAGCGATGCCACGATGGCCAGCACCGCGGTGTGCGGCATGTAGCGCGCCAGCCCGTGCAGGCGGTCCAGGTCGCGCGTGCCGGTTTCATGGTCGATGATGCCGGCCGCCATGAACAGCGACGCCTTGAAGACCGCGTGGTTGATGATATGGAAGATGGCCGCCACCGTGCTGAGCTGGGTATCGAGCCCGAACAGCAGCGTGATCAGGCCCAGGTGGCTGATGGTGGAATAAGCCAGCAGCCCTTTCAGGTCCCGCTGCAGCAGCGCCAGGCCGGCGCCCACGATCAGCGTGGCCAGCCCCGTCATGCTGACCAGGTAGAACCAGCTGTTGGTGCCGTCCAGCACCGGATAGAGCCGCGCCAGCAGGAACACGCCGGCCTTGACCATGGTGGCCGAGTGCAGGTAGGCCGAGACCGGCGTGGGCGCGGCCATGGCATGCGGCAGCCAGAAGCTGAACGGGAACTGCGCTGACTTGGTGAAGGCCGCCAGCAGGACCAGCACCAGCATCGGCAGGTACAGCGGGTGGTGCTGCACCTTGCCGGCCTGGGCCAGCACCTCGGACAGCTCGAAGCTGCCGCAGATATGACCCAGCAGCAGCACCCCGGCCAGTAGCGCCAGCCCGCCGCCGCCCGTGACCGCCAGCGCCATGCGCGCGCCCTGGCGCGCATCGGTGCGCCATGACCAGAAGCCGATCAGCAGGAACGACAGGATGCTGGTCAGCTCCCAGAACACCACCAGCAGCAGCAGGTTGCCGGCCAGCACCACGCCGAGCATGGCCGCCATGAACAGCAGCAGCAGGCAGAAGAAACGCACCGCGGATTCATTGCGCGCGAGGTAGTAGCGCGCGTACAGGATCACCAGCAGGCCCACGCCGAGCACCAGCAGCGCAAACAGGAACGACAGGCCATCCAGCCGCAGCGACAGGTCCAGCCCGAGCTGCGGCAGCCACGCCACGCGCCAGCCCAGCGCATGCCCCGGCTGTTCGAAGACCGCGCCGCGCAGGCTCAGCAGCAGCACCAGCGCGCCCAGCGGCAACCCGATGACGACAGGCGCCAGCAAGCGCGCGGCCCGCATGCCGATCAACCACGCCAGCGCCGCGGCCAGCAGGGGCAGCGCGATCAGCAGCACCAGCGCCATGCGCCCCCCTCAGCCGTTGCCCGGGGTCACGGCCGGCGTGTGCCGGCCGTCGACGCGCCGGGCGGCAAGCCGGGCCGATGGTGCTTGTCTTGCAAATGGGGCGGTGGTCATGGGCCAGGTCCTCTATGCGGGCAGTCTTGCCCCCTACTTTCCGAATTCTGCCGGCATTGCGCAAGTCATGCTTGCCTTATTGCGCGGCGCACGAAAGAATTCATCGCTTTGCTGGAAGAATCTGAATACGCGCGGCGATGGCGCGTGCTGCGCAGCAGCGAGCGCGCGTAGTACCCTTCGACAACGCATGGCTGACATGACACCAATGAAGCGGCCTTTGTTCCTTGCGATGGCAGTGATACTCGCGTTTGCCGCGGCCGTGTTGCCGATTGCGGCCAGCATGCGCGTGGCCGAAGAGGAAGTCGCCCGGCGCGAGGTGGCGGAACTGCAGATGCTTGCCAATGCTGCCGTCGCCCGCATGGGGATGGTCATGGCAGACGCCACTGGCGCGCTGCACGAAATGGAAGGCCTGCCCGACGCGCCCTGCTCCGACGGCAACCTGGCCAGCCTGAGGCGCATCACCTTCACCTTCCACCACCTGCGCGATGCCGGGCGCTATGCCGGCAATTACCAGTTGTGCTCGGCACTGCTGGGCGACGTCTTCCGGCGGCATATGACATTGCCCGAGCCGGACTGGCGCGACACCCAGGGCTTTGAATACTGGTTCGACCTCGACAACCCGTTTGGCGCGCCCGGCCCCGCCATGCTGGTAGGGCGCCACGGCCACTACGTATCGATCGACCCCAAGTCATTCGTCGACATCGTCGAGCTCGATGGCCGGCACATCGGCGCAGTCAATACTGCCACGGGCGTCTTCATCGCCACCACCACCGGCGCCGACGTGGCGCAGATGGCGCGCGAATACCAGCGCAACGCCAACGGCGCCGACCAACTCGACAATCCCGGCAGTTCCGTGCGCCGTTCCCCCCGGATTCCGTTCGCGGCCGTGGTTCTGGCACCGCCCACCACGCTGCTGGCCACCTGGCCGATGCTGGTAGGCTCTTTCGTCGTGGCGGGGCTGGCGATCGGCGTGCTGCTGGCCGCGCTGGTGTTTCGCGCCATGTCGCGCCGCCTGACCATGGAGGGCGCGCTGCGCAACGCTGTGCGCCGCCGCCGGCTGGAGGTGCACTACCAACCGATCGTCGCGCTGGAAGATGGCCGCTGCGTGGGCGCGGAGGCGCTGCTGCGCTGGAAGCGCGACGGCCAGCCGGTGCCGCCCGACCTGCTGATCACGCTGGCGGAGCAGACCGGGCTGATGCCGCAGATTACCGACCACGTGCTCGACCGCACCATCACCGAGCTGGGCCCGCTGCTGCGCGCCAGGCCCGGCTTCTATGTGTCGATCAATGTTTGCGCGGATGACGTCAGCTCGCCGCGATTTCTCGACGTACTTACCGCGCGCCTGCAGGGCACCGGGATCGCGCCCCGGCAGATCCGCATCGAGATCACCGAACGCAGCTTCCTGCACGCCGAGACCGCGCTCGAAGTCATCCAGGCCTTCCGCGATGCCGGGCATCCGATCTACATCGACGACTTCGGCACCGGCTACTCCAGCCTGTCCTACCTGCAGGTATTCAAGGTCGATGTGCTGAAGATCGACAAGTCGTTCATCGACACCATCGGCCGCGAGGCGGCTTCCAGCACCGTGGCGCCGCACATCATCGCCATGGCCGAGGCGCTGGGCTTCGAGGTCGTGGCGGAGGGCATCGAGCGTGAAGGCCAGGCGCGCTTCCTGCGCGAGCGCGGCGCGCAGTTCGGCCAGGGGTGGCTGTTTTCACGCGCCTTGCCGGCAGACGGCCTGCAGGCGTACCTGGCATCCCCGGCGCTCCCCTGAGCGGCGACGCGCCGCGAGATGCCGGCCGTGACTAGGCGCTTGCCTGGATATTGCGGGCCTTGATCAGCGCGGCCCAGCGGACCTGCTCCGCCGCGATCAGCCGGTCGAAGGCCGGCGCGTCGAGCGCCAGGATCTCCGCATCGAGCCCGGCCAACTTGCCGCGCACGTCGGCCGTGCCCATGGCCTGCTGCAGCACCCCGCTCAGGTAGGCGATCACCTTGTCGGGGGTGCGCGCCGGCGCCGCCAGGCCATACCAGGAGCGCACCAGCATGCCGGGGTAGCCGGCCTCGGCAATGGTTGGCACCTCAGGGAGCGACTGGGTGCGCTGCCCGGCGTTGGCGGCCAGCGCGCGCACGCGCCCGGCCTTGATCAGCGGCAAGGCAATCGACTGCGACAACAGCGCGAAATGCAGCTGCCCCTGGCCCAGGTCCGGAACGGACGGCGGCTGCCCCTTGTAGCCGATATTGACCGCCTTGATGCCGGTGGCCTCGAAGAACAGCTCCTGCCCCAGGTGGATGGAGCTGCCGGTGCCGGGGTTGGGCACGTTGATGCGCCCCGGCCGTTCGCGCGCCCACGCGACAAACTCCGCCAGCGTCCTGGCCGGCACCGATTCCGCCACCACGAATATGGCCGGCACCGCGGCCACGGCGCCGATGGCGCGGAAGTCCCTGACCCGGATCGATGTCTGCGGATACAGGCTCTCGCTCACCGACAGCACCGGCGTGGCCGCCAGCAAGGTGTAGCCGTCCGGCTCGGCGCGCGACACGGCCTCAACGCCGATCTTGCCATCGGCGCCTGGCCGGTTTTCCACCAGGATGCGTTGGGGCATGGCCAGCGACATGCGGTCCGTGGCGGTGCGGATGGTGATATCGACCACGCCGCCGGCCGGATATGGCACCACGGCGTGCACCACGCGGCCCGGGTAGCCAGCCGGCGGGGGCGGCGCGGACGCACGCGCCGCGGCTGGCAGCCATGCCGGCACGGACAGTCCCAGTGCCGCCTGCATCGTCGAAATGGTGAATTGTCTGCGGTTCATGCGGGTCTCCATGCGTGTCACGGTCTTTGCCATTTGAGGGTCTGCGGGACGTCAGGCGCTGCGGGCCTCCAGGTAAGGCCGCAGTGCTGCCAGCGCCTCGCGCGTCTGCTGCACCAGGCGGTGCATCACGGTTGCCACCGGCTCAACCTGGCGGACCCAGGCCACGCTCTGGCCGGCTGCCTCGTACATCAGCGGCGCCACTGCGTGCTGTTCAACGGCCGCCAGCAGCCGCCCGGTGAGCGCCTGCTGGTATGGCATCTCCAGCGGCGCAGGCGCGCCCGGCTCCTCCCACGCGTCCGAGAAGGCGCTGCGCACCACGCGGCAAGGCTTGCCGCTATGCGCGCGCGTGATGACGGTGTCTTCGCTGCCGGCGGCGATCAGCTTGTCGGCCAGCGGGCCGGCCAGCTGTTGCTCGCTGGTGCCCAGCCACAGCGTGCCCAGCCATGCGCCTTGCGCACCCATTGCCAGCGCCGCGGCAATCTGCGCCCCGGTGCCGACCCCGCCGGCGGCCAGCACCGGCCGCCCCTGCGCCGCGGCAATGATCTGCGGCACCAGGGTGAAGGTGCCGATCGGGCCGGTATGGCCCCCGGCGTCATAGCCCTGTGCCACCAGGATATCGACGCCGGCCTCGATGGCCTTGTGCGCATGGCGCGCCGTGCCAACCAGCGCCATGGTGGTCCTGCCGGCCTTGCGCACGCGCGCCAGCGTGCCGGCCGGCGTCCCCACGCCGGCGGCAAAGACTTCGATGTCGCTCTGCGCCACGGCCTCGACCTGCTCTTCGAAGAGCGCCTGCGAGCGGACATACTGCGAGAAGAAGTTGCCCTGCGTGGCTGGCGGCACCGCGAAGCGGGCAAACAGGCTGTCGACAAAGGCCTTGTGCCCTTCGGGCACCGCGGCAGCGACTGTGTCCGCATCCACCGCGCCCGGCAAGGCGGTGGGCAACAGCAGGTCCACGCCGACCGGGCGATCCGGGCACAACCGGCGCAGGTCGCGCAGCTTGCCGGTCAGTTCGTCGGGGCCGTCGCGCGCGGCCGCGTAAACGCCAAGCCCGCCCGCATTGGAGATGGCGGCGGCCACTTCGATGCTGTGTGCCAGCCCATACACGGGCCAGCGGATGCCCAGCCGCCGGCACAGGGGATTGGTGAGATGCACTGCCCCGGGCTGCTCCGCTTGCTCAGGCGTGTGCGTCATCATGCGGCTCCGAACAGGTCGGGTTCCAGGTCCAGGCACGGGTGGCGCGGCATCGCCGCCGCGGTCTTCATCAGGTAGCGCCCGATCAGGTTCTTGTGCACCTCGCTGGTCCCCTCGCCGATCTGGTTCATCTTGGCGTCGCGCATGAAGCGCTCCAGCGGATAGGCCTTCAGGTAGCCGTTGCCGCCGAGCAATTGCAGGCAGTCCACCACCACCTTCATGCACAGGTCAGTGCTGTGCATCTTGGCGATCGAGGCATGGATCGAGGTATCGGGATCCTGGCGGTCGTAGCGCTGCGCGCAGGCATAGACCAGGCAGCGGGCGGCCTCGATGCGTGCGCCCATGTCCGCCAGCATCCACTGGATGCCCTGATGCTCGCCCTCCGCGCGCCCGAATACCTGCCGCACATCCGCGTACTGGGCGGCGATCTGCAACGCCCCGCTCATGCGGCCCAGCGCGATGGCGGCGTGCCCGATGCGCGCCCGCACCAGCGTGTCCTGCGCCAGCGCCATCCCCTGCCCTTCTTCGCCCAGCCGGTTCTCGACCGGCACGGCTACCTCATCGAAATACACCTGGGCGATCGGCACACCATTCCAGCCCATCTTGGGAATGGTCGGCGACACCGAGATCCCGGCGCTGGCGCGCGGCACCAGGAAGGCGCTCAGCCCCTTGCTGCCGGCCGGGCCGTCTGCCAGGCGCGCCACCACCACGTACATGTCGGCCACGCCCGCGCGGGTGATGAACTTCTTGGTGCCGTTCAGCACATAGTGGCCGCCATCGCGGCGCGCAGTGGCCTGCAGCCCGGCCAGGTCCGACCCGGCACCCGGCTCGGTCAGCGCAAAGGCCGCCTGCAGCTCGCCCGATGCCAGCTTCGGCACCACGGCACTGCGCAGCGCATCCGAGCCGCCGGCGACGATCGGCCGCGACGACAGGTCCGTGCCGGTGACCAGCGACGCAGCCGTGCTGCATGCCCGCGCCAGTTCCTCGATGATGCGCACGCGCAGCAGCATCGAAGCCCCGGTGCCGCCCAGGCTGCGCGGAAAGGCGGTGGCGATGACGCCCTCGGCCGCCAGCAGCCGGAACGTGTCCCAGGCAAAAACGTCCTCGCGCCCGACCTGCTCGGCCTGCGGCCCGATCTGCTCCCGGACCAGGGCCTGGACCCGCGCCAGCATGTCGGCTTCCGGGGCTTCGAGTGAGATGAGCGGATGATGCTCGGCGTGGATTGGCATGCTGCATGTCTCCTTTTGGTCTGGCCATCGGGCGCGGCCCTGGCGTAGAGGGGACGATAGACGCCTCCCATGGCATCGATCAATGCCTACAATGCATAGCAGAATTCCACTGCCAGCAAATCCAGGCTGGCCTCGAAAACGCTGCAACATGCAAGACGAACTTACCCTGAAGGCACTTGGCATCTTTGTGGAGGTGGCCCGCTCCGGCAGCGTCACCAGCGCCGCGGCACGGCTGGGCCTGGCGCAGTCGGTGGTCAGCCGGCAAGTCGCGGCGCTGGAGCGCCTGATCGGTGGCGCCCTCTTTTATCGCAACGGGCGCGGCGTGGCGCTGACGTCGCTCGCCGGCCAGTTGCTGGAGCAGGCCGTGCCGCTGCTGGACGGGGCGACCGAGCTGCTGGACACCGCGCGCGGCCACGCCGGCCATGTCAGCGGCGTGGTCACCATCGGCCTGGTGCCGGCGGTGTCGCCGGCGCTGTCCAGTGCACTGCTGGCCGAGATCGGCACGCGCTATCCCGGTGTGCGTTTGCGCATCGTGGAGGGATATAGCGGCGATATCGAAACGCGCCTGTCGCAGGGCGAGATCGATCTCGGCGTGGTCAACCGCTACCGCGCCGCCGGGCGCAACAGCTACCGGCGCCTGTTCGAGACCCCGCTGATGCTGGTCGGGCGCAGCGAGCGGCTGGCCGAACGGTGCCGCGAGCTGGGCATCGGGCCAGGCCCGCTGGCTACGCGGCAGCTGGCGCGCTTTCCGCTGGTGCTGCCGGTGCCGCCCAATGCCATCCGCACGCTGCTGGACGACCTCGCCACGCGGCAGAAATTCAGCCTGGCGGTGGTGATGGAGGCCGGCTCCTCCGCCGTGGTCAAGCGGATCATGGCCGATCACATGGCCTTCAGCGTGCTGCCTTACCACGCCGTGGCGGAGGAACTGGCCAGCGGCCTGATGGATGCCCGGCCGCTGGGCGAGCGCGCCATGCGCCAGTCGGTGGTGCTGGCGGCCAGCAGCCTGCGTCCGTTCACGCAGGCGGCGCGCACGGTGGCGCAGTGCATCCCTGAGCTTGCCGAACGCTTCCTCGTCGATGGCACCTGGCGGCGATAGTCCCCGCGTGCGCGGGCCGGTTGTAAGATGCCAGCTTATCGCCATCACGCCTGCGCGCGCCGAAGCCGGCATACGCGGCCATCTTCAGGAGACGCCCGTCCAATGAGCGAAGCGCTTTGTCTTGCCAGCGCCGCCGAACTGCAGCAGCGCATCCGGCGCAAGGAAATCTCGCCGGTGGAACTGACCGCTGCGGTGCTGGCGCGCGCCGAGCGGCTGCAGCCGGTGCTGAACTGCTTTATCACGCTGTGCGCGGACGAGGCCATGGCCGCGGCGCGCGCGGCGGAAGCGGAAGTGATGTCCGGCCGGACGCTGCCCCCGCTGCACGGCATTCCTTTCACCGCCAAGGACATCGTCAACACCCGCGGCGTGCGCACCACCTTTGGCGCCGTGCCGATGCGCGACAACGTGCCGGCCGAAGACGCCGTGGCGGTGGCGCGGCTGCGCGCGCAGGGCGCGATCCTGGTCGGCAAGACCACCACGCCGGAATTCGGCTCCAAATGCCTGACTGATTCGCCGCTGTTCGGGCGCACCCGCAATGCCTGGCACGCCGAACGCACCAGTGGCGGCTCCAGCGGCGGCGCCGCGGTAGCAGTGGCCAGCGGCATCGCGCCGCTGGCGGTGGCAACCGATGGCGGCGGCTCCACGCGCATTCCTGCCGCCTGCAATGGCGTGGTGGGCATCAAGCAGAGCCAGGGGGTGATTCCGCACAGCCAGGCCCAGGACCTGTTCGGCAACCAGACCTACGTGACGCCGACCACGCGCACGGTGGCCGACACCGGCCTGATGCTGCAGGCCATGGCCGGCGAGCACCCATGCGACCCGTGGTCGATCGGCGTGCCCGCCGCCGACTACGTGGCCGCCGCGCAGCCGCAGGGCGACCTGCGTGGCCGGCGCATCCTGTATTGCCTGGCGCCGCCGGGCCGCCCGGTGTCGGCGGACGTGGCGCGCGCCTTCGAGGCCAGCCTGGACAAGCTGCGCGCGCTCGGCGCCGAACTGGAGCCCTTCGGCGGCGAAGGGTTCGATGTCGAGCCCGTCTGGCGTGCCATCAACCACACGGTTTGGCGCACACGCTTTGCGCCGATCGTGGCACAGCACCGCGATGCCTTGAGCCCGACCTTCGTGCGCCAGGTGGAATCCGCTGCCGCATTCACCGCCGTGGAATACCAGCAGGCGATGTTCGAGCGCTCGCAGCTGTTCCTGCGCGTGCAGGCGCTGCTGGGACGCGCCGACCTGCTCGCCATGCCCACCATCACACGCACCGCACTGCCACTGGAGCAAGACCTGTTCGGCCAGATCGAAATCAACGGCCAGGACTATCCCGATGTGCGCGCGAACTGGTTCCCCTGGACCATGCCGTTCAATATGACGGGGCATCCGGCCATCAGCCTGCCTTGCGGCTTTGGCAGCGACGGGCTGCCGATCGGGCTGCAGCTGGTCGGGCAGTTCCGCGGCGACGCGCAACTGCTGCGTGCGGCGGCCTTGTACGAATCGGTCCATGACCTCACGGGCCAGTGGCCCACCCTGCCCTGACACCTTCTCAACATCGTTCCCTGACTGCCATGACTCATCAAGTCCGATTGACGCGCCGGCTGCTGGCCATGACCGCTGTCGCTGCCGCCACCTTCGCCATGACCGCGCCGGCCGGCGCGGCCGATGCCGAGCCGATGCATATCATCGTCGGCTACGCCCCCGGCGGCGCCGCTGACAGCCTGGCGCGCCTGTATGCCGAGCAACTGCGCCAGGACGGCCACGGCACGGTGGTGGTCGAAAACCGTCCCGGCGCCTCGGCGCGCCTGGCGCTCGACTACGTGAAGCGCGCCAAGCCCGATGGCAAGACCGTGTTCATCGGCCCCTCGCCCCTGTTCACCATCTTTCCGCTGACCTACAAGAAGCTGTCATACGATGCCGACAAGGACCTGGTGCCCGCGGCGGTGCTGACCGATGTGCCGACCGCGGTCGCCACCGGCGTGCAGCAGCCCTACCAGAACATGAAGGAATACGTGAGCTGGGCCAAGCGCAACCCGGGCGGCGCCAGCCTGGGCCTGGCCACCATCGGCAGCGCGGGCCACCTGGGCACAGTGGCGCTGGGCAAGGCCGAAGGCATCGCCATCACGCCCGCGGCGTATCGCGGCGCATCGCCAATGCTGGTGGATGTGGTCAGCGGCAATGTGTCGATCGGCTGGGATGCCGTGGCCAGCATGATGCCGCTGTACAAGGGCGGCAAGCTGCGCTTCCTGGGGGTCAGCGGCACGCGCCGCGCCAAGGCGCTGCCCGAAGTGCCCACCATGAAGGAACAGGGCTTCAGCCAGTATGACCACGCCACCAGCTGGTACGGCGTGTTCGTCCCGGCAGGCACCCAGCCTGACGTGGTGGCGCAGGTGGAAAAGATGTTCCTCGCCGCCTCCGCCAACGCCGCCACTGCGGCCAAGCTGGAAGCGCTGGGCCTGGAAGTGGTGGCGCGCCCCGGCCAGGAAGGCCGCCGCCGCATCCAGCTGGAGCGCGCCGCGTGGAAGCCGATCGTGGAGGCGACCGGCTTCCAGGCCGAGGACTGAGGCTTGGGCTGAGCAAAAGTGCTGGCATCCCCTGGGCTCCGAGTGATATTCAATGAATATCACTGGCGAAGAAATGAATATTGGACGGTGCGGGCGCCGGTCGCTTAGCCTTGGCGCCAAGGCAGGCAACCACAGCCCGCATTCAGCATTCCGCATCCGGAGACATCACCATGAGCAACTTCCTTCTCTACGACCAGCAGGACCATATCGTCACCCTGACGATGAACGAGCCCGAGCGCCGCAACCCGCTGACCGGCAATACCGCCGTGGCGGAGTTCCTGGCCGCGATCGACCGCATCCACGGCGACCGCAGCGTGCGCGCGGTGGTCATTACCGGCGCGGGCACGGCGTTCTCGTCGGGCGGCAATATCAAGGACATGGAACGCCAGGCCTCCGGCGAAGTGCTGGGCATGGAAATCCGGCAGGACTACCGCTGCGGCATCCAGCGGCTGCCGCTGGCGCTGTTCAACCTGGAAGTGCCGGTGATCGCCGCGGTCAATGGCGCGGCCATGGGCGCGGGGCTGGACCTGGCCTGCATGTGCGACATCCGCATTGCCTCGGAGCGGGCGCAGTTTGCCGAGTCCTTCGTCAAGCTCGGCATCATCCCCGGCGACGGCGGCGCGTGGCTGCTGCCGCGCGTGATCGGCCTGTCGCGGGCGGCCGAGATGACCTTCACCGGCCAGCCGATCGATGCCAGGCTGGCGCTGGAATGGAACCTGGTGTCGCGCGTGGTCGCGCCCGAGGCGCTGCTGCCTACGGCCTATGAGCTGGCCGGCCGCATCGCCGCCAACCCGCCGCACGCGGTGCGCCTGGCCAAGCGCCTGATGCGCGAGGCCATGCATACCCGCCTGGATACGCTGCTGGAACTGTCCGCCGGCTTCCAGGCGCTGTCGCACCAGACCGCCGACCACCGTGAGGCGGTGCAAGCGTTCCTGGACAAGCGCACGCCGGTGTTCACTGGCAACTGACCAGCTGAGCGTCAGGCGGACTGCGCCTCCGCCGACTTCAGCTGGTTGACCAGCGCCACGTAGTCGCGCATGGCCTGCTCGCGCGCCAGCCCGCGGCGCGCGGCCCAGGCGTCGTACTTGGCGCGGCCGACCATGTCCATCAGGCCCGGCCGCTCGCCGCTGACATCGCCCACGCTGCCCTGCTTGTAGAGCGCGTACAGGTCCAGCAGCGTGTCGTTGCCGGGCGCGTGGCGCAGGGTCTTCGACAAGGCTGCCGCGGCTTCGAAGGCCTGCTCGGCGGGGCTTGGCCCCTGCGCCGCCGGCACGCCGCCGAAGTGCGCGTCTTCCAGCGCGATCTCGTCCGGGAACCAGCGCCCCTCCAGCAGCTTGCCGTCGCGCAGCGCAAACGCCAGCACGCCTTGCGAGGCCAGCGTGCCACTGCGCAGCGTGGCCGGCACCACCGCCATGCCGGTATTGAGCACCGGCGCGCCGAACGCGGTAAACGCCACCCCCGCATCCGCCCACGCGCGCAGCCGCGGCAGCGCACGCTCGCCCCGGTAGACGCCGCTGGCGCGGTTGCTGCCGGGCTGGAACCACGCAAAATCGCCCTTGCCGCGCGCATACAGCGCGCCAAAGTCGCCGCGCTCCAGGTCGGCGCGCGCGGCGGCAAGCAGCTCCGTCATCTGCGCCGGGCTCATGCGGGCGTCATCGCTGGGCATGCCGAGCGAGGTGGGGACGCTGGCCTCGAAGAACTCCAGCACGCTGCGCGCCACCAGTTCGCGGTCGTTGTCGACGCAGACCATGTGGTAGCTGTCTTCCAGCACCAGCATGCGCGCCTGGCCGGCACGCTTGCCGTGCCCGATCTGCTCGACCAGGTAGTTGGCCGAGCGCAGGCTGGTCAGCTCGTCCAGGCGCGCATGAACCACCAGCGTCGGGCAGGCGATGCGCTGCAGCCCCTGGCGCACGAAGCCGCGCAGGCGGTCCACCTCGCGGATGCAGGCCAGCGGCACCCACCGGTAGTGGAAGTTCTCGCCGCGCGCAAACTTGGCCTTGACGATCTCGCGCAGCTGCTCGTTCTTGATACCGTACGGCTCTTCCTCTTCGACCTTCATGCGATCCGCCACGCCGGGCACGCGGTAGAGCACCGTGCGCAGCGCGCGGTACCAGGGCGTGGCCCAGCCGTCGATATAGACCGGCGGCGCCAGCGCCACCAGGCGGCCCTTGGTGTGCTGCTCGCGCTTGACCGTTTCCACCGCCAGCAGCGCGCCCATGCACATGCCCATCACGTGCAGCGTCTCATGCTGGTCGACGATCTCGCGGTACTTGACGCGCACCGCCTCCAGCCAGTCTTCGGCGCGCACGCCGCACAGGTCCTCGGGGCGCGAGCCGTGCCCCGGCAGCGTCAGCGAATGCGTGACAAAGCCCGCGCGCTTGAGGCGCTTGTGCATCGAGCCCAGGTCGTACTGCGTGCCGCCCAGGCCGTGGATCAGGAACACCCCGGGCTCAGCCATGGGCCGGCTCCGGCGTGGCCCGGCGCAGCAAGGCGGCCACCTGCTCCACCTGGCCGTCGGCGCCGCGGATGCCGGCAAGGCGCTCATGGATGCGCACCTTGCCGCTGTCCGGCAGCGTCACCGCGTATTCCTGCACGCTGTCGGGCGTGTCGCCGCGCGCCACGGCCGACCAGTTGGCCTGCACCAGCCCGCGCTCGGCGGCATCGACGCGGTCCAGCCATTCATCGACGCTGTTGACCTGGCGGATGGTGCCGCCCAGCAGTTCGGCAGCGCCTTCACCCCAGGTGGCGCGGCCGGTGACGGCGTCATATTCGACACTGGCCACGCCCACTGCCTGCAGCGTGCGCGCGTAGCGCAGGCGCCAGGCGCGGGCATCTTCCAGCGCCGAGCGGCGCCCTTCTGACAGTGCGCGGCCGAGCAGCATCACCAGCGCCCAGACGATGACAAAGCCCTGCACCTCGACCACGGCCTCGCCGGGAAAGCCTTCGATGATATTGAACGGACCCGCGCCGCCCGCGGTGCGGTAGATGATCAGCAGGCAGCCGAAGAGCGTGGCGACGGCGCCGCCGCGCGGCCCCCACAGCAGCGCCGTGGCCAGCAGGAATGGCATCGGCACGTAGGCCAGCGTGGAGGCCAGGCCGCCGAAGCGTTGCGTGGCGTGGTCCGAGAACACCACCAGCACCGCCAGCACAAAGAGGATGAAGGCGAGCCCGCCGGCGGCGAACTGCTGCATCGGCATCCCGCCCGAGCGGCGCACGCGAAAGCCGCGGAAAGCTACCACCACGGGGGCCACCAGCAGCAGCCCCGCAGCCGTGGAGAAAAACCAGGCGCGCCACTCGATCGGCAAATCCAGCCCGGGCCGCTGCCAGCGCCACAACTCGACCGCCAGCGTAGCCCCCAGCGCGGCGCCCACCAGCGCGCCCGCGATCAGCAGCGTGGCACCGAGCGGGCTTTGCGGGTCGCGCCGGCCATAGGTGGCAATCCAGCCCGCCGTGCCCAGGCTGATCACCTCGATCAGCCCGAATGCCGCCGCGCCGGGCAGCGGCAGGCCATGGATCACCGCGCCCCACCCCGCCAGCGCGATGCCGGCGCCTGCCAGCACCGCCGGCCAAGACCAGCGCGCGCACACCAGCAGCGCGGCAAACGTGACGCCGCTGCCCAGCCACACCGGCACAGTCTCGGTGGCGGCGTACCCGAGCGTGCGCGACACGCACGCTGCCAGCAGCACCAGCACGCCAACCGTTACCGCCAAGCGGATCTGCTGCATCGGATTTCCCTCCCATGGCACATGCGACTCACGCAGGGCATGGCAAGGGCAAGTTAAGTCACTCGGAGCAATCCGTGGCGATTATCCGGCTACGCCCAGCGCCCCCTCTACATTGCGCACCAGGCTCACCAGCCGCGGGCCGATGTCCTCCTCCATCTGCTTGCTCTGCTGGCTGAACACCGGCACCGAGGCGGCAAAGATCCACGCCTCGCCGTCGCGGCGGGTGCGCATCGGCACGGCAACCGATTCCACCTCGCGGTGCAGGTCGCGGTGGCCGCGGCAGAAGCCGTGGTCTTGCAAGTCGCGGGCGGCATCGGCCAGGCGCTCCTGCAGCCAGTCGGCGCGCTGCGGATCGGCGGCGCGGAGCTGGGCGAGATACGCCTCGCGCTCGGCCTCGGTCAGCAGCATCAGGTAGCCGCGTCCGGAACCTGTGCGCGAGACCGACACGCGCGTGCCGACCTCGGGTCGGAACACATGGCTGCCCACGCCCTGGGCGATTTCGACGTAGGTCAGCGCATTGCCGCTGCCGACGATCAGCTCGACCTGCCCGGCGATATGGTCGGCCAGCTCCTGCATGGCCGGCCGCGCCAGTTGGCGGATCGTCATGCGTGCCAGCGCGGGCGCGGCCAGGTTGATCAGCCCGACCCCGGGCACGTAGCGCGACAAGCGCTCCGAGTAGTGCAGCAGGCCCAGCTCGCACAGGGTGTCGAGCAGCCGGAACAGGGTCGGCTTGGCCAGGCCGGTGCGCTCCATCAGCTCGCGGCTACTCAACTCCTGCACCGTCGGGGAAAAGCAATTGAGGATCGAAATGCCCCGCGCCAGCGCGCTGACAAGGCGCGCCTCGCCGTCGGCATCGGCGGGAGGCGGGGTCAGGGAGGCGTGTGGTGCATTCGTCATGTTATTGCCTTGATTCAAGGTTTTTTGATACGCGTGTCTCAAAACCCGGATGTTGCCCTTCGTTTTTTCCAAAGTCAAACCAGGATTTTTGGGTTTACACGACGCTTTTCCGAAGCCAGAATCCCAATTCATCGTATTGGACGATCACATTTCGGTACTGACGTCTCAATATCCCAGCCACGACTCGCAACGCTCAGCCTTTTCAGGAGACACCCCATGCAACAAGCCGTCATCGTCGACGCCATCCGCAGCCCGATGGGCCGCTCCAAGCCCGGCTCGGCCTTCACCGAACTCCATGCCACCGAGTTGCTGGCCCAGGTGCTCAAGGGCCTGGTCCAGCGCAACAAGCTGGATCCGGGTTTGGTCGACGACGTCATCACCGGCTGCGTGACCCAGGCGGGCGAGCAATCCGCCGGCCCGGGCCGCGTGGCGTGGCTGGCGGCCGGATTTCCTGACCACGTGCCGGCTACCACCATCGACCGCAAGTGCGGCTCCAGCCAGCAGGCAGTGCATTTCGCCGCGCAGGGCATCATGGCCGGCGCCTATGACATCGTCATCGCCTGCGGCATCGAGTCAATGAGCCGTGTGCCGATGGGCTCGGCCCGCATCGGCCAGAACCCGTACGGCCCGTCGATGGAAGCGCGCTATGCGCCGGGCCTGGTGTCACAGGGTGTTGCGGCCGAGCTGGTTGCCGCCAAGTACGAACTGTCGCGCCACGACATGGACAGCTATTCGGCCCACTCGCACGGACTGGCCGCCGCCGCGCGCGAAAGCGGCGCTTTCCGCCGCGAGATCCTGGGCATCAGCACGCCCAACGGGCTGGTCGAGCAGGATGAGACCATCCGCCCGGGCACCTCGGTGGAGAAGCTGGGCACGCTGCAGGCTTCGTTCCGCAATGACGAACTCAGCGCGCGCTTCCCGCAGATCGGCTGGAACGTGACCGCGGGCAATGCCTCGCAGATCAGTGACGGCGCCTCCGCCATGCTGCTGATGAGCGAATCCATGGCGCAGCGCCTGGGCCTGAAGCCGCGCGCTCGCTTTGTCGCCTTCGACGTCTGCGGCGACGATCCGGTCATGATGCTGACCGCCCCGATCCCCGCCAGCCAGCGCGCGATCAAGAAGAGCGGCCTGAAGCTCGACCAGATCGACCACTACGAAATCAACGAAGCCTTTGCCTGCGTGCCGCTGGCCTGGCAGCGCGCGCTCGGCGCCGACCCGGCACGCCTGAACCCGCGCGGCGGCGCCATTGCGCTGGGCCATCCGCTGGGCGCCTCCGGCGTGCGGCTGATGACCACCATGCTGCATGCACTGGAAGACAGCGGCCAGCGCTATGGCCTGCAGTCGATGTGCGAGGCCGGCGGCATGGCCAACGCCACCATCATCGAGCGCCTGTAAGCGGCGCCTGAACCAAACATCCAGTCAAGGAGACACAACATGAAACTGACCAATATGTCCGCCGTCGTGACCGGCGGCGCTTCCGGCCTGGGCCTGGCCTGCGTGCGGCGCCTGGTGGAACGCGGCGTCGAAGTCGTGATCGCCGACCTGTCGGAAGAGCGCGGCAACGCCGCGGTCGACGAGTTCGGCGGCAAGGTCCGCTTCCTCAAGGCCGACGTGACCGACACCGACCAGATGAACGCCGTCTACGATGCCGCCGAAGCCATTGCCCCGCTGCGCGCGCTGATCCATTGCGCCGGCCTGGGCGGCCCGGTGCGCGTGGTCGAGAAGGACGGCTCGCCGGGTTCGCTGGAAAAGTATGAGTCGATCGTGCGCATCAACCTGATCGGCACCTTCAACGCGCTGCGCCTGGGGGCCGCGCGCATGGCGAAGAACGAACTGATCGACGGTGAGCGCGGCGCGTGCGTGCTGACCGCATCGGTGGCCGCCTACGAAGGCCAGATCGGCCAGATTCCTTATGCATCGGCCAAGGCCGGCATCGTCGGCATGACCCTGGTGGCCGCGCGCGACCTGGCACAGCGCGCGATCCGCGTCTGCACCATCGCCCCGGGGCTGTTCGACACCCCGCTGCTGGCCAAGCTGCCGGAGAACGTGCGCGCCTCGCTCGGCGCCATGGTGCCGCACCCGCCCCGCCTGGGCGCACCGGATGAATACGCGTCCACCGCGCTGCACATCCTGGAGAACCCCATGCTCAACGGCGAAACCATCCGCCTGGATGGCGCCATCCGCATGGCACCGCGCTGACCCGCGCGCTGCACCGATATCGACTTCTGACAGGGAAACTCGCATGAGCGACACGCTGCAACTGGAAACCCGCGGCAATACGCTGCTGATCACCATGAACCGGCCCCAGGCGAAAAACGCCATGGACTTCGAGACCGCGACCGCGCTGGCCGCCGCCATCGACCAGCTGGAAAGCCGCGACGACCTGAGCGTGGCCATCCTGACCGGCGCGGGCGGCACCTTCTGCTCCGGCATGGACCTGAAGGGCTTCCTGGAAGGCAAGCGCCCCAGCCTGCCCGGCCGCGGCTTTGGCGGGCTGACCGAGAAGCCGCCGCGCAAGGTGCTGATTGCCGCGGTGGAAGGCTATGCGCTGGCCGGCGGCTTCGAGCTGGCGCTGGCGTGCGACCTGATCGTGTCGTCGAAGGCGGCCAAGTTCGGCCTGCCTGAAGTCAAGCGCGGGCTGGTGGCCGGCGCCGGCGGCCTGATGCGCCTGCCGCGCCGCGTGCCGTACCACATCGCCATGGAATACGCGCTGACCGGCAATATGCTGGGCGCCGAGCAGGCTCACGCCTATGGGCTGATCAACCGCCTGACCGAACCGGGCCAGGCGCTGGCAGGCGCGCTGGCGCTGGCCGACGAGATCGGCGCCAACGGCCCGCTGGCGGTTGCCGTCAGCAAGCAGATCGTGGCCGAGTCCGCCGACTGGAGCGCCGAGGAGATGTTCGAGCGCCAGCGCCCGCTGCTGGCGCCGGTGTTCACGTCGGCCGACGCCCGCGAGGGTGCCGCTGCTTTCGCCGAGAAGCGCAAGCCGGTGTGGACCGGCAAGTGATGGCCCACGCCAGACGGAGGGCATCGATGTCATCCGCCCTGCGCTAGTGGACTACAGAACGGCCGGCCGCAAGCCGGCCGTTCGCACATGCCAAGCAGCACACAGACCAGAGCATGGAGGAGACCCATGAAACACAAGCTGCCAGAATCGCTGTTCAACACGTCCGCGGCCTTGCTGCTGGCGACCGCCGCCGCCACGCTGCCGCTGGCGGCCAGCGCCGCGGCCTGGCCTGAGCGCCCCATCACCATCATCGTGCCCGGCGCGCCGGGCGGCACCACCGACATCCCGACGCGCCTGGTGGCGCAGAAGCTGTCGGCCATCCTGGGCCAGCCGGTGGTGGTCGACAACAAGCCCGGCAGCGGCGGCATCATCGGCACGCAGGCCTTCATGCGCGCGGCGCCGGACGGCTACACGCTGCTGGTCGGCAATACCGGCTCGCACGCGATCAACTACAGCGCCTACAAGCAGTTGTCCTACCAGCCGCAGGACTTCATGCCGCTGACGGACCTGATCTCGTTCGCCAACGTACTGGTGGTCGGCGCGCAGGCGCCGGTGCGCAGCGTGGCCGAGCTGGTGGCGCAGCTCAAGCAGTCCCCGGGCAAGTATTCCTATGCCTCGGCCGGCATCGGGCAGACCACGCACCTGACGGCGGAACTGTTCCGGCTGCGCACGGGCACCGAAGTGATTCACGTGCCGTACAAGGGGTCGACGCCAGCCACGACCTCGGTGCTGGCGGGCGAAACCACCTTCATGTTCGACAACCTGACGCAGGCGCTGCCGCAGATCCGCGCCGGCAAGCTGCGCGCGCTTGCGGTGACCAGCGCCGAGCGCCTGCCTGCCCTGCCGGACGTGCCGACGATGGCGCAGGCCGGCGTGAAGGATTTCGTGGTGATGGGCTGGCTGGGCTTCTTTGCGCCGGCCAAGACGCCGCCGGCCATTGCCGCCACGCTGCAAGAAGCGCTGGGCAAGGCCATGCGCGACCCCGAGGTGGTGGCCAGGTTCCGCGACATGGGCGGCATCCCGGGCGGCGAGCCGCAGCCGAAGTTCGCCGCGCTGGTCAGCGGCAACATCAAGCGCTGGGGCGAGACCATCCGGGCATCCAAGGTCAGCCTGGACTAGCCAGGTGTGGGGCCGCCCCTTTGGCAAAGCGAAAGTCGGCCCGGCCCAAAGCCAAATTGACACGGTGGGGCCTGCGACATACTCTCGCCCTACCCTGCGGTATATTCAGCGCTCGCTTAAATACCAAGACATTCAGTACATAAAAAGCGCCCCGGGGCTCACAACGATAACGACAACGACGAGACCACACCGTGCCTACCCCAACCGCACCTTCCCGCTACGAAGCCCTGCGCCCGGCCTTGCCGATCCTGATCGGCGCCTCCGTGATGCTCAGCCTGGCCATGGGCCTGCGCCAGAGCCTTGGCATCTTCATGCCGCCGCTGACGCGGGACATCGGCATCTCGGTATCGGATTTCACCATCGCCATCGCGGTACAGAACCTGGCGTGGGGCCTGCTGCAACCGCTGGCCGGGGCCTGGGCCACGCGCATCGGCTTCCGGCCGCTGATGCTGGCCGGCTCGCTGCTCTATGTGACCGGACTGGTGCTGCTGGCGACCGCGCACAGCATGGTCGGCATCACGCTGGGCGCGGGCGTGGCCATTGGCGCATCGATGGCCTGCACCGGCAGCGCCCTGGCGATGGCGGTGGCGGCGCGGCCGGTGTCGGCGGCGCTGCGCAGCACGGTGCTGGGGCTGGTGTCTGGCGCGGGCTCGCTGGGCGCGCTGCTGGCGGCGCCGATCGGGCAGATGGTGACGCAGGCCTACGGCTGGCGCACCGGGCTGGCAGCGTTCGTGCTGCTGGCGCTGGTGATGCTGCCCGCGGCGTGGTTTGCCGGGCGCGTGGACCGGTTGCCGCTGGTGTCGCCCGCAGGGCGCGGCCAGGACAGCGCGCGTGAAGCGCTGGGCACTGCGCTGCGGCACGCGCCGTTCGTGGTGATGGCGCTGGCATATTTCGTCTGCGGCATGCAACTGGTCTTCCTGACCACGCACCTGCCGTCGTATCTGGACGTATGCGGCATGGACCCGATGCTCAGCGCGCAGGCGCTGGGCGTGATCGGCGGCTTCAACGTGCTGGGCAGCATCTTCTTTGGCTGGGCCGGCGGCCGCTTCAACAAGCTGATGCTGCTGGGCGGCATCTATACGATTCGCTCGCTGGCGCTGACGTGGTACTTCTCGTCGGCGCCCACGCCGCAGAGCACGCTGGTGTTCGCCGCGGTGATGGGCTTCCTGTGGCTGGGCGTGGCGCCGCTGGTATCGGGCTGGATCGCCGAGACCTTCGGCCTGCGCTGGCAGGCCATGCTGGGCGGCGTGGCGTTCTTCAGCCACCAGATCGGCAGCTTTCTCGGCGCCTTCGGCGGCGGGCTGGTCTACGACGCGCTGGGTTCCTACACCGTGGCGTGGCAGGTCGGCGTGACCTTGGGGCTGGCCGCGGGGCTGGCGCAAATTGCATTTGCCGTGGCCACGCGGCGGCAGCCGCCGCTGATGGCCACTTCCTGAAACCCTGGCGCCGGCCCGCCCCGAACGGGGGATGCGGAGGGCGCGCTTAGCGCCTAGCATGGACTCCGAGCGGTCCGGTCTTGGATCCTCAGGCCTTTTCAAGCCCGCCCCCGCGCGGGTTTTTTTATGCTGCTTCGCTGAATTGGGTGGCACGCCTGCCAGGCGCCCTTCCCTGGCCCATACCAATATGCGCCCCCGCCGGCGCCACAGACAGCCCCCAACACGTACAATCTCGGCTTTCCTTCCCGTCCCACCCGCTGCCATGACCACCCTCGGAACGCCTCTCTCCCCCTCCGCCACCAAAGTGATGCTGCTCGGCTCCGGCGAGCTGGGCAAGGAAGTGCTGATTGCACTGCAGCGCCTGGGTGTGGAAACCATCGCCGTCGACCGCTATGACAATGCGCCCGGCCAGCAGGTAGCCCACCACGCGCGCACCATCGCCATGAGCGACCCGGACCAGCTCAAGGCGCTGATCGAGGCGGAAAAGCCGCACCTGGTCGTGCCCGAGATCGAGGCCATCGCCACGCCCATGCTGGAAACCCTGGAAGCCGCCGGCACCGTGCGCGTGATCCCCACCGCCCGCGCCGCGCGCCTGACCATGGACCGCGAAGGCATCCGCCGCCTGGCCGCCGAATCGCTCGGCCTGCCGACCAGCCCGTACAAGTTCTGCGATTCGCTGGATGAACTGCAGGCTGCCATCGACGGCGGCATCGGCTACCCGTGCGTGGTCAAGCCGGTGATGAGCAGTTCCGGCAAAGGCCAGAGCAAGATCGACGGCCCCGAGGGCGTCAAGGCGGCCTGGGACTACGCCATGGCCGGCGGCCGCGTCAGCCACGGCCGCGTGATCGTCGAAGGCTTTATCGATTTCGATTATGAGATCACCCTGCTGACCGTGCGCGCCATGGGCGCCAGCGGCCAGGTGGAAACGCAGTTCTGCGCCCCGATCGGCCACGTCCAGGTCAGCGGCGACTATGTCGAGAGCTGGCAGCCGCAGCCGATGCACCCGGCTGCGCTGGAAACCTCCCAGCGCATTGCGCAGGCGGTCACGGCAGACCTGGGCGGCATGGGCCTGTTCGGCGTGGAGCTGTTCGTCAAGGGCGAGCAAGTCTGGTTCAGCGAAGTCAGCCCGCGCCCGCACGACACCGGCATGGTCACCATGGCCACGCAATGGCAGAACGAGTTCGAACTGCATGCCCGCGCCATCCTGGGCCTGCCGGTCGACACCACGCTGCGCAGCCCCGGCGCCAGCGCCGTGATCTACGGCGGCGTGGATGCCGAGGGGGTGGTTTTCGATGGCGTGGAACAGGCACTGAGCGTGCCGCAGACCGAGGTGCGCCTGTTCGGCAAGCCCGAGAGCTTCGTCAAGCGCCGCATGGGCGTGGCGCTGGCCTACGCTGACGATGTCGACACCGCCCGCACCCGCGCCAAGGAAGCCGCCAGCCGCGTGCGTCCGCGCGCGGTCGGCTGAGCCTCAGGCGCAGCTCAGATCGGATGGTTGCCCGCGGCGGCGCCGTGGGCAGGCGCATGATGGACGGTGGCCTGTGCTGCCGCCACCTGCGCCGCGGCCAGCACCGGCGAGATACGCACGCCGCTCAGGTCCGCGCCTGACGGCGCCTGGTACAGGCGCAGGCCCATCTCGGGCAGGATCGCCAGCAGGTGGTCGAAGACATCGCCCTGGATGCGCTCATAGTCCATCCACGCAGTCAGCGCGGTAAAGCAGTAGATCTCCACCGGGATGCCCTGCGAATCGGGCTCCATCATGCGCACGTTCAGCAGCAGGTCGTGGTGGATCTCCGGGTGCGCCTTCAGGTAGGCAATGCCATAGGCGCGGAAGGTGCCGACATTGGTCAGCCGGCGCCGGTTGACCGGGTCATTGCCGGCGGCAGTCAGCAGGCGGTTGGCCTCGTCGACCTCGGCCTGCTTCTCTTCCAGGTAGTCGTGCAGCAGCCGGAAGCGCATCAGCGCCTGCACTTCCCGGTCCTCCAGGAAGCGCACGCTGCCCGCATCCAGCCGCAACGTGCGCTTGATGCGCCGCGCGCCGGATTCGAACATCTGCCGGTAGTTGCGGTAGCTCTCCGAAAACAGCTTGTAGGTCGGCACCGTGGTCACGGTGTTGTCCCAGTTCTGCACCTTGACCGTATGCAGGGCGATGTCCTTGACGTAGCCGTCGGCATTGCACTGGGGCATCTCGATCCAGTCGCCGATGCGCAGCATGTCGTTGGAGGTCAGCTGGGTACTGGCCACCAGCGACAGCAGCGTGTCCTTGAACACCAGCAGCAGCACCGCCGACAGCGCGCCCAGGCCAGACAGCATCCACAGCGGCGAGCGGTTGATCAGGATCGACAGCACCAGCACCGAGCACACCAGCCCCAGCCCGAGCCGCCCCACCTGGATATAACCCTTGATCGAGCGCGTCTGCGCCTCGCGGCTGCTGGCATATACGTCCTGCCAGGCACTCAGCACGCCGCCAAGCATCAGGAAAAAGCAGATCCACAGGCCTGCATGGGCCAGGCGCTCGATGGCCAGCGCATAGCGGCCCATGTGCGGCACTTCGCCAATGCCGACGGTGATCACCGCGAACCCGACCGCATAGCCGAAGCGCCGATAGGCATGATAACGCGTCAGCGCCTTGCTCCAGGGCGCCTTGCCCCATACCGTCAGCAAGCGATGGGCGATGCGCGACGTCACATGGCCGAACAGCCACTGCGCCACCACGGCGATCAGCACCAGCACCAGCAGGTACAAGGCAACCTGGGCCCACGGATGGGCCGGAATACGTTGCTGGAACAACCCCAGCAGGGCATCGAAACTCATAGGGGGCGACTTTATAGCCAGTGGCTTGGCCAGATAGTGTACAGAACGTGTCCGCCACACCCCGAATCCGTAACGGATTTCCCCCAAGGGCCTACGCCGGCAGCAGCTTCAACCCGCCGATCCCCACAAAGATCAACCCGATCAACACCAGCCGCATTGGCGCCGCGCTTTCGCCCAGGAACAGGATGCCGATCACCGTCACCCCGATCGCCCCGATCCCGGTCCAGATTGCGTAAGCCGTCCCGACCGGCAGGTGCCGCAGCGCCGCGCTGAGCAGGAAGATACTGGCCAGCGCCGCCCCGATGCCCAGTGCCGTCGGCCCGGGCCGCGTCCAGCCGTCGGTATGTTTGAGCGCCAGCGCCATCACGATCTCGATCAGGCCCGCCAGCACCAGCAGCATCCACGCCATTGCCATGTCTTTCATCCAGGTCTGCCGCCCGACACCCATTGCCGGGCACGCCACGCCACTGTAGGCTGTGCAGATCAGCACGAAAACTGGCGAATTCCGCAAAGGGGTTATGCAAACATGCAGGAAGCAGACTGGGACGACCTGAAGTACTTCCTTGCCGTGGGCCAGTCCGGCTCGCTCGCCGGCGCCGCGCGCGCCCTGCACGTCAACCATTCCACCGTCCTGCGCCGGCTGGCGCGGCTGGAAGAGACCCTGGGCACCCTGCTGTTCGAACGCCATGCCACCGGCTACGCCATGACTGCCGCCGGCGAGGCCCTGGCGCACCGGCTGGCCGGCGTCGGCGAGCAGATCGATGCTGCCCAGCGCCAGCTGTCCGGCCTCGACAGCCAATTGAGCGGCCCGTTGCGCGTGACCACCACCGACACCCTGCTGGGCGGGTTGCTGATACCACTGTTCGCGGCGTTCCGGGCCATGCACCCGCGCATCCAGCTGCAGATCGTCATCAACAACAGCTTCCTGAGCCTGAGCCGGCGCGAGGCCGATGTGGCGATCCGGCCGGCGAATGCGCCGCCGGAGTACCTGGTGGGCCGCCGTATCGGGCGGCTGCAGACCGCGCCGTATGCGGCACGGCGCTACCTGCAGCAACTCGGCCTGCCAACGGAAGCCGACCATCCGCGGCTGGCGGACTGGTCGGCCTATGACTGGGTCGTGCCGGACGATGCGCTATCCCATCTTGCCCAGGCGCGCTGGATACGCGACCACGTGCCCGAACCCCGCCGCGCCGTCAGTGCCGACAGCCTGGTGGCCATGGCGGATGCCGTACGGCATGGCATGGGCGCCGGCATGCTGCTGTGCCTGCTGGCCGGGGCCGACCCAGACCTGGTGCGGCTGGCGCCAGTCGATGAAGCCATGGATACCGATTTGTGGGTGCTGACGCATCCGGATCTCAGGCACAGCGCGCGCGTGCGGGTGTTGGGCGATTTCCTGTATGAGCGGCTGAGGCAAGGGGAATGGGTGGCGGGCTGAAGACTTGCCCCCCGGTTCAGGCCGCCGCCGCATACATCTCCATCAACTGCTCATCCGTATACCCCCAGTCAGCGGCATTCTCGAACGCCACTACCGTTTCGTCGCTGTGGCGCAGGTCGATCAGTTCGGTGGGTGTCGGTCTTGACTGCGATACGGAATAGAACGCCATCACCTTCGGCCGCAGCGGATCGGCCTCGTTCTGCGCGCAGACCACTGCCAGCCGGTTCGAACGCAGCCGCAGCACGGTGCCGAGCGGATAGATGCCGACGGTGCGGGTGAAGGCCTTGAACACGCGCCGGTCGAACAGCGTGTCCACACGCACGGCCATGTATTCCATGGCGCGGGCCGGCGACCACGGCTGGTGGCCCGGGCGGCTGGAAGTGAGCGAGTCATAGGCATCGCAGATCGCGCCGATCTTGGCGTGCACGCTCAGTTCGCTCCCCGCCAGGCCGTAGGGGAAGCCGCGCCCGTCCACGCGTTCGTGATGGTGGACGCAGACATCGAGCGGGATGTTCGAATAGAGCCGGGCCTCGTTCAGGATGCGGTAGCCAGCCGACGGATGCCGGCGGTAGATCTCCTCTTCCTCGGGCGTGCGTTCGCTGGCCTTGTGCACAGGGGCCGCGGGCAGCGTCAGCTTGCCGATGTCGTGGACCAGGCCGGCCAGGCCGAGCTCACGCACCTCGTCGTCGGGCAGGCCCAGCGTGCGGCCGACGGCGATCATCAGCGCGCAGACGGCGAAGGCGTGCAGGTAGTTGTCGTCGCCACGCGCCTTGAGCCGCGCCAGCGCCAGCAACGCCTGCCCATGGCGCGACAGCGAGCGCGAGGCCGAGTCGACCAGCAGCAGCGCGCCGTTGACCTCCAGCGCCCGGCCCATGCGGATGTCGGCGAACATCGAGCCGATCACGGCCTTGCCGGATTGCAGCAGCTCGCGCGCGCGGACAATCTCGGCATCAAGCGTGGCGGCAGGTTGCGGCACGGTGGCCGGGTCCATGGGGTCGGGTGTCGACTCCGGGGCCGGGACGGGTCCGGGTATTTCCGGCGTGTCCGGCGCCGGTACGTTGCGGCCCTTCAGGATGTCAATCCAGACCTCCTGCACCCCTGCCGACTGTATCTGCCGAACCTGCTCCTCATTGGCGACCAGGAACTTTGCGCGCCAGAACGGATGGCTGATCCACGGGCCGCCAAGCCTGGCGACAAACATCCCGACCTGCAGTTGTTCCGACCGTATGCGTCTCAACATGCGTTACCCCCTCGGATCATGGTTTTCTTGTTGTCGATCCGGATATCGGCAGCCGCCGGCAGGACTTTAGCCCCCGTTGCGGGGAAGAACCGTGCCGCCCGCCCTTGTCAAGCGCCACCCGAATGCCCGGACGGCGTCCTCGGGCATTGCCGGAGGCGGTAGCGCCGGCGCTACAATGGCCTGCCCAGTGCTCACAGACGCCAGCCAGTCGCCCCCGTTCACCCATGTCCGGAACGTACACGCTAGTCGGCATCGCCCGTGCCAAGACCCACCGCCGCGAGGCGCTGGTATCCCAGCTCACCACGCTGCGCTCGCGCGGGCTGACCGAGCCCGGCTGCCTGGACTACCACGTCGGGCAAGACGCCGAGGATGCGCGGGTCTTTGTGATCTACATGGTCTGGGACTCCAAGCGCGCGCTCGAATCGCACCTGAACCGGCCCTATATGCGCGATTTCCACGCATCGCGCGCGGACTTCGTCGAAGGCGATTTCAGTTTCCGCTGGCTCAACGCCGCCTGATCCGCCTGGCCACGGGCAATCCCGGTCACTTCCGGCCGTCCCCCTGCTTGTCATTCCCGCCGCACCGATCTATCACTCAATGTGACGCCCGGAGCGGGCACGGCAGGAGTGCACTATGGAAGTCAGGGATGGATTTGCCGGCACCATCGGCCACACCCCGCTGATCCGGCTGGCCGGCCTGAGCGCCGAAACCGGCTGCGATATCTACGGCAAGGCGGAATTCCTCAATCCAGGCGGCTCGGTCAAAGACCGCGCGGCACTCTACATCATCCGTGATGCCGAACGGCGCGGGCTGCTGACCCCCGGCGGCACGGTCATCGAAGGCACCGCCGGCAATACCGGCATCGGCCTGGCCCACCTTTGCGCGGCGCGTGGCTACCGCTGCATCGTCGTGATACCCGATACGCAGTCGCCCGAGAAAATGGAGCGGCTGCGCATGCTCGGGGCCGAGGTCCGCGCGGTGCCCGCCAAGCCTTACGCCGATCCGGACAACTACCAGAAGATTGCCGGCCGGCTGGCCGACGAGACCGACAACGCGATCTGGGCCAACCAGTTCGACAACCTGGCCAACCGCCAGGCCCACTACGAGACCACCGGCCCCGAGATCTGGCACGCCACCGGCGGGCATATCGACGCCTTCACCTGCTCCACCGGCACCGGCGGCTCGCTGGCCGGCATCGCGCGTTGCCTGAAAGAGCACAAGCCCGGCGTGCGCATCGTGCTGGCCGACCCGCACGGCAGCGCCCTCTATAACTTCGTCAAACACCGGGAGCTCAAGGCCGAGGGCAGTTCGATCACCGAGGGCATCGGCACCAGCCGCGTCACCGCCAACCTGCAGGACACGCCTATCGACGATGCCGTGCGCATCGACGACCAGACCTGCGTGGACATGGTCTACCGCCTGCTGCGCGAGGAAGGGTTGTTCCTGGGCGGGTCGTCAGGAATCAACGTCGGCGCCGCGGTGGCGCTGGCGCGCGAGATGGGGCCGGGGCATACCATCGTCACGCTGCTATGCGACCGCGGCGACCTGTACATGGCACGGCTGTTCAATGAAGCCTGGCTGGAGGGCAAGGGGTTGCAGCCGATTCCGTTCCGGCGCGCCGGCCCCGCCGGGTAAATCCTTGCGCGGCTCACGCTGCCTTGAGCCGCCGCCACAGCGTGGTCGGGCTGATGCCAAGGACATGGCAGGCCGCGGCGCGGTCGCCGCCGCACTCGGCCAGCACGCGCCGGATATGCTCGACTTCGCTGGATTGCTTCACGCCGGCCAGTGAACGGCGCGGGCGTGTTGCCGGCGCGGCGGGCTCAGGGCCGGCCTCGGCCGGCGCCAGCACGCCATCGCCAAACAGCTCCGGCACGGCTGCCTGCAGCTCGCGCTGGAGCGCGTCGCTGTCCGGCCGGCGCCCGGCCACCAGCACGGCGATCCGTTCGGTCACGTTTTCCAGCTCGCGGATATTGCCCGGCCAGCGGTAGCGCGCCAGCCGCGCGCGGGCCGCGGCGGGCAGGCGCTGCGGCCGGTCCATGCCCAGGCGCTCCTGGGCGCGCCGGTACAGCAGCTCGGCCAGCTCCTGCAGGTCTTCGGAGCGGTCGCGCAGCGGCGGCATCTCGATGCGCAGGATATTGAGGCGGTAGTACAGGTCCTGCCGGAAGGAACCATCGCGCACCATCGCGGCCAGGTCGCGGTGGGTGGCGCCGATCACGCGCACGTTGACCGGTACGGCATCGAGCCCGCCGATCGGCAGCACCTGCTTTTCCTGCAGCACGCGCAGCAGGCGCGTCTGCAGCGCGGACGGCATGTCGCCCACCTCGTCGAGGAACAGCGTGCCGTTGTGGGCCGACTCGAACAGGCCGGCCTTGCCGCCGCGGCGCGCGCCGGTGAAGGCACCCTCTTCATAGCCGAACAGTTCGCTCTCCAGCAGCGCCTCGGGGAAGGCCGCGCAATTGACTGCCACGAACGGGAAGGCGCGGCGCGGGCTGGCGTCGTGCATGCCCTGCGCCAGCACCTCCTTGCCGGTGCCGCTCTCGCCGCCGATCAGCACGGTGGAATCCACCGCCGCGTAGCGCCGCGCCAGCTCGCGCAGCTCGGTCATGGCCGCGGAGGTACCGGCCAGGTCGTCCAGGCTGTAGCGCACCCCGGCCGGCCGCGTGCGGGCGCGCGAGCGCAGGTTGCGGTCCACGCGCTGGATCGCGCTGGCGTCCTGGATGGTCAGCACGGCGCCAGTGGTGCCGGCCTCGCTGATGATGGGGATGCGGTTGACCACCACCATCTTGTCGCCGAGCTTGTGGATCGCTTCCAGTTCCTTGTCGCCGCTCTGCATCACGCCTTCGAGCGCCAGGTTTGGCGCCAGCGTCTGCAGCTTGCGCCCGACCGCGGCAGCAACGGAAGTGCCGAGAAAGCGCTCCATCGCCGGGTTGAACGACTGGATGCGCCCTTCGGCATCCACCGCCGCCACGCCCTCGTTCAGGTGCGCCAGGATGGTGTTGACGTAGTCGCGCCGGGTGGCCTCGATGCGGCGCAGGCGCGCAGCCTCGATCGCGTCTTCCAGCGCCATGCGCACCGAGTTGCCGGAGTACAGGAACACGCCGGTCAGGCCATAGCGGTCGGCCAGGTCGGTCACCAGGCCGGGGCCGACCACGACCTGGATGCCCTCCTGCTTGAGCGCCTTCACGCGCGCCACGGCATCGTCCTCGGTCAGGTAGGTATAGGCCGGGACCGACAGCGAGAACGCGCGCACGAATTCGTCCACCTCGGCATACGTCGACGCGTGCGTGACCAGCGCCACCCGCGGCGAGATGCGCCGCGCGGTGGCCAGCGCGCTCATCACGTCAAAGCCCGTGACCTTGACCAGCACCACCGGCACATCCACGTGCTGGCGCAGGTAGGCGCCATTGGAGCCGCCCGCCACCACCACGTCGAGCCGGCCCTCGCGCGCCTCGCGCGCCACGGCGCTGGCGGCGGCCTCGAAACCCTTGCCGACGATGCGGAATTCGGCCCGGTCGGCATAGGCCGGAATCAGGTCGGCGAAGGCGCGTGCCAGGCGGCTGATGCCGATGGCCCAGATGCGCGGACGGGCTTGCGTGGAAACGGGAGGAGCCATGGTGCAATGCGGAAAGAATGCGTGGTGAAACCCGGGACGAACAGGCGTACAGTGCTGGCACATTGTCCGCCACGCAGCCCAGGATTTCAACTTTGAATTCCAAACTTGTGATTTTGAAATTCAATTGTGCTGAAAAGATGACATGAAATAGGCAGCGAGGCCAGCCGCCATGCCCGCCAGCCCTGCGCTGACAAGGGCTGGCGGATTTTCCGAGTGCCCGTACAGGGGCTTGGCACACCCCTTGCAGTATTGGGCCCGTCCTGTTCACCAACGCATACGCCATGACCTACTCCGCTTCCGACCTCGCGCGCTCCGCTGGCGCCCGTTTCCGCCAGGCGCTTGCCGACGAGCATCCGCTGCAGGTAGTCGGCACCATCAATGCCAACCACGCCCTGCTGGCCAAGCGCGCCGGCTACCGGGCCATCTACCTGTCGGGCGGCGGCGTTGCGGCCGGCTCGCTGGGCCTGCCGGACCTGGGCATCTCGAACCTGGACGACGTGCTGACCGATATCCGCCGCATCACCGACGTGTGCGACACGCCGCTGCTGGTGGACGTCGACACCGGCTTCGGCGCTTCGGCCTTCAACGTGGCCCGCACCACCAAGTCGCTGATCAAGTTCGGCGCGGCGGCCATGCATATCGAAGACCAGGTCGGCGCCAAGCGCTGCGGCCACCGTCCCAACAAGGAAATCGTCACGCAGGGTGAAATGGTCGACCGCATCAAGGCCGCCGTCGACGCCCGCACCGACGAGAACTTCGTCATCATGGCCCGCACCGACGCGCTCGCCGTCGAAGGCCTGGACAAGGCCATCGAGCGCGCCGTGGCGTGCGTGGAAGCCGGCGCCGACGCCATCTTCCCGGAAGCCATGACCGACCTGGCCATGTACCGCAAGTTTGTCGATGCGGTGAAGGTGCCGGTGCTGGCCAATATCACTGAGTTCGGCGCCACGCCGCTGTTCACCACCGAGGAACTCGGCGGCGCCGGCGTGTCGATGGTGCTGTACCCACTGTCGGCCTTCCGCGCCATGAACAAGGCGGCGGAGAACGTCTACGCGGCCATCCGCCGCGACGGCACGCAGAAGAACGTGGTCGATTCCATGCAGACCCGCGCCGAGCTCTACGAGAGCATCGGCTACCATGACTTCGAGCAGAAGCTTGACGCGCTCTTCGCACAAGGCAAGGGCAAGTAAGCAAGACTCACGCGCGGCCGGGCTATGTCCCGGCCGCTTGCACGACAACAGACAGGCAATACCAGGCATCACATAAAGGAGACCCAGATGTCCGAAGCGCAACCGCTCGTCACTCCCAAGCCCAAGAAATCCGTCGCCCTGTCGGGCGTGACCGCCGGCAATACCGCACTGTGCACCGTCGGCCGCACCGGCAACGACCTGCACTACCGCGGCTACGACATCCTCGACATCGCCGAGACCTGCGAGTTCGAGGAAATCGCCCACCTGCTGGTGCACGGCAAGCTGCCGACCAAATCCGAGCTGGCCGCCTACAAGGCCAAGCTCAAGAGCCTGCGCGGCCTGCCCGCCAATGTGAAGGCCGCGCTCGAATGGGTGCCCGCCAGCGCCCACCCGATGGACGTGATGCGCACCGGCGTGTCGGTGCTCGGCACCGTGCTGCCGGAGAAGGAAGACCACAACACCCCGGGCGCGCGCGATATCGCCGACCGCCTGATGGCCAGCCTCGGTTCTATGCTGCTGTACTGGTATCACTACAGCCACAACGGCAAGCGTATCGAGGTCGAAACCGACGATGACTCCATCGGCGGCCACTTCCTGCACCTGCTGCACGGCGAGAAGCCGTCGGCACTGTGGGAGCGCGCCATGAACACGTCGCTCAACCTGTACGCCGAGCACGAATTCAACGCCTCGACCTTTGCCGGCCGCGTGATCGCCGGCACGGGTTCGGACATGTACTCGGCAATCTGCGGCGCGATCGGCGCGCTGCGCGGCCCCAAGCACGGCGGCGCCAACGAGGTGGCGTTCGAGATCCAGAAGCGCTACGACAATCCGGATGAAGCGCAGGCCGACATCACCCGGCGCGTCGAGAACAAGGAAGTCGTGATCGGCTTCGGCCACCCGGTGTACACCATCAGCGACCCGCGCAACCAGGTGATCAAGGACGTGGCCCGGAAGCTGTCGAAGGACGCCGGCTCGATGAAGATGTTCGACATCGCCGAGCGCCTGGAAACGGTGATGGGAGACATCAAGAAGATGTTCCCGAACCTGGACTGGTTCAGCGCGGTGAGCTACCACATGATGGGCGTGCCGACGGCGATGTTCACGCCGCTGTTTGTGATCGCGCGTACCTCGGGCTGGGCCGCGCACATTATTGAGCAACGCATCGACAACAAGATCATCCGCCCGAGTGCCAACTACACCGGCCCGGAGAACCTGAAGTTCGTGCCGCTGAAGGATCGCAAGTAAGACCGGCTGCCGGTTTGCTCCGCGTCGGGTTGCATTGATCCGGGCCTGCGGGCAAGGGGGTAGTTGGTCGCTGACATGGGACCACTACCCCTTTTTCATACCTATATTGATTTCCCTACACCATGAATTCTGCAAACCGCAAACCGCTACCGGGCACCAAGCTGGATTACTTTGACGCGCGCGCCGCGGTCGAGGCAATCCAGCCGGGTGCCTACGACAAGCTGCCGTACACGTCGCGCGTGCTGGCAGAAAACCTGGTGCGCCGCTGCGATCCCGCCACGCTGACCGATTCGCTCAGGCAGCTGATCGAGCGCAAGCGCGAGCTGGACTTCCCGTGGTTCCCCGCGCGCGTGGTGTGCCATGACATCCTGGGCCAGACCGCGCTGGTGGACCTGGCCGGCCTGCGCGACGCCATTGCCGACCAGGGCGGCGACCCCGCCAAGGTCAACCCGGTGGTGCCGGTGCAGCTGATCGTCGATCACTCGCTGGCGGTGGAGTGCGGCGGCTTCGACCCCGATGCCTTCGCCAAGAACCGCGCCATCGAAGACCGCCGCAACGAAGACCGCTTCCATTTCATCGACTGGACCAAGCAGGCGTTCAAGAACGTCGACGTGATCCCGCCGGGCAACGGCATCATGCACCAGATCAACCTGGAGAAGATGTCGCCGGTGATCCACGCTGATAGTGGCGTGGCCTACCCCGATACCTGCGTCGGCACCGACAGCCACACCCCGCATGTGGATGCGCTGGGCGTGATCGCCATCGGCGTGGGCGGCCTGGAAGCCGAGAACGTGATGCTCGGCCGTGCCTCGTGGATGCGCCTGCCGGATATCGTCGGCGTGGAGCTGACCGGCAAGCGCCAGCCCGGCATCACCGCCACCGACATCGTGCTGGCCCTGACTGAATTCCTGCGCAAGGAGAAAGTGGTCGGCGCCTACCTGGAGTTCCGCGGCGAAGGCGCCTCGAGCCTGACGCTCGGCGACCGTGCCACCATCTCCAACATGGCCCCGGAGTACGGCGCCACCGCGGCGATGTTCTTTATCGATGAGCAGACCATCGACTACCTGCGCCTGACCGGCCGCGACGACGCGCAGCTCAAGCTGGTCGAGACGTATGCCAGGACCGCCGGCCTGTGGGCCGACTCGCTGAAGAACGCCGACTACGAGCGCGTGCTGACGTTCGACCTGTCGAGCGTGGTGCGCAACATGGCCGGCCCGTCCAACCCGCACAAGCGCCTGCCGACCTCCGCGCTGGCCGAGCGCGGCATCGCCGTCGACCTGGACAAGGCCCGCGCGCAGGAAGCCGAAGGCCTGATGCCGGACGGCGCCGTGATCATCGCCGCCATCACCAGCTGCACCAACACCAGCAACCCGCGCAACGTGATCGCCGCCGCGCTGCTGGCGCGCAACGCCAATGCGCGCGGCCTGACCCGCAAGCCGTGGGTCAAGTCGTCGCTGGCGCCGGGCTCCAAGGCAGTCGAGCTGTACCTGGAAGAAGCCAGGCTGCTGCCGGACCTGGAAAAGCTTGGCTTCGGCATCGTCGCCTTTGCCTGCACCACCTGCAACGGCATGTCCGGCGCGCTGGACCCGAAGATCCAGCAAGAGATCATCGACCGCGACCTGTACGCGACGGCAGTGCTGTCCGGCAACCGCAACTTCGACGGCCGCATCCACCCGTACGCCAAGCAGGCCTTCCTGGCCTCGCCGCCGCTGGTAGTGGCCTATGCCATTGCCGGCACCATCCGCTTCGATATCGAAAAGGACGTGCTGGGCACGGACCAGGACGGCAAGCCGGTCTACCTGAAGGACATCTGGCCGAGCGACGAAGAAATCGACGCGATCGTGGCGCAGAGCGTCAAGCCCGAGCAGTTCCGCAAGGTCTACGAGCCGATGTTCGCCATCACCGCAGCCAGCGGCGAGTCTGCCAGCCCGCTGTACGACTGGCGCCCGCAGAGCACCTATATCCGCCGTCCGCCCTATTGGGAAGGCGCGCTGGCCGGCGAGCGCACGCTCAAGGCGCTGCGTCCGCTGGCGGTGCTGGGCGACAACATCACCACCGATCACCTGTCGCCGTCCAACGCGATCATGCTCAACAGCGCCGCCGGGGAATATCTGGCCAAGATGGGCCTGCCGGAAGAGGACTTCAACTCGTACGCGACCCACCGCGGCGACCACCTGACCGCGCAGCGCGCCACCTTTGCCAACCCCACGCTGATCAACGAGATGGCCGTGGTCGACGGCCAGGTCAAGAAGGGTTCGCTGGCGCGCATCGAGCCGGAAGGCAAGGTCGTGCGCATGTGGGAAGCCATCGAGACCTATATGGAGCGCAAGCAGCCGCTGATCATCATCGCCGGCGCGGACTATGGCCAGGGCTCGTCGCGCGACTGGGCCGCCAAGGGCGTGCGCCTGGCCGGCGTCGAGGTCATCGTCGCCGAGGGCTTCGAGCGCATCCACCGCACCAACCTGATCGGCATGGGCGTGCTGCCGCTGGAGTTCAAGCCGGGCGTGAACCGCCTGACGCTGGGCCTGGACGGCACCGAGACCTATGACGTGATCGGCGAGCGCCAGCCGCGCGCCACGCTGACGCTGGTGGTGAACCGCAAGAACGGCGAGCGCGTGGAAGTGCCGGTGACCTGCCGCCTCGACAGCGACGAGGAAGTGTCGATCTACGAAGCCGGCGGCGTGCTGCAGCGCTTCGCGCAGGACTTCCTTGAGTCGACCCGTGCGGCTGCATAAGCTGTGACATGGGCCCGGGGGGCATGTGTGTCGGCCCGGGCGGCGTGTGTGCCGCCCGGGCCAACCAGGACAAAGATTTCCATGGCTCACGTACCCCAGATCAAGATTCCCGCCACCTATATCCGTGGCGGCACCAGCAAAGGCGTGTTCTTCCGCCTGCAGGACTTGCCGGAAGCGGCACAAGTGCCCGGCCCGGCGCGCGACGCGCTGCTGATGCGCGTGATCGGCAGCCCCGACCCCTATGGCAAGCAGATCGACGGCATGGGCGCCGCCACCTCCAGCACCAGCAAGACCGTCATCGTGTCGAAGAGCACGCGTCCCGACCACGATGTCGACTACCTGTTCGGCCAGGTCTCGATCGACCAGCCCTTTGTCGACTGGAGCGGCAACTGCGGCAACCTGTCGGCAGCGGTCGGTCCCTTTGCCATCAGCGCCGGTCTGGTCGATGCCAGCCGCATCCCGCAGAACGGCGTTGCCGTGGTGCGCATCTGGCAGGCCAATATCGGCAAGACCATCATCGGCCATGTGCCCGTCACCAACGGTGAAGTGCAGGAAACCGGCGATTTCGAGCTGGATGGCGTGACCTTCCCGGCCGCCGAAGTGCAGCTTGAGTTCATGGACCCGGCCGCCGAGGAAGAAGGCGCCGGCGGCGCGATGTTCCCCACCGGCAACGTGGTCGACGACCTCGAAGTGCCGGGCGTGGGCACGCTCAAGGCCACCATGATCAACGCCGGCATCCCGACCATCTTCGTCAACGCCGAGAGCATCGGCTACACCGGCACCGAGCTGCAGGAGGCCATCAACAGCGACACCAGGGCGCTGGCGATGTTCGAGACCATCCGTGCCTACGGCGCGCTGCGCATGGGCCTGATCAAGAACGTGGACGAGGCTGCCAAGCGCCAGCACACGCCCAAGGTGGCCTTTGTCGCCAAGCCGGTCGACTACGTCGCCTCCAGCGGCAAGAAGGTGGCCGCGGCCGATGTGGACCTGCTGGTGCGCGCGCTGTCGATGGGCAAGCTGCACCACGCCATGATGGGCACGGCAGCAGTGGCGATCGGCACTGCCGCCGCCATTCCCGGCACGCTGGTCAACCTGGCCGCCGGCGGCGGCGAGCGCAACGCGGTGCGTTTCGGGCATCCGTCCGGCACGCTGCGCGTGGGCGCCGAGGCGCAGCAGGTCGATGGCGAATGGTCGGTCAGGAAGGCCATCATGAGCCGCAGCGCGCGCGTGCTGATGGAAGGCTGGGTGCGCGTGCCCGGCGACGCGTTCTGAGCTGAGCCGCACCCGCGAGGCCGATCATGTCCACCGACACGCCGTCCGCGCAACGCCCCGATCCGGACCAGGTGCTGGTCGACATCGTCGACTATGTCACCCGGTACGAGATCAAGAGCGGCCTCGCCTACGACACCGCCCGCAACTGCCTGATCGACACGCTCGGTTGCGGGCTGGAGGCCCTCTCCTACCCGGCCTGCACCAAGCTGCTGGGCCCCATCGTTCCGGGCACGATCGTGCCCAACGGCGCGCGCGTGCCGGGCACCCAGTTCCAGCTCGATCCGGTCCAGGCCGCGTTCAATATCGGCGCGATGATCCGCTGGCTGGACTTCAACGACACCTGGCTCGCGGCCGAATGGGGTCATCCGTCGGACAATCTGGGCGGCATCCTGGCCACCGCTGACTGGATCTCGCGCACCAACGTCGCCGCCGGGCGCAAGCCGCTGACGATGAAGACGGTGCTGGCGGCGATGATCAAGGCGCACGAGATCCAGGGCTGCATCGCGCTGGAGAATTCGTTCAACCAGGTCGGGCTGGACCACGTGGTGCTGGTCAAGGTGGCCTCCACTGCCGTGGTCGCGCAGATGCTCGGCCTCACGCGCGACGAGATCCTCAATGCCGTATCGCTGGCCTGGGTCGACGGCCAGAGCCTGCGCACCTACCGCCACGCCCCCAACACCGGCAGCCGCAAGAGCTGGGCCGCCGGCGACGCCACCAGCCGCGCGGTGCGGCTGGCGCTGATCGCCCGCACCGGCGAGATGGGCTATCCGTCGGTGCTGACGGCAAGGACCTGGGGCTTCTACGACGTGCTGTTCAAGGGGCAGCCGTTCCGCTTCCAGCGGCCGTATGGGTCATATGTGATGGAGAACATCCTGTTCAAGATCTCGTACCCGGCTGAATTCCACGCGCAGACCGCGGTGGAGGCAGCCATGCAGCTGCACGGCGCGCTGGCGCTCGCGGGGCGCAGCGCGGCGGATATCGCCGCCATCACCATCCGCACCCACGAGGCCTGCCTGCGCATCATCGACAAGCAGGGTCCGCTCAGCAATCCGGCGGATCGCGACCACTGCATCCAGTACATGGTGGCCGTGCCGCTGCTGTTCGGCCGCCTGACCGCCGCCGACTACGAAGACAAGGTTGCGGCCGATCCGCGCATCGACGCGCTGCGCGGCAAGATCACCTGCGTGGAAGACCCCGCACTGACGCGCGACTACCACGACCCCGGCAAGCGCTCGATCGCCAATGCGCTGACCGTGACGTTGATCGACGGCACCGTGCTGGACGAGGTGCTGGTCGAATACCCGCTCGGCCACAAGCGCCGCCGCGCCGAGGGCATCCCGCTGCTGGTGGAGAAATTCCGCACCAACCTCGCCCGCCGCTTCCCGCCGAAACAGCAGCAGGCCATCCTGGCCGCGTCGTTGGACCAGGCGCGGCTGGAGGCCATCCCGGTCAATGAGTACCTCGACATGTATGCGATCTGAGTTATCGCCCCGGCACTTTCATGCCGAATCGGCATAACCCTGGCGCGCGCCTCCCGCACAAATTTCTCCTGACGTATAGTCTTTGCCGCTGCCGGCAACCGGGCCCTGCAACACAGGCCCCCGTTGCCGGCAGCCACTGACTGAACACGGACGGCACCATTCCACCCATAAGGTATGTCGGGCCGAATCCAGTACGGGCCACACGTTCGTATAAATACCGAGGAGAACCATGAAGCCAATCACCCGCGTCACCACGCTGGCTGCCGCCCTGCTGTCGGCGAGCCTGATCACCGGCACTGCCCACGCGCAGCTCGCCCCCGCCGCACAACCTGCCGCCGCACCCGCCACAGCCCAGGCCGAAGCCCGCAAGGCCAATATCGTCATCATCGGCACCGGCGGCACCATTGCCGGCGCCGGCGCATCGGCGACCAACACCGCGGCCTACCAGTCCGCCGTGGTGCCGGTCGACAAGATCATCGCCTCGGTGCCCGAGATCTCCAAGGTCGCCAACGTCAAGGGTGAGCAGATCTTCCAGATCGGTTCGGAGAGCTTCAATAACGAACGCCTTCTGAAGCTGGCCAAGCGCGTATCGGAACTGCTCAAGCAGCCGGACGTGGACGGCATCGTCATTACGCACGGCACCGATACCATCGAGGAAACCGCTTACTTCCTGAACCTGACGCTCAAGAGCGACAAGCCGGTGGTGGTGGTGGGCTCGATGCGCCCGGGCACCGCGCTGGGCGCCGATGGCGCGCTCAACCTGTACGACGCCGTGCTGGTCGCCTCCAACCCTGCCTCCAAGGGCAAGGGCACGCTGGCCGTGCTGAACGACGAGATCCACACCGGCCGCGACGTCACCAAGAGCAACACCTTCAAGACCGAGACCTTCCGCTCGCCGTTCGGCCCGCTGGGCTACGTGGTCGAAGGCCGCACGCTGTTCTACCGCCTGCCGGCGCGTCCGCACACGCAGCAGACGCAGTGGGACATCGACAAGATCGACAAGCTGCCTGAAGTGGCGGTGCTCTACGCCTACGGCAACGCCAATCCGGCCGCGGTCGACGCCGCGGTGAAGAGCGGTGCCAAGGCCATCATCTATGCCGCCACCGGCAACGGCAGCGTCGGCGACTACATGGTCGAGTCGCTCAAGGCCGCGCGCGCCAAGGGCGTGCAGATCGTGCGCGCCTCGCGCACCGGCAGCGGCGTGGTGGTCCGCAATGCAGAGCAGCCGGATGACAAGTACGACTGGATTGTCACCGACGACCAGCTGCCGCAGAAGGCACGCATCCTGATGGCGCTGGCGCTGACGCAGAGCAACGACACCAAGGCGCTGCAGCAAGTCTTCTGGAAATACTGATGAGGTCGTGGAGCAAGCGGTATCGCCGCTAGACGCTCCTGCCCTCTCCCCCGGCCCCTCTCCCGTACGCGGGAGAGGGGAGCAAACCGGCGGCTGCATCGGCTGGCACCAGCTTCCCGGCCTCCTCCCCTGCGTTTTCCCCTTAGTCCCGTTCCAGCCATTGCCTTGGCGATTGGCCCAGCCGTGCCGTAAACGCACGCGACAGCGCGGACGCATTGGCATAGCCCAACTCCAGCGCCACGGATTTCACCGGGCGGCCCAGCCGCAACTGCGCCTGCGCCAGCGTCAGGCGCCAGTCGGTCAGGTAGTCGGCCGGCGGCTGCCCCACGACATGCCGGAAGGTCGCGGCAAAGGCGCTGCGCGACATGCCTGCGCGCGCCGCCATGCGCGGCAGGTCCCACGGCTCGCCCGGCGCCTCGTGCAGCGCCACCAGCGCGCGTGCCAGGCGCGGGTCGGACAGGCCGGCAATCAGGCCCGCCTGGATGCCGGCCTCCTGGTGGTGGTCGATCAGCCAGCGCAGCAGCTGGATCAGCACTACCTCGAACAACCGGTCGGCCAGCAGGCGGTGGCCGCAGCGCACCTGGCCGGCCTCGGCAAACAGCAGCGCCAGCGACTGCTCCAGGCCAGCCACGTGCGCCAGCGGCAAGGCGATCAGCGGCGGCAGCGCGCGCACTACCGGGTTGCGCGCACCTCCGTCGAAGTCCAGCGCTGCACAGGTGAAATCCGAGCCTTCCTGCGGGGGGTTGTGGAACATGTGGTGGACCGGGCGCGGGTAGAACAACAGCGTGGGCTCGTCAAAGCGCAGGCTGCCCGGCAGGCCCATGCCAGGCGGGTGCCGCAGCTCCAGTTCGCCGCGGCGCAGGACATGCAGGAAGCCACGGCCCGGCTGCGCCGCGAACTGGGTCAGTCCGCACAGCGGCCCCTGATGGAACAGGTGGGCGCGCGCGCGAAACCGCTCCAGCAGCGCGGAGAGACGGTCGATGGGTTCGGACATGGCAGTCTGGACGAATTGGTATGTACACAGGACTTTACGCACCCAATGGTACTCGATGGTTGCCCATACTGCAGTCAAGGCGATCGCAACTGCCTTGTCCTTTCAACCTGTACCAAGGAGTCCACCATGTCCCGCGTTCCCCTCGTCAATCCCGCCACCGCCACGGGCGACAGCCAGGCCCTGCTGGCCGAGATCCACGGTGCTTTCGGCGTCGCCCCGAACATGTTCCGCGCCGTCGCCAATTCCCCCGCTGCGTTGCGCAGCATGTGGGGCGCGTTCGGTGCGCTCGGCGGCGGTGTGCTGGGTGCGGCCCTGGGCGAGAAGATCGCCGTGGCCGTGGCCGATCGAAACCAGTGTGAATACTGCCTCGCCGCCCACACCGCGCTCGGCCAGAAGGCCGGCGCCACCGTCCAGGAAATGTCCGAGGCGCAGGCTGGCCGGGCGCAGGATGCACAGACCGCCGCGGCGCTGTCGTTCGCGCTCAAGCTGGTCAACCACCGCGGCCAGGTCAGCGATGCCGATGTGGCGCAATTGCGTGAGGCTGGCTTCAACGACGAACAGATCGTCGAGATCCTGGCGCATGTGGCGCTGAACCTGTTCACCAACTACGTGAACGTCGCCTTCGCGGTGCCGGTAGATTTTCCGAAGATCAAGCTGCGCGCGGCTGCATGACCTGCCGCAACCGGGTACGCGGTGGCGGCCTTCAGGCCGCCGCGCGCGTGCTCTCGGTCATCAGCCGGGCCTCGATGAAGATCCGGCTGACCTGAGGGAACCGCGCCCGGATGCGGCGCTCGATCCGGTCGATGGCGCCCGCGGCGCCGTTGGCAACCGTTTCCGGATGGAATTGCACGTCCAGCGTCACCAGCACCTCGGCCGGCCCAAGATGCATGGTCAGCGGCATGCCGGCTGACTGGACCGCGGGGTCGTCCAGCACGATCTGGCGCATGGCGCTTGCCATCTCCTTGTCGATTCCCTCGCCCACCAGCAGGCTGCGGCTCTGCACGATCAGCAGCGTGGCCACGCCGGCTAGCAGCAGCCCGATCAGCAATGAGGCCGCCCCATCCAGCACCGGCATATTGAGCCGATGGCTGGCATACACCCCCAGTGCGGCGATCACCAGACCGGCCAGCGCCGTAGCGTCCTCGGCCAGCACGGTCACCGTGGTCGGATCCTTGCTGTTGCGCACTGCGCGCCAGAACGGCACCTCACCCTTTTCCTGCAGGAACGCGCGCAGCGCAATGCTGAAGCTGGCGCTTTCGAACACCAGCGCAAAGCCCAGCACGATGTAGTTCCAGTGCGGATCGGTCAGCGGCGCCGGGTCCAGCATATGCAGCACGCCCTCATAGGCCGAGATGCCGCCGCCAACGCCGAACAGCAGCACGGCGACCATCAGGCTCCAGAAATACAGTTCCTTGCCGTACCCGAACGGGTGCATGGCATCGGCCGGCCGGCGGCTGCGCGCCATGCCTACCAGCAGCAACAGCTCATTGCCGGTGTCGACGGTGGAATGGATGGCCTCGGAAAGCATTGCCGAACTGCCGGTCACGCCGGCGACGACAAACTTGGTGGCAGCGATCGCCACGTTGGCGGCAATCGCGCCGTAGACAGCGATACGCGACCCCGAAGGTGCGGGGCTTGCCGGGAGCGTCTGGGGTGCGGCAGCCGCCGGGGACGTTGATGCCCCGCCCTGCTGCGCCGTTTCAGGCCCATGCTGCATCGCTTTCCTCCACGAAGCTGCCCCTTTGCATTGGGAGCAGATCGCGCCAGTGTACTGGCGCGCCTGGGTGTGAAGGTGAATTTCCGGCGGTTAATTGCGTTTTATACATTTGAAAACGGACGCACGATGCGTCCGCTCCGGATTCAGAACATGGCGCTGCTCATCAATGCCTTGGCCACCAGTACGCCCTCGTCCTGCGCTTCCGCATAGACCGACACGTCGGTGACCACCTGCCGGCGCCCACGCCGCACCACCATAGCCACCGCGCGCAGCGCCGCACCCTGTGCCGGGGCCAGGTACTGGATAGACAGCGAACTGGTCGCCCCGCCCTTCACTTCGTCGGCACTGGCGCCAGAAGCTGCCGCCGCGGCGCCGGCAATATCGATCAGCGTGGCAATGACGCCGCCATGGACGATGCTGCCGTGGGTCACGTTGGTCGGCAGGAACGGCATCTCCAGCTCGACATGATCGGGGGCCAGGCAGGCCAGCCGCACGCCTAGGGCGCGCGCCACCGGGGAGCCTATCAGGACGTTGTCGACCGTGGCGCGCATGCGTGGGTCAACGGTGACTTGGCGATCGTGCTGGAGGGGCAAGGTGGCGATGGCTTGGGGCATGGGTGGCTCCGGTCAGCATTGTGCAAGGTCGTGCATGAAGCGTATTCGGCTGGCAGGGCATGCTCAATTACTCGTCGCGTAGTTGTGACGTGCCCAGGCATTTAAGGGACGTACCATTCACATGAATGGCTGAATGACGCATCTTTGCACACACAAATACACATCGGATTGACCAACACATATCCGGTGTGTATAAATACACACGGCATGCGATGCGATCTTCCAAACTGATTCGGATTCTTGAGCAAGATGGCTGGACGCTCGCCCGTACTACCGGCAGCCATCACCACTTCAAACATCCTGAAAAGCGAGGCTTGGTAACGGTCCCGCATCCAAAGCAAGACCTGCCCACCGGAACGCTTCAGAGCATCCTCAAGGCTGCCGGCTTGCGATAGCCCACCGTTCTCGCCACCCACTACGCCATGCAGAAGAGTTCAATGGAGTTCCCGATCGCCATCCATAAGGAAGGTGGAACCGTTTATGGCGTAACGGTACCGGACGTCCCAGGCTGCCATTCCTGGGGTGAAACCATCGACGACGCCGTTCGCAACGCAAGAGAAGCCATCAGAGGCCACATTGCTACGCTGGTCGAGCTTGGCGAGCCGGTGAACGTCCGGTGCTCGACGATCGAAGAACTCATCGCGAAGGAAGAATACGCCGGCGCTATCTGGGCCCTGGCCGATGTGGATGTGAGCAAGCTGGATGCGCGACCGGAGCGCATCAATGTCAGTCTTCCGCGCTTCGTCTTGCAACAGATCGATGTGTACGTCGAAAAGCGCCATGAGACACGGAGTGGGTTCCTTGCCCGCGCAGCCCTGGCAGCGCTTGCCCAAGAACGCTAGGCGCAGGCGCGCGGGCCCTTTCGCAACAAAGGTTGGAGCCGGGTATAACCGCCTCAACCCTTATAATGTCCCCCCGTTTCACCCCCAACCCCTCCCGCCACCATGCCGTCGCCCTCAGAATCCGCCCCGCTCCGCCCTGAACCGGACCACGGCACCACGGATTCCACGCTGTCCGAGCGCCCGGACAGCCCCTGCATCGGCATCTGCTCGACGCTGTTCGACGAGATCTGCCAGGGCTGCGGCCGCACCGCGACCGAGGTCAGCAACTGGGTGTTCTTCAGCGAAGAGGAAAAACAGGTGGTCTGGGAGCGCATTACCCGCGAAGGCACGGGGAAGCGGTTCCGCCAGGGCTGAGGCTGCGGCGCTCAGCCGCCCGCCAGCCGCCGCTCCATATCTTCGATTTCACGCCGTTCCACGCGCTGCCGGGCAAGCTTGCGCCAGTTCTCGGCCAGCGGTGCCAGCTCTGACATTTCCGCGAGCGCGGCATAGTCCAGCCGGTCGACATACAGCACCTGCAGCAGGCGCTGCAGCGACCATCGCGGACAGGGGCGCGCCACCAGTTCCAGCGTATCGCCCGCCGCCACGTCGCCAGTCTCCAGTACACGGTAGTACCAGCCGGTGCGCAGGCTTTGCTGCACGGCGCGCGACATGCCTGCATAGCCGAATCGATGATTGAGCTTCCAGCACGGCTGGCGTGCCTGCGATACCTCCACCAGCGCCGAGCCCAGACGGAAGCGGTCGCCGATGCAGACGGCGGCCTCGGTCAGCCCGGTGGCGCTCAGGTTCTCGCCGAAGGCGCCCGGAACGTCGAGCACACCGTTGCCTTGCGCACCCTGCGCAGCCAGTTCCTCGCGCCACGCCGGGTAATGATCGAAGGCGTAGTGGTGCAGCGCCTTTTCCGGGCCACCGTGATGGCGCGGATCGCCCTGCCCGTCGCCTTCGAGTCCAAGCGCAGTCACGCGAATCCGCTCGCCAGCCACAGTCTTGGCGATGCCGCTGGGCACGCCCTTGGGCCCGAACGGGCGCACCTGTCCCGTCAACACGGCGCCAATCACCGCGCGCACAGGCGATGCCGGCTGGCTCATAGCCCGGCTTCCTCCAGCCAGCGCGCGAACATGCGCTCGCCGGCGGCCGCCACCGTGGCACCGACTTCCGCAGTACGCGCGCGGATGGTGCGCGGATCGATGCCGGCCTTGGCCAGCTCGACGGTATGGCCGATCAGCCAGGCCTCGATATCGCGCGGCATGACCTCGGGGTGGAATTGCAGCGCCAGCACCTGGTTGCCGATGGCATAGGCCTGGTTCTGTACCGCGGCGGTGGACGCCAGCAGTTGCGCGCCGGGCGGCAGGTCGAAGGTATCGCCATGCCAGTGCAGCACCTCCCAGTGGGCGGTGGCCAGTTCGGCCAGCGCGGAATCCTGTCCCGCCGGCGTAGGCGAAATCGGCGCCCAGCCGATCTCGCGCGTGCCCGCGTAGACGCGCGCGCCGGCAGCACGCGCGATCAGCTGCGCGCCCAGGCAAACCCCGATCATCTTGCCGCCAGCCGCCAGGCGTTGGCGGATCAAGGCGATCTCGGCCTCCAGCCAGGGATAGGCATCGGTTTCATAGACACCGATGGGGCCGCCCAGGATCAGCAGCAGATCGGCCGGATTGTCCGCGATGGGTGCCAGGTCATCGACACCGGCCTGGAACACCTGCAACGCGTGCCCGCGCGCGCGCAAGGCATTGCCGATCACGCCCGCATGTTCGAATGCGACGTGCTGGATCACATGAGTGGTACGCGTTGCCATCGGGGACTCCTGCCGGTCGAAAGGGGTCCCCATGGTAGCGTCAATTGCTGCACCCCGCGAAGACCATGGCAGGATATCGCCTATTTGCGAGCATTCTCAGCACGGCATGTCATGCCCTGCGCTATTTGGTCGCAGCCGGCACCAGGATCAGGGTATCTGGCGCAACCTGCTGCGGCAGCGATGGCACGGGCGGGATGGTCACGTACTCGACCGCCGCCCATTTGCCGGCCCAGTCGCGGTAGCGCGGCAACAGCGCGTTGCCTGACTGCCCGGTGGAGTCCATGAACCGCGACGCCTCCAGGTCCGCCAGGTCATAGAGCGCACGCACGCTGGCCGCGTGGGTGTTCTCGAACGGCGCCTTGTCGTCGCGCAGGTTGTGCCGGCCGACATTGACCGTATAGGTATCGCCGCCGGTCGGCACGCGCAGGTTGAACAGCGGCGACAGGTACGCGACCTTGCCGAAGGGCTTGTGCTCGGAGCGGGCCGTGTGCGCCTCGCCCCAGCGCCAGCGGGCGGAGTCGTCGCCATAGCGGCGCGACAGGTCCGCCATGGCCTGGGTCCAGGCGTCTGCAATGGCGTCGTCGCAGGTCTCGGCCGGGCGCGTATGCTGCCGGTCGCACCAGAACGCGCCCAGCGTACGCGGATCGCGCAGGATGTTGAGCATGGGCTGCTGCACGTTACGCTGGTCCCACAGGCGGGCAAAGATCGCCTCGCCCGCTTTCTCCTCGAACAGCCGCCGCGACAGTTCGCGCAGCCAGGCGGTGACCACCAGCGGCTCGGCGCGCGCCGGGTCCATGGTGCCGTCCCACTTGCGCAGCGCTTCCAGCAAGGCGCGTTCGCGCTCGGGCCGCGCTGCATCCCGGCTGACGGGCGCGGCCAGCAGCAGCGGCAAGGCATCGCGCACGGCCAGCGAGACCACGTCCTTCTGGATTGCCGCAAAGCTGTCGAAGCTGTGCCTGGGCGTGGCCGCCAGCAGCGCCTGGATCCGGTCAAAGCGATACGGCACGGTCCATTCGCTGGTGATGAAGTACGGGTAGTCCGGCGCAACGATGCGCTGGTTGGCCGTCACGATCACGCCGTCGGCCGGGTTGTAGCGGTGCGGCAGTGCCTCAAACGGAATAAAGCCGGTCCAGTCGTAGCGCGCGTCCCAGCCGGGCGCCGGAGCCAGCCCCTTGAGGTCGTTGTCGGCGCGGCGCAGCGGCACGCGTCCGGGCGCATAGAAGCCGATATTGCCGTCGACATCGGCATAGACAATGTTCTGCTGCGGCGAATGGAAGTCGCGCAGCGCCGCAGTGAAGCTGGCCCAGTCGCGCGCCTCGTTCATCCGCAGTCCCGCCTGGAAGGTGCGGTCGTCCGGGCGCAGCGCGGTCCACTGGAAGGCCACCACATACTGTGCGCCCAGCGGTCCTGCGGCAGCTGAAAGCGGCTCGGCCACATCGGAAATCACCGGGCCGTGGCGCGTGGCGCGGAGCTTCAGCACCACGTCCGGGGCGCCCTTGACGCGGATGGTCTCGGTGCGGGTCTCGAATGCAGCCCAGCCGTCCGGGGTCTGGTACTGGGTGTCGTTGCCGGGGCGCAGCCGTTCGATATACAGGTCCTGCACGTCGGGAGCGGTATTGGTCAGCCCCCAGGCGATGCGGTCGTTGTGCCCCAGCACCACCAGCGGCATGCCCGGCAGCGTGGCGCCGGTCACGTCCAGGCCGGGCGCCGTCATCCTGGCGAAATACCACAGCGCGGGCGCCTGCAGCCCGAGGTGCGGGTCATTGGCCAGCATCGGCTTGCCCGATTGCGTATGCGCGCCCGACACCACCCAGTTGTTCGAGCCCATGCCCTCGACATATCCCGGCGGCGCCTTGTCGCCGACGCTGGCCATGGCATTCGCCAGCGGTGCCAGTTGCTTGTACAGATGGCCGTAATCCATGGTGCGCACCGGCTGCTCGCCCGGATACGGCGCCAGCAACTCGCTGATGCGGGCCACCGGCAGCACTTGCGCCAGCCGCATGCGCAGGGTTTCCTGGGTCCAGTTGCCGCCCAGGTCCCAGGCCATCATGGTCTGCCAGCCCAGCGTATCGGCCGGCTCCCAGTGCTCGGGCTGCGCGCGCAGCAGCAGGAATTCAGGCGGCAGCGGGCCCTTGCGATGGTCGATCCAGGCATTGACGCCGTCGGCATAGGCCTGCAGCGCGGCACGGGTCTCGGGCGAGGCCTGCGCCAGGATGGCCTCGGCATTGCGCCGCACTCCCAGCGTGCGCAAGAACCTGTCGGTATCGAGCGCGGACGGCCCCAGGATCTCCGCGAGCCGGCCTGCCACGACGCGCTTGTTCATCTGCATCTGCCACAGCCGGTCCTGTGCATGGACGTAGCCCAGCGCAAACCAGGCGTCCGCCTTGCTGGCGGCGCGGATATGCGGCACGCCATGGCCGTCGCGCACGACCGTGACCTGGTCGCGCAAACCCGCCAGCGCTTCCTGGCCGGAAGCAGGCGGCTGCGCCGCATGGCGATACCAGACCAAGGCCCCGGCAGCGCCGGCCACCGCCAGCACCAGCAGCCCCACCACAAACCTGGCCAGCCGACCAAACCAGCGCATCGTTGCTCCCCCAATGACTTTTGTCGTTATGTTGTGCGTGTTTTCCGCGCATTATCCGCACGAAAAAATGCCCGGACCAGCCGGGCATTTCCCATATTGCATCAACGCCGCTCAATGCCGCATCAGGCCGCCGGCTTCTTCAGCTGCAGCGACTTGTACTCCAGGAATTCCTCCAGGCCGTACTTGCCCGCTTCGCGCCCGTTGCCGGACTGCTTGTAGCCGCCAAACGGCGCCTGCATATTGAACGGGCCGCCGTTGATATCGACCTGGCCGGTGCGGATGCGGCGCGCCACGCGGATCGCGCGTGCCTCGTCACCGGACCAGACCCCGCCGCCCAGGCCATAGATGCTGTCATTGGCGATGCGCACCGCGTCTTCCTCGGTGTCATAGCAGATGATCGACAGCACCGGCCCGAAGATCTCTTCCTGCGCCACGGTGGCACGCGGCTCCACGTTGCCGAGCACGGTCGGCTTGACGAAGAAGCCCTTGTCCAGCCCTTCCGGGGTGTCCGGACCGCCAGCGACCAGCTCGGCGCCCTCTTCCAGGCCTCGGCGGATATAGCCGGTCACACGGTCCTTCTGCACCGCGGAGATCAGCGGTCCCAGCTTGCTGGTTTCCTGCAGCGGATCGCCCACGGTAAAGCCCTCGACCACCTTCTGCGCGATCGCCTTCACTTCATCGTAACGGGCCCGCGGCACCAGCATGCGGGTGTGCGCCGAGCAGGTCTGGCCGGAATTCAGGAAGCAGGCATTGATGGTGCCCTTCACCGCCGACGGCAGGTCGGCGTCGTCCAGGATCACCGAAGCGGACTTGCCGCCCAGCTCCAGCGCCACGCGCTTGACGGTCTGCGAGCCCAGTTCCGACACGCGCTTGCCGGCACGGGTCGACCCCGTGAACGACACCATGTCGACTTCCGGGTGGCTGGCCAGCACCTCGCCCACCACCGGGCCATAGCCGGTCACCAGGTTGAACACGCCCGGCGGCAGGCCGGCGGCCTCGATCACCTCGGCCAGCACGAAGGCATTGAGCGGCGCCACCTCGGAGGGCTTGAGCACCACGGTGCAGCCGGCTGCCAGCGCCGGCGCCACCTTCAGCGTGATCTGGTTGAGCGGGAAGTTCCACGGCGTGATGGCGCCCACCACGCCCACGGGCTCGCGCACCACCAGGGAGTTGCCGACCTCTTCCTCGAAGCGGAAACCGTCCAGCAGCTTGGCGGCCTGGCCCCAGTTGTAGACCGGCCCGCCCACCTGGATCGCGCGCGCCAGCTTGATCGGCATGCCGACTTCGCCGGCGATCAGCTGGGCCAGCTCTTCGCTGCGCGCCTTCAGGCCTTCGGCGATCTTGGCGATATAGCCGGCACGCACTGCCGGCGGCGTGGCCGACCAGCTGTCGAAGGCCGCGCGGGCCGCCTGGATGGCATCCTCGGCGTCGCGCGCCGAGCCTTCGGGGATGGTGCCCATCACCGCCTCGGTGGCGGAGTGGATGACGTCGATCTTGCCGTTGCCGTGGGGAGCGACCCACTTGCCGTTAATAAAGAGTTTGTCTCGTTGTTGCATGGCCACAGTTCTCGGTTTGGTGAATTGGCGATTGCAATTTTTTGTTACTTTTATGGTGCACGCACATTGTAGAGCGGATTCGGGACTATGTTTTTGCGCCGCGGAAAGCCGCGCATACCGCTCTGGACAAGAAGATGGCGATAATCGGCCCACCACCTGACGGGGACTCTCGCCAAAGGGGCGGCCGGACATAACAAGGGGTGAGACATGGTCGATCCGATCTACCGCAAGACGGATGCGGGACAGGACGAGATCCGGACGCGTGCACGCAAGCTTGACCACAAGCTGCGCGCGCTGCTGCTGATGGTCAACGGCGAGCGCAGCGGGCAGGAATTGCTGGCGCAGGTAGCCGGCATGGGGGTGGCCCCCGAGGCAATGGACGCACTGGTGGCACAAGGCCTGGTAGAAGCCGTCCCGGAGCCGGCACGGCCGCCCGCTGCCGTGGCGCAGGCACCGGCGCGTGTCACGCCTGCTGCCGACACCAATATGTTCTCCGTATATGCAATGCGGCACGCACCCGCCACCGAGGTGCCGGAGGCGCCGCAACCGGCCGATACCGCGGCACATTCGCCCGCGGACATCGCGGCCTTCGAGAGCCTGTATTACTTCTATACCGACGTGATCGGGCAGCATCTCGGCCTGCGCGGCTACATGCTGCAGGTGAAGGTCGAAAGGGCCACCGACCTGCCCGCGCTGCTGGCGCTGCGCGAGCTGCTGCATGCGGCGCTGCTCAAGGCCAAGGGCGATATCACCGCGCGTGCCATCACGAGCCAGCTCGACCAGATCGCCGATCGCATCGCCGCCGGCTGACATTCCGGCGCACCAATGTAAAAGGCCGCCCGGAGGCGGCCTTCTCTTGTCATCAACGTCCCGACGCTCAGCCGACGATACCCTGCGACTGCAGGTACTCGTCATACGTACCCAGGTAGTCCGTCAGCGTGCCGTCCGTGCGCACTTCAATCACGCGCGTCGCCAGCCCGCTGATCAGCTCGCGGTCGTGCGAAACGAAGACCAGCGTGCCCGGGAACTTGTCCAGCGCGATCTGCAGGGATTCGATCGACTCCATGTCCATGTGGTTGGTCGGCTCGTCCATGGCCAGCACGTTGTGGCGGCCCAGCATCAGCTTGCCCCAGATCATGCGGCCCTTCTCGCCGCCGGACAGCACCTTGACCGACTTCCTGATGTCGTCGGCCGAGAACAGCAGGCGGCCCAGCGTGCCGCGCAGCGAGGTCTCGTCGTCGCCGGCCTGCGTCCACTGGCTCATCCAGTCCATCACGTCGCGGTTGTCCGGAAATTCCTCGTAGGTATCCTGCGGCATGTAGCCTACGTTGGCGTTCTCGGCCCACCTGACCGTGCCGCGGTCGACTTCCACGCCGCGCTGCACGCCGGTCTGCACCGCGCCGTTGAGCAGGCTGCGCAGCAGCGTTGTCTTGCCGGCGCCGTTTTCGCCGATGATCGCCACGCGCTCGCCGGCCTGGATCGCCAGCGACAGGCTGTCGATGATCTTGCGGTCGTAGGTCTTGGTGATGTTCTCCACTTCCACGGCCAGGTTGTGCAGTTTCTTCTCGAACTCGAAGCGGACGAACGGGTTCTGGCGCGACGACGGCTTGATGTCGTCGACCTTGATCTTCTCGATCTGCTTGGCGCGCGAGGTGGCCTGGCGGGCCTTGGACTTGTTGGCCGAGAAGCGGCGCACGAAGTCCTGCAGCTCGCTGATGCGCTCCTTGGCGCGCGCGTTGGCGGCCACCTGGCGCTCGCGGGCCTGCATCGACGCTTCCATGTAGTCGTCGTAGTTGCCCGGGTAGACCTTGAGCGTGCCGTAGTCCATGTCGGCCATGTGGGTGCAGACCGAGTTCAGGAAGTGGCGATCGTGGGAGATGATGATCATGGTGGAGTTGCGCTCGTTGAGCACGGTCTCCAGCCAGCGGATCGTGTTGATGTCCAGGTTGTTGGTCGGTTCGTCCAGCAGCAGCACGTCCGGGTTCGAGAACAGTGCCTGTGCCAGCAGCACGCGCAGCTTCCAGCCCGGGGCCACGTCGCTCATGTTGCCCTGGTGCTGGGTGGTGGGGATGCCCACGCCCAGCAGCAGCTCGCCAGCGCGGGCCTCGGCGGTGTAGCCGTCGTATTCGGCGTACTTGGCCTCCAGCTCGGCGGCCTTCATGTAGTCTTCGTCGGTCGCTTCCGGGTTGGCGTAGATGGCGTCGCGCTCCTGCGCGGCGCCCCACATCTCGGTGTGGCCCATCATCACCACGTCCAGCACGCGCATGTCTTCATACGCAAACTGGTCCTGGCGCAGCTTGCCCAGGCGCACGCCCGGCTCCAGCATGACGTTGCCCGACGACGGCTCGAGGTCGCTGCCCAGGATCTTCATGAAGGTGGACTTGCCGCAACCGTTCGCGCCGATCAGGCCGTAGCGGTTGCCCTCGCCGAACTTGACCGAGATATTCTCGAACAACGGCTTGGGGCCGAACTGCATGGTGATGTTTGCGGTAGAAAGCACGTCTTGAACCTTGTCTGGAGATTGTGGCGCCGCGGCACTGGCCGCGGCTTGCCGGTTTTGCACACGAGGCGCACCCCATGCCGCTCAGGGACGGGCCTTGCCGGAGATGCATCGCGCTGGCCGGAAGTATTCAGACGGCCATGGGTTGCGATGCGGCACGGGCCGCGCCCGGTTCATGTGAGAACCCGGCAGGAAGTCAGGAAATAACCGTGCATTCTATCATCCAGGCGCATTCCTTGCGACCCGGATGCGCTGCATCGGACGATGCGACCGGTCAGGCCGGTGGCGGCAGCACCGGATAGCCAGAAAACGCCATGCTGAAGCCATCCGCACGTGCGGCCAGCCGCACCTGGGCACCGACCGGCAGCGTCAGCTTGCGCGCACAGTGGCCGAACGGCAGCCCGGTCAGCACCGGCACCGGCAGCTGGTCGCGCAGGTAGGCCACCACGGCGTCCATGTCGTAGCCGTTGTCATAGTCGGTGACGCGGTAGTTGGAGAAATCGCCCAGTACGATGGTGCGCTGCGCGCCCAGCACGCCGGCCTGCTGCAACTGGATCAGCATGCGCTCCACCCGGTACGGCGGCTCGTTGATGTCTTCCAGGAACAGCACCCCGCCCTCCACCTGCGGCATGAAAGGCGTGCCCAGCAGGCTGCACAGCATGGCCAGGTTGCCGCCCCAGAGCGTGCCTTCCACGCTGCCGGAAAACGGTTGGCCGCCCGACTGCGGCGCTGCCACGTCGACGCTGTACGCAGGGTTGCGAAGGATGCCTTCGAAATGCTCCCACATGAAGGGATCCACCACCTCGGCACCAAAATCCGCCAGCAGCATCGGCCCGGCAAAGGTAACGCCACCCGTCGCCGCCAGGTAGGCCAGCTGGAACGCGGTGAAGTCGCTGTGGCCAACGATGGGCGTGCCGCTGGCGCCGGCCTGCCCGGCGATGCGGGCAAAGTCGACTTGCGCCAGCAGCCGCGCGATGCCATAGCCGCCGCGCACCGCCAGCGTCAGCTCGTGCGGCGCGCCAGTGCCGATGGCGTGCAAGTCGGCCAGCCGCTCCGCATCCGTGCCGCCAAAGCGCAGGTAGCGCCGCGCCAGCACGTCGGGGTTGGTCATGTGGTAGCCATGATGCTTGAGCCAGGCACAGCCGCGCGCGGCGATGGCGACGTCGTGCGGATACCCGGACGAGGCGATCAGTCGGACTTCGGTATGCGGCGGCCTGCTGTTCGGCATGCTCATGCTTCGGTGTCGTTGTTCTTGTCGGGATCGGTGACGGGCGCGGCGGCGTCCTGCTGTGCCGCCTTCTGCGCGGCTTTCTGCGCCCGGCGGCGCGCGCCGAAGAAATCCTTCAGCATCTGGCCGCAGCTGTCGGCCAGCACGCCGCCGGCAATGGTGGTCTGGTGGTTGAGCTGCGCCTGCTCGAACAGGTTGAGCACGCTGCCGGCTGCGCCGGTCTTGGGGTCGGTTGCACCGAACACCACGTGGCGCAGCCGCGCGTGCAGGATCGCGCCGCTACACATGACGCACGGTTCCAGCGTCACGTACAGCTCGCACTCGGGCATGCGATAGTTGCCGATCACCTGGGCTGCAGCGCGCAGCGCCTGCATCTCGGCATGGGCGGACGGGTCCACCGAGCGGATCGGCAGGTTGTGGCCGCGCGCGATGATGGTGTCGTTCCAGACCACCACCGCGCCCACCGGCACCTCGCCGGCGGCTTCGGCCAGGCGGGCTTCTTCCAGCGCGGCGCGCATGTAGCGCGCGTCACGCTCGGCAGCCTCGGCCGGGTCTTCAGGCAGGGCGCGCAGCGCGCGCAACGGCAGCGGTGGCGTCTCTGTCATCGTCCCCGCTCAGTCCTGCGCCGGCAGCACGGCGGGCGCGCTCACTTCCGCCCAGCAGTTGGGCGTTTCGAACAGCACCAGCCTGGTCAGCTGCAGGTGGTGGCCGAAGCAGTCCTTGAACACCGGCGCCAGGATGTCGAACGCGACCTGGGCCAGGTTCTCGACCGTCGGGATCGCGTCCAGCACCACGGTCTTGTGCTCTTCCATCGATTGCAGGAAGTTCAGCAGCGCGGTGTCGCCACGGTAGATCAGGAAGGCATGGTCCCACTTGTTGACCAGGTGCTCGTTGGCCAGCGCCTTGATGTCGCCGAAGTCCAGGATCATGCCGTCATCCGACGCGCCCTCGCGGTGCAGGACCTCGCCCGACAGCGTCAGGTCCAGCCGGTAGCGGTGGCCGTGGATATTGCGGCACTGGCCGCAGTGGTTCGGGATGCGGTGGCCGGAGTCGAACTCCAGCCGGCGGGTAATGGAAACTTGTTTGCTCATGTGTACCGGCGCCGTGCTGGCCGCCTGCGTTGGAACGGACACTGCGCGCGCGTCCGAAGCCTGTATTGTGTACGTTTTGCCGCCCGTTGGGCGACCTGTCGTGGATGCCGCGCCGCTCAGCGGATGCCCAGCAGCTTGTGCGTCTGCAGCGACAGCCGCCAGCGCGGATGGCGCTGGCAGAACGCCACCGCAGCGGCGGTATTTTCCCTCGCCAGCGGGCCATCCATGGCCTGCACCAGGAAATGGCGGAAATCAAGCTGCTCGTATGCGGCAAAGTCCTGGCCCTCCTGCGGGATCACGACTTTGAGCTCGTCACCACGCGTGACCACCAGTTCCGAGCCCATCTTGGGGCTGACGCAGACCCAGTCGATCCCCGGCGGCACGGCAATGGTGCCGTTGGTCTCGATCGCGATCTCGAAGCCCTGCGCATGCAGCGCGTCGATCAGCGGCGCATCGAGCTGCAGCAGCGGCTCGCCCCCGGTGCAGACCACCAGCGGCTGGCCGCCGGCGCCCCGCGGCCATTCCGATGCGACCACCGCGGCCAGCTCTTCGGCCGTGCGGTACTTGCCGCCGCGGGTGCCATCGGTGCCGACGAAATCCGTATCGCAGAACTGGCACACCGCGCTGGCGCGGTCGTCTTCGCGGCCGCTCCACAGGTTGCAGCCGGCAAAGCGGCAGAACACCGCGGCGCGGCCGGCGTTGGCGCCTTCGCCCTGCAGCGTATAGAAGATTTCCTTGACGGCGTAAGTCATGCGTGGGGGTCTCTCTGGGACCGTTCTGGGACCGTTAACGGGCATTCGGCCGCCCTTGGGCTGGCCGGGGTTTCAATAGGTATTGGGCAAAGGCCGGATAACAAGTATCACGGATCTGGGCTCGGGCTCCCGGATCGGCGCCGCATGGCTGGCAGCGCGGGCGGTGTGCACCGGGTTTCCCGTGCAGGGCTCCGGGCACTGCCGGAGGAACCGCCTGTGGCCTGTCGCAGGCTGCGTCCGGCCGGTCCGGACGTATTGCAAGTATACCAGAGGGGTCAGGGTTTTCGCTTAGATGCTGGCGGGATGCGGTCCCCGCCGCCGGCCAGGTGTGCGGCCAGGAAATCGAGGAAACAGGCAATCCGCGCCGACAGCTGCGTATTCAGGTAGTACACCGCGTGGATCGATTGCCGCACCTCCACGGTCTGGTCCACCAGCACCTGCACCAGGTCGCCCGCGCGCCGGTCGGCCTCGGTCATGAAATCGGCCAGGCACACCAGCCCCTGGCCCGCCAGTGCCAGGTGGCGCAGGGTTTCGCCGCTGGAAGCCGCCAGATGTGGCCGGATCGGCAACTCCAGGCCGTCGTCGGTACGCAAGGGCCAGCGGTTGAGCCCCTCCGGCTGGGTAAAGCCCAGCAACGCATGCCCGGCCAGGTCGGCCACGCTGCGCGGCCGCCCGTGCGCCTTCAGGTAGGCGGGGCTCGCCAGCACGCGCAGCCGCGAGGTGCCCAGCGAGCGCGCGTGCAGCGTTGAATCGCGCAGCGTGCCGATGCGGATGGCGACATCGGTACGGTGCTCGATCAGGTCGATGATCTGGTCGTTGGTGTTCAGTTCCAGCTCGATGTCGGGATACAGGCGCCGGAATTCTCCGACCAGCGGCACCACCGCGTGCAGCATGAAGGGCGATGCCGCATTGACGCGCAGCTTGCCCGCAGGGCGCTGGCGCCGCAGCGCCATCTGCTCCTCGGCCAGGTCGGCCGCGGACAGGATGCCGCGCGCATGCGCCAGCATGGCGCCGCCCTCTTCCGTCAGCTCCAGCCGGCGCGTGGTCCGGCGCAGCAGCGTGGTTTCCAGCTTGTCTTCCAGGCGGCTCAGCGCGCGGCTGATGCCCGACACGGTCTGCCCGAGCTGCTCGGCAGCGGCCGTGATCGAGCCGGTGTCGACCACGGCGACAAAGGCGGCGAGTTCTTCCAGGGTCAGCTTCATTCTTGAATTTTAGTCAAATATCTTCTGCAGATCACCGGGTTTTTCTGCAAAAGCATCCCAGGCACACTCCGCCCTGTTCCTGGCTCCTTTTGCCCTTGTTGCCCTTACCGGAGGCTGCATCATGCCCATTGCCCTGTTCGCGCTGACCATCAGCGCCTTTGCCATCGGCACGACCGAGTTCGTGATCGTTGGCCTGATCCCTACCATTGCCGCCGACCTGCACGTTTCCCTGCCATCGGCCGGGCTGCTGGTCAGCCTGTATGCACTGGGCGTCGCCGTCGGCGCGCCCGTGCTGACTGCCCTGACCGGGCGCATTCCGCGCAAGCTGCTGCTGTTGTCGCTGATGGCACTGTTCACGCTCGGCAACCTGCTGGCGTGGAAGGCGCCCGGCTATGAATCGCTGGTGCTGGCGCGCGTGCTGACCGGCCTGGCGCACGGCGTGTTCTTCTCGATCGGCTCGACCATCGCCACCGGGCTGGTCCCGCGCGAGAAGGCCGCCAGCGCCATCGCCATCATGTTCACCGGCCTGACCGTGGCGCTGGTGACCGGCGTGCCGCTGGGCACCTTCATCGGCCAGCACTTCGGCTGGCGCGAGACCTTCCTGGCCGTCTCGGCGCTGGGCGCTGTGGCCTTTGTCGGCAGCCTGATGTTCGTGCCGCGCACCATCGCGCATACGCCGCCGGCGTCGCTGCTGCAGCAGGCCCGCGTGCTGGCCGAGCCGCGGCTGCTGCTGGTGTACGCCAAGACGGCGATCGGCTATGGCGGTTCGTTCATCCCTTTCACCTTCCTCGCCCCGATCCTGCAGGACGTGTCCGGCTTTGACGCCGGCGCGGTCGGCCTGGTGATGCTGGTGTATGGTGTCTCGGTTGCCGCAGGCAATATCTGGGGCGGCCGCCTGGCCGACCGCCACGGGCCGATCCCGGCGTTGAAGCTGGTGTTCCTGCTGCTGGCCCTGGTGCTGTTCGTGCTGACCTTCACCGCGCCGCATCGCTGGCTGGTGGTGGCGACCGTGCTGGCCTGGGGTGCCGTGGCCTTCGGCAACGTGCCCGGCCTGCAGGTCTACGTGGTCAAGCAGGCGGAGCGCTTCACGCCTGACGCCGTGGACGTGGCCTCGGGCCTGAATATCGCCGCCTTCAATCTCGGCATTGCCGGCGCGGCCTGGGCCGGCGGGCTGATCGTGACCCACCTGGGTCTGATGCAGACCCCGTGGATCGGCGCGCTGGTAGTGCTGGTGGCACTGGCCCTGACCGAGCTGAGCGGCCGCCTGGACCGCGCCGCGGGCTTCGATGCCCGCAGCGGCGGCGTGCCGGCCGGTGCCATGACGCACTGATCCGCACCCTGAACTGAATCTTCCCGAACACAACCCTGCAAGCTAAGGAGAACCCCCATGCAGATTCCCGCTATCGGCCTCGGCACTTTCCGGCTCAAGGGCCAGCAGGTCATCGACTCCGTGCGCACTGGCCTGGAACTGGGCTACCGCCATGTCGACACCGCCCAGATCTACGACAACGAGGCCGAAGTCGGTCAGGCCATCGCTGCCAGCGGCGTGCCGCGCCAGGACCTGTTTGTCACCACCAAGATCTGGACCGAAGCGCTGGGCCGCGACCGCCTGCGCGCCAGCCTGGAGCAGAGCCTGGAAAAGCTGCAACTGGACCAGGTCGACCTGACGCTGATCCACTGGCCCGCGCCCGGCGACGCGATCGCCGTGCAGGAATACATGGAAGCGCTGGCTGAAGCGCGCGCCGCGGGCCTCACCCGGGCGATCGGCGTATCGAACTTCACCATCGCCCATCTGCAGCAGGCCATCGACGCGGTCGGCGCCGACCAGATCGCCACGCAGCAGATTGAAATGCACCCGTTCCTGCAGAACCGCAAGCTGGCCGACTTCACCCGCGCGCAAGGCATCCACATCACCGCATACATGCCGCTGGCCTACGGCAAGGTGATGCAGGACCCGGTGCTGCAGCGGATTGCGCAGGCGCACGACGCATCTCCCGCGCAGGTCGCGCTGGCATGGCTGCTGCAGCAGGGCTATGCAGTGATCCCGTCGTCGACCAGGCGCGCCAACCTGGAGAGCAACCTGGCGGCAGCATCGCTGCGGTTGTCGGAGCAGGAGATGGCGGCCATCGCCGGGCTGGACCGCGGCGAGCGGCTGGCCAACCCGGACTTTGCGCCGAAGTGGGACTGAGCGCTGCCTCTGCTCCACGATGAAAAAGCCGGGCTTCGCGCCCGGCTTTTTCTTACTTCAGCCCCAGGTAGTCGCGCTTGCCGATCTGCACGCCCTTGTGGCGCAGAATGTCATAGGCGGTGGTCACGTGGAAATAGAAGTTGGGCAACGCAAAGCCCAGCAGGTAGGACTTGCCGTCGAACGTCATCGGCCCCTGGCGCATCTTCAGCTCGATCGCGCGCTGCTCGCTGCCTTCCAGCTGCTCAGGCGAGATCTGCTCCAGGAAGACGATGGTACGGGCGATGCGGTCCTGCAGTTCGGCAAAGGTGGTTTCCGTATCGGCGAACGACGGCACCTCGATGCCTGCCAGCCGCGCCGCGCAGCCCTTGGCGGCGTCGCTGGCGCGCTGCACCTGTGCCGGCAGCGCATCCATGTCGGCGATCAGCCGGGTCTGGATCAGGTCGGCCGGGTCCATGCCCTGCGCCTGGGCGTGGGCCGCGCCCTTGTCGAGGATCGCGGCCAGGTTGGCGAGTGCGCGGATGAACGGGGGAATCGAAACGTCGTACATTGAGAGTGCCATGAGGGTCTCCTGTGCAGGGCTGATTTGTCGTGGTGGCCGAAGGCGTGGGTCGTACCGCAGCGGCGAGCATAGACCGGATCGGCAATCGTTGCCGGACTATGCTGGCATACCCACGGCAGGCTGCGGGGTATCCCGCAGCACCTTGCCCACCGACGCCAGGAAGCGGCGTCCCGCCAGCGGCAGCGGTACCAGGCGTGAATGTGTTGCCCAGATCTCCAGCGTGACCGCAGGCGACACCGGCCGCACCGCCAGCGTGGCGCGCAGCGCGGGCGTCACGCTCCACGCATCGACCAGCGCCAGGCCCAGCCCCTGCTGCACAAAGGCGGACGCCGCGACTGGGGAATGCACCTCGATGGCGGGGGGCGCGGCGTGACTGACGCAGCCAGCGAAGAAGCCCGCCAGCGCGCGGCCCAGCGGCGTGTCTGGCGGATAGCCAACCCATGCCGCGCCGGCCACATCGTCCGGCGCCAGCACGGCGCGACCGGCCAGCGGATGGTCGCGGGGCAGGATGCACAGCAGCGGCTGGTGGCCCAGCAGCACCGAATCCAATGCAGGATGTTCCGCCGGCACCATCGACACGCCGACATCGGCCTGCCCGCCCAGGAATACTCCGACCAGTTCGGCGGCGGTCGCACTGCGGTAGTCGATCCGTGCCTGCACGCCACCCACACGCATCGCCGCCAGCACGCGCGGCACCAGTTGCTGCCCGAAAGCGGCGCTGGCGACCACGCGCAAGGCACCGGCACCCTCGCGAGCCAACGCGACGGCCAGATCATTGACGCGCGCCACGCCGCCATAGACCGCTTCCACCTCGGCATACAAGCGCCGCGCTTCCGCAGTCGGCAGCAATTTGCCGCGCGCACGCTCAAACAGCGCATAGCCAAGGCGGCGCTCAGTCAGCGCCAGCACCCGGCTCACCGCGGGCTGCGACACATGCAGCATGCGCCCGGCACCGCTGACCGACCCCGCCAGCATGATCGCGCGGAACACTTCGATCTGCCGCAGGTTGAGCGGCCGGTCATTGGCAGGCGCTTCGCCATTGCCGCCTTGCTGCACCTCCAGATCCGTTTCCAGAGCCTCCCACCAACCACTGCGCGTCATGTCGTGCCTCAGAAAAATCGCCATACCGATAACTTTCGCTGATGACGCATGCACATCTTTCGATGAGTGGTTTTTGCCGGGCCGCTGCTAGTCTGGCCCGCATGCCCACACTTGAGGAGTCAGCATGCTTCGCCGCCTTGCCATTGCGCTCAGCCTTCTTGCCGCCACGCATGTGTGTGCCGCGCAGCCGCAGTCATGGACCGACAAGCCGGTCACCTTCGTGGTGCCGTCAGCGGCCGGAGGTTCGCCTGACGTGCTGTCGCGGCTGGTGGTCAACCAGGCCTCGCATGAAAGCGGCGTGACCATGGTAATAGACAACCGGCCCGGCGCCGCCGGCAACCTCGGCATTGCCGCGATCCAGCGCGCTGCGCCGGACGGCACCGTCATCGGCTACGGCAATATCAACACGCTGGCGGTCAACCGCTCGCTGTTCCGCAAGCTGCCCTACGATGTGGATCGCGACCTGGTGCCGGTGATCCACCTGTTCAACCTGTACAACGTGCTGATCGTACCGGTGAATTCGCCGCTGCACAGTGTGAAGGATCTGATTGCGCGAGCGCATGCGCAGCCCGGGCGGATGTCGTATGGCGCGTCGGGCGTCGGCACCACCGGCCATATGGGCGGCGAGTTGTTCAAGTCGATGGCCCGGGCCGATATCGCTTTCATCCCGTACAACGGTGGCCCGGCCGCTTTGCAGGACCTGATGGGCGGCCGGCTCGACTTCATGTTCAGCAATACCTCGGAAGCGATGCCGCTGGTCCGTGGCGGCAAGGTGCGTGCGCTGGCGGTCAGCAGCCTGAAGCGGCTGGCGCTGCTGCCGGACGTGCCGACCCTCGACGAGAGCGGAGTCAAGGGCTATGAGACCGTGGCGTGGGGCGGCGTGGTCGCGCGGCGCGGCACGCCGGCGCCGGTGATCGACAAGATCAACGCCGCGCTGCAAGCTGCGCTGCAGGCGCCGGACGTGCGCAAGGGCCTGGCGGCGCTGGGCGCCGAGCCGGCCGGCGGCTCGCCCGCGCAGTTCCGGAAGCTGATCGATGCTGAGACCGCCAAATGGCGTGCCCTGATTAAGTCGGCCCATATCGAGCAGCTGGACTGAACCATGCCCGAGCAGCCAGGCATTGCCATGGGCCCGGTGCGGGCCAATGGCGAACAGGTGTGGGATGGCCGCGAAACCGGCAGGGCGCGGCCAGGCAAGGTGCTGCGGCCGCAGACCTGAGGGGCGGCGGGAAAGATGGCGCGCCCGCAGCGGGCAACCGGCAATCTGAATTAACATATCCGGTCATCGCCCCCGCCATCTTGCGGCCTTGTGGCCGCGCCCCACATGAACGCGCCGCTCTCTCTTCGCACGGAATGCCCGCCCGGCGCCTGCATCTGCGGGCGCGAAGCCTTGCTGAGTGACCCCAACGCTGACTTGCGCGTGCTGCGGCTTACCCGCGCCGAGGAAAAGCGGCTGGTCGAACGGCTTGAGAGCCTGACCAGCCTGGCTGAATTGCAGCGCATGGAAAGCCTGATGCAGACCCAGCTGGGCATCGTGCTGACCATCACCCCCAGCGCCCGCGGCGTGCGGACGGTGCGCGGCATCAGCATCCAGGTGCAGGAGCAGCCCGGCCTGTGCCGCAAGATCCGCCAGTCGATCCCCGCCGCCATCCGCCGCAGCATGGAAGTGCATCCCGAAATCGCCTATGCGATCGTGGATGCGCATGACCTGCTGGGCGGCATCTGAGCGTTCAGGCGTTGCTGTCCGCAAGGCGCATCGCGTGCTCGCGGATATCCACCGGCCATGCCTCGATCCGCTGCGCAAAGCCCGCCACATCGCCCGCGAACAAGGCCCGCGTGGCTTCCTCGAAGCCGGGCAAATCTCCCGCCATCGCCACCATGAAGTGGTAGGCCCGTTCGCTGGCGCGGCGGCTGCGGTCCTTGTCCGCGTTGTCCCGGCGCGCCTGCTCGACCAGCTTGCGCAGGGCCACGGATGCCCCGCCTGGCTGGGCGGCCAGCCATTCCCAATGGCGCGGCAGCAGCGTCACCTCGCGCGATACCACGCCAAGCTTCGGGCGCCCTCGGCCCCGGGGCGCGGCCACATCCGCTGCTTCGGCGTTCTCGCCGGCTGGCTGCCGCAGGGATTCGAGTTGCGCGGCGCGCTCGGCAGTCCGCTCAAGTACGGCGGCCTCCGTCCCGCTCGTATCCAGGTCGATCGAGCGCCCGGTGCTGTCGTCGAAAACCAGCACGGGTCCGCCCGCGCCAGCTTCCAGCGCGCGCTTGAGCGCCAGCGCATTGGCTTGCAGCGAGCCCGTGGCGATCCGCCGGTGGCCGTCGAAGGTGGTGTAGTTGTGAAGCGTTGCGTTGGTCATGGGGATGCCCCTGGGAGACGATCCCCGAATATTACCCGGATAAAATAAGATGTCAATATCATCCGGGTATAAATAAAACCATCTCGCTTTCGGGTCACCAGGGTTCCAGCTTCGACCAAAACTATAAGTTCACCGGATCAGTAGCCAGCAGGTGATTGGTGAACGCCGCCTTGGTCTCGCACCGCCACGTCGCCCACAGCTTGCAGCCGTTCGGGTTGTCCGTGCCCCGGTCCAGTTCGATGGCAAGCCAGTTCCTGGCCGGCATCACATACCGGTTGGATCCGGGAAAGAGCATCATTTCCGCAGACAGGTTGACATCAAGCGCCTGCTTCGACTGGGCGACGTTGTTCAGCACATGGAAGAACAGACGCTCCATGACCCCGACCAGCGAGGGATGCACCACGGCAGTACAGGTCAGCTGCTGTATCTGCGCCCAGTTGTCCTTCGGCCCCACGTCTTTCCTGTAGGCAACACCCCAGGCCGCGACATGGACATCACCAGAGATGATCGTCACCCGCAGCTGCTTCTGGCTGGCTGTCTTGAGCAAGGTCTCCACCATGCGCTTCCGCTCGCCCTCGTGATCGTCGTGGGTCCAGTGGTCCTTTAGGTCATCGGCACTGCTGTCGAGCACATGATCCTGGCCAAAGTTGTCCAGGAAAGCTTCAGCCAGCGACAGCTTGGGATGGACCACCGGCACGGAGGACATCAGCAGCAGATGCTGGCAGTTGGTGCCAGAGGGCGCAACGTGGCCCGCTCCAAGCCCCGCCAGCCACCCCTGCAGTGCACCCCAGGTGCCGGGTCCGAGAACTTGCTCCTGAGATCGTTCCGTTCTCAGGTCGGCAACGATCAGGGTGACCGGGCCAACGGAATGCGTGAAGGTGAATCCTGGCTGCTGATCCAATAGCGGAAGCGCAAGCTTGTCACCGGACAGCACCTGAGACCACTTGACCGGTTCGAACAATGGATCGTCAGACCGAACCCGGACGTCAGTGCGCGGCACCAGGTCGGGAAGCTGTTCGACAGCATGCTGCATCTGGAAGACCCAGAAGGCCCGGCGCGCATGGAAGAACAGCCGCTGGAACAACGGACTGCGCTGCATCTCAGGACTATAGGAACCCCAGCCGTCGAAGATGTCATGGTCATCCCACATCATCACCGTGGGGATGCGTGCCATGGCCTGGGCAGCGTCGAGCGGCTTGTCTGGACTACCCCACCCTGACCTTGCATGAGGCAGCCAGCGCTCGCTGTAGAGCTTGAAATAGTAGTCCTCGATTTCTTTCTCGAGGTCAGCGTCCACCGGGTACTGCAGCTGCTCCTCTCGCGTCAACCCGATCCAGCGCTTCAGCAACTTGATGTCTTCCCAGATCGAATCGAAGTAGATCTGGTCGCCGCCCATCAGCATCAGATGGAACCGCTGATTGCCCTGGTCATGGGTACGCGCCTCATGCCAGAGTTGCTCCTTGTCCAGCTCAAAGCCTGCCGGACGGACTTCCTTGTCGTGGTTGCACAGCAAGTCCGCCCATACCGCATTCTCAGCCTTGACCAGCTTGCGCATGCCGCTCGGGTCGGAGAATCCGTTGCACGAAACATAGGCCATGCGCGGCGCGTAGCCCTTGCCGGGCACGGTAAAGTGCCACGCCTCTCCGACACCTTCGATGCTGTACGGTACCCGCCGTTCGTTCTTGCGCAGCTTGCAGGACAAGTCGTAGCGCAGATAGGTGCGGCCCGCATGCTGCAGCAGGGTCACCGGCTTGCCGGCCTTGCGGCCTTCCACGGTGACCTGCGGAACCCTGGCTTGATCTTCTATGCCAACGAGCGCCGTAACCTTCCATGAGCCATCCGTTCCGAGGCCACGAAACGACAGCACGGGTCCGAGCAGTAGCTTGCTCATTGTGATGGTCTCCCTTTGGTCACCCTTTGTTGTTCGCTCGCGGGCTGCGCTGGCGCAATCGCCGCGCAAAGCCTGGCGCCGGCAATGGGACGCCTGGCCATCTATGCCGGGGACATAAGGTGAACGAAGAGAGAATGCGCGTCAAGCGCCACCTGCTGACTGCGCCAGGGGCCGGCGCTTCAGGCACCCCGCCCTGTGAGCCGCGCCAGCGTCTGTTCCAGCTCGCGACGATCCGCCTGCCGCTTGGCGGCCGAGCGCTGGGCCAGGTTATGCAACTTGCGCCGTACCCCCGGCAACTCACCTGCGTGAGGAAGCTCGATGAGCCCGAAATCCGGCTTCTCATCCTCCACGGACCAAAGAAACGCGCAGGATGGCTCATCCAGCCACCCCGCCACTCTCGCCAGCAGGCGCTCGCGACTTTCCAGCAGCGCTTGCGCACTGACCGGCTCGGCAGTCATCCCTTTGAAATGCGCGTCGAACGTTGCCGCGAAATCCGCCGGCACCCGAGGGGCCAGCATCTCCCAGGCAGGTTTGGGGCTGCAGGTCAGGTACACCAGGAAAGTCCGCCAGAGCCTCTCATCCGCACGTTCGTCCTCCAGCAGCAGACTGACATCAAACAGATCGCGCGGATGCTGCCTCGACAACGCTGCGGCCAGCTTGCCGGCATAAAGATCGGCGAAATCAAGCACCTGCACGGAGGCGAAGCCAAAAGCCTCCTCCACCTTCGGCCTGACCACCATGGTGCGCAACGGATGCACGGTGCCGCGCATGACCGGTGTGGTCTCGACCTGCACGCGCGCGCGGCCACGGCTGGCCACCAATCGCGTCACCGACCGCGTACCCTCGCCCGCCGACGACTGCACCTGCAGTTGCAGCGGGCGGGCGCGCAGTGCATCGGCCAGTTGCTCCAATGCCGCAGCAATCAAGGCCGCGTCCTCGGCGAAGTCATGCACGGGCAACCAGGCCAGGTCGATGTCCACCGACAACCGCGGAAGGTCATGCTCGAACAGGTTGATCGCCGTGCCCCCTTTAAGTGCGAAGCGCGGCTCTTTCGCCAGGGCCGGCAGGATCTCGACCAGCAATTGCACCCGGTCGGTATAGCGCTTATCCCAGATGCTCATCCAGGTCTCCAGGCAAAGTAATCTGGTAGGTCGGATGCAGGCGTCCACCGGGCACCAGCGCGCGCTTGCCCCGGCCCAGATCGACGCCATCGAGTGGCACATGCGCCAGCCATGCATGCCGGTGACGTTCGGCCAGGGCCAAAAACAGGCGCTTGGCCTTGATGCTGCGGCAATGGCGCAGCATCATGCCGACCCGCTGCGGCCGCAGCGTCGTCATCGCCTGCATCAGCGCATCGACCTCATAGACCAGGGCCGCATTTGCCACGCCATCGCACAGTTCCAGCATGGCCCGCTCCGGCGTGGAACAAGCCAGGGCATCGGTGCCTGGGCTGGCCTCATGCCATGTCAGTCCCTGATCGAGCAACGCCTTTTCCGGCAGTTCGGGCATGAAGCGCAACGCAGTCAGGTCGAAAGGCCCCTTGCCGTGAAACTCGAAGTGTTCGTTCAATGGCAGCTTGCCCACCCAGCCTGGCAGCCGTTGCGGCCCATAAAGCGTGATCGTGCCCGCTTCGCCCAGGCGCAGGTAGTGCTCATGCCCCTGCATGGCCAGCGCAAAGCGCCCACCGACGTGCACAGCCAATGCCTCGTTGGCCTGAAGGCTATGGACCACGCCTTGCCACTGCAGGCGCCCGCCCTGCCTCATGTAGACGCCACGCGCTGGCGAAACCAGCCAGCCGCTGGCCACATAGCGTGCGACAAGGCTGTTGGAATACCCATGCGCGCGCAGCCATCGGCTGGATACCAAGGTGGTATCACCAAGCCTTGCTAGAAGTTGGTTTAGCTTTCCGTGATTTTGATCACTCATGGTGTTCAAAATACACGCTTGACAAACCCTTGCCAACGGAAGGTTTAGTTCGATGCCGATTTGAGCACTATCAGTGTTCTTTTTGCAACAAAAATAAACCACCCACCGTGCGCCGCCCACAGCTCCCGCACCACATGCCCAACAGGCAGCGGCTCGACCGCGCCAAAGCCTGTCGTTGCCAGTGCCGCCGCAATTCCCGCCCACCGCGCCGCGCCAACCAGGTCGTCCTGCAGGTAGGTACGAGCCCCGTGTCCGCTTGTCTGGTTGAACTCAACCATGGCCTAGATATCGAAGCGCCGGGTACTTGCCACGTCAGCCACCATGGCCAAAGTCAAGCAGCACCTTGCAGCATTCGCCCGGATTGCCCTCGGCCAGTGCAAACGCGCCGGCAACATCGCGAAAATCGACGTGGTGCGTGACAATTTGCCCGGGATTGACCAGGCCTTTCGCGATCCAGTCAATCACCGTCGGGAACATCGCGCAGTTCAGCCGCGAGGCATACAACGTCAGCTCTTTCTTGGTGAGTTCCTGCTGCGGGATCGCCGATGGCGTTGGCGAAAAGCCCAATACACCGATACGCCCGGCCGGTGCCGCAATGCGCACGGCCTCCTCCAGGATGGCCGGATGGCATACGGCGTCGAAGATCAGTGTCGGACCGCCTTCCACGCCTCGCGCCGCCAGCGCCTGCTCGAGGGGCTCGCGCGCGGTGTTGATGACTTCGTCCTCACCGGCACCGCATTGCCGTGCGAGCGCCAACCGCTCGTCGAGGCGATCCGTGATGTAGGCGCGGATGCCATGGACGCGCTTGAGCACCTGCATCAGGTTGAGCCCGACCGGCCCCGCGCCATAGATCAATGCCACGTCCTGCGCAAGCACGCCGGTGCGGTGCGTGACATTGGCAGCCACGGCAAACGGCTCGATCACCGAAGCGCTGGCTTCGGGCATGCCGTCCGGAATCACATAGGCATTGCGGGCCGGCACGCAAGAGTACTCGCTGAAGCCACCGTCGCGGTGCACCCCGATCACCTGCAGCCGGCTGCACACGTTCTGGCGGCCGATCCGGCATGCGTGGCATTGTCCGCAGCTGATGACCGGATCCGCCACCACGCGCTGGCCGATGCGCGATGCATCCACCCCGGCACCCACGGCATCGATGGTGCCGACGAACTCGTGGCCGATGACGCGCGGATACGCCACGAACGGATTGTGACCGCGGAAGATATGCAGGTCGGAACCGCAGATGCCGGCATAGCGCACGCGTACGCGCACCTCGCCAGCAGCAGGCTCCGGCATTGGCCGCTCGCACACGGCCATGCTGTTGGGTTCTTCGACAACAATGCTAAGCATCGGAAACTCCGGCTACCAGTGCCACATCGAGCCATCCGCCAGCCGTGCGACCGGCAGATAGGCACGTTCGTACGGATACTTTGCGGCCAGCGCTTCGTCGATATCGACACCGAGACCCGGCACCTCATCCATGACCAGGTAGCCGTCTTCGAAGCGGTAGTTGTGCGGAAAGACCGCATCAGTCAGTTCGCTGTGCGGCATCAGCTCCTGGATGCCGAAGTTGGGCGCCCACAGCCCGAAGTTGACCGCGGCCGCCATGCACACCGGCGACAGGTCGGTCGCCCCATGGAACCCTGTCCGTACCTGGTACATGGCTGCGAAATCCGCGATGCGCCGCACATGGGTGATGCCGCCCGCGTGCACGATGGTGGCGCGGATGTAGTCGACCAGTTGCTCGCTGATCAGCGTCTTGCAGTCCCAGACCGAGTTGAAGACTTCCCCCACGGCCAGCGGCGTGGTGGTGTGCTGGCGGATCAGCCGGAACGCCTCCTGGTTCTCTGCCGGCGTGGCGTCTTCCAGCCAGAACAGGCTGAAGGGCTCAAGCTCCTTGCCGAGCCGCGCGGCCTCGATCGGCGTCAGGCGATGGTGGGCGTCGTGCAGCAGGTGGGGCCCGAAACCCACGGTGTCCCGCACCTTGCGGAACAGTTCAGGCGTATGGCGCAGGTAGAGCGAAGTATCCCAGGGCTCTTCCGGCGGCAGGCCTTTCTCGGCGGGCTCGTAATGCCCGCCACCCTTGCCCACGCCATACACCTTGCCCAGGCCGGGCACGCCGGACTGCACGCGGATGGCCTTGTAGCCCTGCTCCACATGACGCTGCACGGCCTCCACGGCCTCGGCGTGGTCGCGCCCGTTGGCATGGCCATACACCATCAGCCCCTGCCGGCTTCTGCCGCCCAGCAACTGGTACACCGGCATGCCGGCCAGCTTGCCCTTGATATCCCACAAGGCCATGTCGATGGCTGCGATGGCGGTCATCGTGACCGGGCCGGGGGGGGGGGGGGGGGGGGGGGGGGGGGGGGGGGGGGGGTGGGGGTGGGGGGGGGGGGGGNGGCGCCAGTAGGCGCCCCGATACAGGTATTGCCAGATGTCTTCGAGGTTGCGGGGATCGCGCCCGATCAGGCACGGAATCACGTGCTCGTCCAGATAGGCCTGGACCGCCAGTTCCCGCCCGTTGAGCGTGGCATCGCCCAGGCCATGGACGCCTTCATCCGTCATCACCTTGACCGTGACAAAGTTGCGCCCCGGACAGGTGACAATGGTCTGTACTGATTCGATCTTCAAGTCGCGTCCCCCGCGAGGTCAGTCAGTGAAATAGCTCTCCGGCGCCTGCTTGCGCAGCGCCTGGAGGTGCTCGGTGATGTGGTTGATATGCGAAGCGACGCTGGCACCGAGGCCCGCGACATCGCGCGCCGCCATCTGCGCCAGCATCTGCTCGTGCTCCTGCAGCGCGCGGCTGGCGTGGTCGGCCACCCGGCCCAGCAGCAGCCAGCGCACCCGGTCGAAATGCCGCTTGATGGGCTCGAGCATGGCCCACACGTTGTGCCGGCCCGCAAACTCGAACAGCCTGCGGTGCATCAGCTCATCCAGCTCCGAGAACAAGTCGGTCTGGTTGCTGGCGACAGCGTTGCGCTGGCGCTCGACGATGCTGCCGAACTCCGCCAGTTGCTCGCTCGTGATGGACAGCGCCAGTTGCACGTGATTGGCACATTCAAGCGTGCAGCGCACGAAACGCCCCTCTTCGATCAGCGAAGTGCGCACCGGCGCCACGATCGTGCCCACCTGCCGGTAGATCTGCACCAGCTGCTCGTCGGCCAGCATGGCCAGTGCTTCCCGCACCGGCGTGCGGCTGACCTCTATCGCCCGGGAGATCGCCGCCTCCGACAGCGCCATGCGCGGGGGCAGCGTGCCGCGCACGATGGCTCGCTGCAACATCGCATGGACCTGGGCGGTATAGGAGCGGTCCTTTTCCAGCTGGAATCCAGCCAGCGCACGGGTCAGGACCTCGTCGGCATTCAGGGCTTCCTGGGAATTTTCGCGGACAAGCGAGATACGGGAGGCGCGCATTTGGGGGTCGGTTATATGAGTGTTACTGCCATGGTAGCACGTCGATGTTTTCTCCATGATTCGGCGTAAACCCGCATGGATTCGTCAAATACCCACCGCTACAGTGCATATCACCGCCGCACTACCATGGCAGTTATCAAAGAAATGTGATTCTTTATAGATATGCAGCCCACCTCCGCCACGGCAGCACGCCATCAGCGCCTCTCACAAGAAGCCCTTCTCAAGGTGCGTGCCGGGGTTGAGCGTCCTCGCTACGATCGCACCGGCCTGGGCCGGGGCATCGTGCATCTGGGCCTGGGTGCATTCCACCGCGCCCACCAGGCGCTGTACACCGAAGCCGCCCTGGCGCAGGGCGATTCCCGGTGGGGAATCATCGGCGTCAGCTTGCGCAGCCCCGCCACGGGCAACACGCTGCAAGCCCAGGACCATCTCTATTCGGTCACCGAGCGTCATGGCGATGCCAGCCACACACGGATCGTCGGTGCCGTCGTTGCGTCGCTGTATGCGCCGCAGGCCCTGCAGCAGGTGATTGACGCCATCGCTGACCCGGCGGTCAGCGTCGTCACCAGCACCGTGACCGAGAAGGGCTACAGCCAGCACCCGTCCACGACCGGGCTCGACCTCGGCGATGAAGACATCCGCCACGACCTGGCTAACCCGGAGCGCCCCCGCAGCACCCTCGGCATCCTGGCGGCGGGCATACGCCGCCGGCCGCGCGGCGCCCCGCTCAGCGTGGTGTGCTGCGACAACATGGCAGGCAATGGCGACACCTTGCGTCGGCTGCTTGCGCAGTTCGCGGAGCTGTCCGATCCAAACCTGGCACGGCGCATCGATGACAACATCGCGCTACCCAACTCCATGGTCGACCGGATCGTGCCGGCCGCCAGCGCAGCATCCATCGACCTGGCCAGCCGGCATCTCGGCGTGCGCGACGAAGCGGCAATCGTCTGCGAGCCATTCACGCAATGGGTCATTGAAGACCGTTTCGCCGGGCCGCGGCCCGCATGGGAAGCCGGGGGCGCGCTGCTGACGACCGATGTCCGGCCTTACCAGGCGATGAAGCTGCGCCTGCTCAACGGCACCCATTCGGCAATGGCCTATGCCGGACAGCTTTGCGGACTCGCCAGCATCGCAGATGTCATGGCGAATCCCGCTGCCGCCGCATTTGCGCGGGGCGTGATGAAAGACTTGCGCGCCACCGTTGCGGCACCGCCAGGCTATGACGTCGACCGCTACTGCCGCGAACTGCTGCATCGCTTCGAGAATACCGCCCTCGCCCACCTGACCGCGCAGATCGCGACGGATGGCACGCAGAAGATCCCCGTGCGCTGGCTGCCCGCCTTGCGCGAAAGCTGCAGCGCAGGCATCGAACGGCCATTCCTTGAGCGTGCGCTGGCGATGTGGCTGCACTACCTGCGAACCGGCCACAGCGACCGCGGCGAGGTACTTACGATCAGCGACCCTGGCGCCGCTGCGTTGGCCGATCGCCTGCGCAGCGCAGGCTGCGACGCCGCTGCCGTCCACCAGGCGCTGGGCCATGCTGCCGTCTTTGGCACCACGCCGTGGCCTGCGCCCCTTGCCGCCCGCCTTGCCGCTTACCTGGCGGTACTGGCAAACCGGGGCGCGGCCGCATTGCTGCCGCTAAGCCAATAAGGCGCCAAACCTTCCGATACAGGAGCAAACATCACCATGACTTTCTCCCTGACACGCCGCCAGTTCGGCGCCCTGGCCGCCGGCAGTCTCGCGCTCGCATTGCCGGTGCGCCATGGCCTTGCCCAGGCGGCCAGCATCCGGCTCAAATATGGCACGGCATTTCCGGCGGACCACCCCGGCACGTTGCGCATCAAGGAAGCCGCGGAAGCCATTCGCAAAGACACCAGCGGCAAGGTGGACCTCCAGGTGTATCCCGCCAGCCAGTTGGGCAGCGAGCCCGACATGATCTCGCAGACCCGCGCCGGGGCCATGGATTTCATGTCCACCGCTGGCACCAACCTGCAGACGCTGGTGCCGACCGCCGGCATCAACGGGGTCGCCTTTGCCTTCAAGGACTACGCCACGGTCTGGGCGGCCATGGATGGCGACGTCGGCGCGCACGTGCGGGCAGCGCTGGGCAAGGTCAACCTGCACGTGTTCGACAAGTGCCTGGACAACGGCTACCGCAATATCACCTCGGCCAGCCGGCCGGTTCAGACACCTGCGGACCTGAAGGGCTTCAAGATCCGCGTGCCCGGCATCCCGCTCTGGATCTCGATGTTCAAGGCGCTTGGCGCCTCGCCGACCGCCATTCCGTTCGGCGAGCTCTACTCCGCGCTGCAGACGCGAGTGGTGGACGGCCAGGAAAACCCGCTCGCCCTGATCCGCAGCGCCAAGCTCTATGAAGTCCAGAAGTTCTGCTCGCTCACCGCGCATACCTGGGATGGCCACTTCATCTTCGGCAACGCCAGGAAATTCCAGGCGCTGCCCAAGGAAGTGCAGGCGTCCATCGCCACCCATTTCAACAGCGCGGCGCTGCGCCAGCGCGCAGACATCGCCAGGCTGAATGTCGATGCGCAGGCGGAACTGAGCAAGCTGGGCATCACGCTGAACCGGCCCGATCCCACGCCCTTCCGCCAGTTGCGGCAAAGCGCGGGCTTCTATACCGAGTGGAAGAAGAAGTACGGCGAGGAAGCCTGGGCCAAGCTCGAGAAATACGCGGGCCGCCTGGCCTGACGCCATACCACCAGACCGAACGAGAAGCCGCGCATCAGCGCGTACCGCATGGAGACACGACGATGGAGCACACTGCCGAAACCTTCGCTGCCGCACCGCGGGAACCAGGCGCCACCCTTGCTTTCTGGGGCCGCGCCGTGCGCTGGGTCGTGGAGATTCCGGCCGCGCTGATCGTGCTTGCGGAGATCGCCATCCTGGGCGGTGGTGCGTTCGCACGCTATGTCCTGCATGCGCCAATCCCGTGGACCGATGAACTGGCCAGCATCCTGTTCCTCTGGCTGGCGATGCTGGGCGCCATCATCGCGCTGCAGCGCAGCGCGCATATGCAGCTGACCACCTTCATCAAGGACCTGGCACCGGCCAGGCGCGCGTGGCTCGATGCCTTCGGCATGTGGCTGGTGGTGGCGTTCCTGCTGATGCTGGTCTGGCCGGCCTACGAGCACCTGATTGAACACATCGACGTCTCGTCGCCAACGCTGGAGATCAGTGAAGGCTATCGCTCCGCGGCGGTGCTCGCCGGCGCACTGCTGATGCTGGCGACGGCCGTCATCCGGCTGGTTGCGCAGGCCGACTGGAAGCTGGTTCTCGTCAGCGGCGTGGCGGTAGGCGTCACAGGGGCAATATTGTGGGCCTTGTCCCCGGTGCTGGCAGAACTCGGCAACATCAACCTGGTGATCTTCTTCCTGCTGATGCTGGTGGCATGCGTGGCCGTTGGCGTGCCGATCGCCTTTGCCTTCGGCCTGGCCACCATGTGCTACCTGGCCTTCACCACCACGACCCCGCTGTCGATCGTCCCGAACCGCATGCAGGAAGGCATGTCGCACCTGATCCTGCTCGCCGTGCCGCTCTTTGTTTTCCTGGGCGCGTTGATCGAGATGACCGGACTGGCGCGCGCCATGATCAGTTTCCTGGCCAACCTGATCGGGCATGTGCGCGGCGGCCTGCAGTACGTGCTGCTCGGCGCGATGTATATCGTGTCCGGCATCTCCGGCGCAAAGGCAGCCGACATGGCAGCGGTCGCGCCCGCGCTGTTCCCGGAAATGAAGCAGCGCGGCGCCAAGGACGGCGACCTGATCGGATTGTTGTCGGCGTCCGGCGCGATGTCCGAAACGATCCCGCCCAGCATCGTGCTGATCACGGTGGGATCGGTCACCGGTGTGTCGATCACCTCGCTCTTCATCGGCGGGCTGATGCCGGCGGCCGTGGGCCTGGTCATGATGGCCTGCGTGGTCTGGTTCCAGACGCGCAAGGAAGACATGAGCACGGTGGTACGCCCTACGCGCGCCGTGATCGTGAAATCGCTGCTGGTGGCCCTGCCGGCGCTGGCCTTGCCCGTGATCATCCGCACCGCCGTGGTCGAAGGCGTCGCGACCGCGACCGAGGTATCGACCATCGGCATCTTCTATGCCGTGCTCGCCGGCATCCTTGTCTACCGGCGCTTCCACTGGCGCAGCATCTACCCGATGCTGGTCGATACCGCTGCGCTGTCCGGCGCGATCCTGCTGATCGTCGGCTGCGCCACCACCATGGCGTGGGCGCTGACGCAATCCGGCTTTGCCGACGACCTGGTGAAGATCATGTCCGCCGTACCGGGCGGCAAGACCGGATTCCTGCTGGTGTCCGCGCTGGCATTCGTACTGCTCGGCAGCCTGCTTGAAGGCATCCCGGCCATCGTGCTGTTCGGCCCGCTGCTGTTCCCGATCGCAAAGATCGTCGGCGTGCATGAAGTCCACTACGCCATGGTAGTGATCTTCGCCATGGGCCTGGGCCTGTTTGCGCCACCGTTCGGCGTCGGCTTCTACGCGGCTTGCGCCATCGGGCGGGTTTCACCTGACGTGGCCATGCCGCGGGTCTGGCCGCACATGGCGGCGCTGCTGGTGGCCTTGCTGCTGCTGACGCTGGTGCCTTGGTTCTCGATCGGGTTTCTGTGAGCTACGGATGGCCGATAAATGCAAAACCCGCGCCAGGGCGCGGGTTTAGGTCAGACTTCCGATTGCCAGCAAACGCGATCGCTCAGCCTGGTTCAGCACGACCAAGGCTTGGTTGACCGCCACCGCCGCGCGTTGCTGGGCGCGCCCGATGCGAGATTTTAGCGAAGCGAGCCAATCGGCGTAGTCCAGACGCAGCGGTAAAGAAGCCACGGCAGGAGAGGCTGAGAAGACGCAATCGGGCAGTATAGAGCACCCGCTCAGGGCCGCTCCTAGAGCTTCACGCAAAATACGCCGCTTTCGCAACTTGCTATCAGATTGCTCTGGCAGGTGCGCAGGCGGCCGGTAGAACCGAATCCCGGTTATGCCATTTCCGCATAACCATGCACTGCGCTGCGACACCCATGAAATCTTGGCATCGAACGTGGTGCAGGTGCGGCCGATTCCCTAGACTCCGGCAGCAGTGCTAATACCAACTTACGCGAGGAGCGTAACCATGACTGCCGGACTCTTCAGAACCGAACATGACCTCCTGGGTGACCGTGAAGTCCCTGTCCAGGCCTACTACGGCGTGCATACGTTGCGCGCCGTCGAGAATTTCCCTATCACAGGCACCCCGATCTCCATCTACCCGGAGCTGATCAAGGCGCTGGCTGCGATCAAGCAGGCCGCGGCCCAGGCCAACCATGAGCTGGGCCTGCTCGACAAGGCGCGCTGCGACGCGATCGTCGGCGCCTGCCAGGAGTTGATTGCCGGGAAGCTGCACGACCAGTTTGTCGTCGATGTCATTCAGGGCGGCGCCGGCACCTCGACCAACATGAACGCCAATGAGGTGATCGCCAACCGCGCGCTCGAACTGCTCGGCCATCAGAAGGGCGAGTACCAGCACCTGCACCCGAACGAGCACGTCAACATCGGCCAGAGCACCAACGATGTCTACCCGAGCGCGCTGAAGGTCGCTACGTGGTTCGGTATCGCCGGTCTTGTGGACGCCATGGCGGTGCTGCGACGGGCCTTCGAGGCGAAGGCCGACGAGTTCGCTCACATCATCAAGATGGGCCGCACTCAGCTGCAGGACGCCGTGCCGATGACTCTCGGCCAGGAATTCAGCACCTACGCCGTGATGCTCGGAGAAGACGAGGCGCGCCTGCGCGAAGCCGCGATGCTGATCTGCGAGATCAACCTCGGTGCCACCGCGATCGGCACCGGCATCACCGCGCATCCGTCGTATGCGCCGGTGGTGCTGCGGCGCCTGCGCGAGATCACCGGCATCCCGCTGGAGACCGCACCCAATCTGATCGAGGCCACGCAGGACTGCGGCTCCTTCGTGCAGCTCTCCGGCGTGTTGAAGCGCGTTGCCGTGAAGCTGTCGAAGACCTGTAACGACCTGCGGCTGCTATCCAGCGGTCCACGCGCTGGCCTGGGCGAGATCAACCTGCCGCCGATGCAGGCCGGCTCGAGCATCATGCCCGGCAAGGTGAATCCGGTGATCCCCGAAGTCGTGAATCAGATCGCCTTCGAAGTCATCGGCAATGACGTCACTGTCAGCTTTGCGGCCGAGGCCGGCCAACTCCAGCTCAATGCGTTCGAGCCGATCATCGCGCACAGCCTGTTCAAGAGCGTCAGCCATCTGCGCAACGGCTGCCTGACGCTCGCCGAGCGCTGCGTCAAAGGCATCACCGCGAATGCCGACCGGCTGCGCGCCACGGTCGAGAACTCGATCGGCGTCGTGACGGCGCTCAATCCCTACATCGGCTATGCGAACGCGACCGCCGTTGCACAGGAAGCGCACGCCACGGGCGGCAGCGTCTATGAAATCGTCTTGCGCAAGGGCTTGCTGTCGAAAGAAGAACTCGACCGCATCCTGCGCCCCGAGACGCTGACCCAGCCGGTGCCGCTGGACTTGCACGGGAAGTCGCACTGAGCGGAGGACCTGCGCCACAGGTCAAGGCCGATCGCTTCGATCCAACGCCACCATCGCCTGGGCCGCCCTGTCGATATGGTCGGCAAGCCGGCTTGCGACTGGCTGCCGGCTGTGCCGCGCGCGCTCAACCAGCCCCACCTCGCGATAGAACGTGTCGTCGCCAAGCGGCAGCGCCGTCACGCCCGGCGGCCGCGCGCCACCTGCAAGCATGCGGGGCAGCAGGCCCACGCCAAGCCCGCGCGCCACCAGTTGCACGATGCCTTCGAGTTCGTCGAGCTCGATCGCTTCCTGCGGCACGATCCGTTGCTTGCGCAGGAACTGGTCGACCAGCCTGCCGCCGAATGAAGCCCGGTCATAGCGGATAAAGGGCGCCGTGGCGATTGCGTCTCTCCAGTCCATGCCGGCCTGCGCGGCGGGCGCCAGCAGCTCGAAAGGCTCCTCCAGCAGCGGGCGCCATTCCAGTTCGGCGGGCAACGCATAGGGCGGCCGGATCATGACGGCGATGTCGATCTCGCCGGCGTCGACCTGGCCGAGCAGGTTGAGCGAGACGCCGGGCACCATCCGCACACGGCAGCCGGGCAGTTCGGCCCGGAACGCGGCAATGGCATCGGCCAGGAAGGTGGCTTGCGCCGAGGCGATGGCACCGATGCGCACCATGCCCGAGCCCTGGATGTCGAGGCCCTGGTGGCCGATCCGCTCGTACAGCACCACCAGCTCCTCGGCCAGCGCCAGCGTTTCGCGCCCGGCGGTGTTCAGGCGCGCTGAACGGCCGGTGCGGTCGAACAGCGCGAAACCGAGCTCTGACTCCAGCCGCTGGATCTGCGCGCTGACGGCCGACTGCGTCAGGCCAATGTGTGCGCCGGCGTTGGCGAAGGTGCCGTGGCGGGCGACGGCAATAAAGGTGCGCAGTTCTCGCAACATGGCGATTCATCGATTTTCGTGGAGCTAAGCTCAAAAATATATCGCTTTTATTAATTTTTCGCCATGCATAGACTTTGGTTCCAGGGCGGTGCGTTGCCGCGTGCCGCACGACCCGACCACAAATCCATTGCCAAGAGTCTCCACACCATGAGCGAATCCACTGCAGTCCTGCCCCCGTTCCACCTGGCCTTCCCGGTCCACAGCATCGCCAGCGCGCGCGAATTCTACGGCGAGCTGCTGGGCTGCCCCGAAGGCCGAAGCTCGGAAGATTGGGTCGATTTCAACTTCTACGGCCACCAGATCGTGGCCCACCTGGCGCCGGAAGAATGCGGCCATCGCCATACCAGCGCCGTGGATGGCGATGCCGTGCCGGTGCGCCACTTCGGCGTGGTGCTGCCGATGAGCGACTGGCAGGCGGCTGCCGACAAGCTCAAGGCCGCAGGCTTGCAGTTCATCATCGAACCGCATATCCGCTTCAAGGGCGAGGTCGGCGAGCAGGCCACCATGTTCTTCCTTGACCCATCGGGCAATGCGCTGGAGCTGAAGGCGTTTGCCAATATCGCCTCGCTGTTCGCCAAGTAAGTCTGAAAACGCGCGGCCACACCGCGCCCCGACCGGCCCGCAGGCCGGCACTCCACGCGGCGCCGAAGCCAGCGCCGCGTGTCCGCCCCCAAAGCAGCAAGAGTCTGACATGCGAAGAATCCTGGTAGCCAATCGCGGCGAGATTGCCTGTCGCATCATCCGCGCCGCGCAGGCGCTTGGCATCGAGACCGTGGCCGTGTATTCCGAGGCCGACGCCGGTGCCCTGCATTGCCAGATGGCCGACGTGGCCGTGTCCATCGGCCCCGCCCCCGCGGCACAAAGCTATCTGAATACCGAAGCCGTCCTGGCAGCCGGGCTGGCGCATGGCGCCGACGGCGTGCATCCGGGCTACGGCTTCCTCTCCGAGAACACTGCCTTTGCCCAGGCCGCCGAGGCCGCCGGCATGCGCTGGATCGGGCCTTCGGTCGAATCGATCGAGAACATGGGCGACAAGAACCGCGCGCGCGAAATCGCGGCCGCCTGCGGGGTGCCGGTTCTGCCGGGCAGCATCCGCTTCCTGCCCGGTGAGCTGGCCGGGCTCGAAGACGCTGCCGCGCAAGTGGGCTATCCGCTGCTGGTCAAGGCCGCAGGCGGTGGCGGCGGCATCGGCATGAAATGCGTCGACGACCCCGGCACGCTGGCAGCCACCGTGGCCTCTACGCAGGCGCTCGCGCTCAAGGCCTTCGGCGACGGCAGCGTTTACCTGGAGCGCTACGTCGCGCGCGCACGCCATATCGAAGTCCAGGTATTTGGCTATGGCGACGGCACGGCCGTGCACCTGTTCGAGCGCGAATGCTCGGTGCAGCGCCGCTTCCAGAAGATCATCGAAGAAAGCCCGGCACCCGGCCTGCCGGCCGTGGTCCTGGCACGCATGACTGCCGCCGCCGTCGCGCTGGCGGAATCGCAACACTACCGCGGCGCCGGCACGGTCGAGTTCATCGTCGATGCCGACAGCGGCGAGTTCTTCTTCCTCGAGATGAATACCCGCATCCAGGTCGAGCACGGTGTCACCGAGATGGTCACCGGCTGGGACCTGGTGCAGGCGCAGATCCGGCTTGCAGCCGGCACCCTCGCGCGCGTGGCGCAAGCCGACATCCGCCATCAGGGCGCGGCGATCGAGTGCCGGCTCTATGCCGAAAACCCGGCCCGCCATTTCATGCCGTCGCCGGGCAAGCTGTCGGCCTTCGCGCTGCCAGTAATGCCGGCGTTGCGCGTCGACACCGGCGTGCGCGCGGGCGACACCATCACGCCCTACTACGACCCGATGATCGCCAAGCTGATCACGCATGGCGCCGGGCGCGAGTCTGCGCGCCAGGCGATGCTGGACGCGCTGGCGGAAACGCGCATTGAAGGGATTCGCCATAACGTCGAGTTCCTAGGCAACGTGCTGGCGCACCACGACTTCCGCGCGGGCCAGGTCGATACCGGCTTCGTCACGCGCGAGATCGCCCAGTTGATCGGCGCGAGCGCGGCGCCGCGCGCGGCTGCGCCTGCCGTCGCCAGCGAGGTACAACCCGAGGTGCAACCATGAACGCGCTGCCTCTCGACCTGGCACCCGCCGCAGCCATCCCGTGGCGCATCGAACCGTCGGGCGATCGCCTGCTCGTGGTTGCATTCGACGCCGGCCGTGATGCCACCGCATTGCGCGCTGCCAACCGACAAGCCTGCGCCGCGGCGGCGCGCATTGGTGCCGCCGCACTGCCGGGCGTGACCGATGTCGTGCCCGCGCTGGCGACCGTGGGCATCCACTACCGTCCGTCCGCCGTTGGCGCCGCGGCAGGCACGGCACCGTTCCAGGCGCTGAGCGCAGCGCTGTCCGTGCTGCTTGCCGAGCCACTCGGCGCCTTGACCGCCTCCGCTCGCGTGGTCGACATCCCGGTCTGCTATGGCGGCGACCACGGGCCTGATCTCGAGGAGGTGGCCGCAAGCTGCGGGCTCGCGCCCGATGCTGTGATCGCGCTGCATAGTGCGGCGCCGGTCGATGTGCTGATGCTGGGTTTCGCGCCCGGCCACCCGTACGTGGGCAAGTTCGACGCACGCCTGGCCCCGCCACGGCGCAGCACGCCGCGCACCGCCGTGCCCGCTGGCTCGATCGGTCTGGCCAACTGCCAGTCCGTGATCTATCCAATGGTGCTGCCCGGCGGCTGGAACCTAATCGGACGCACGCCGCTGGCCTTGTTCGATCCGCACCGCGATGCGCCCTGCCTGCTCAATGCAGGCGACCAGGTCCGCTTCGTGCCGGTCTCGGCCGCACAGTTCGACGAGATTGCCGCGTCGCAAGGCACCCCCTCACCGGCCCATGGAGTGAATCGATGACCACTACACCGGTACAACCCACCGGCGCCGCCATCGAGGTGATCAAACCCGGTGCGCTGAGCACGTTCCAGGACCTCGGCCGCGTCGGCTACCAGCAGCTCGGCGTGCCGGCCAACGGCGTGATGGACGAGCGTGCGCATCGGCTCGCCAATGCGCTGGTCGGCAATACGCAGGACACCGCCACCCTGGAGATCACACTGATGGGCCCCACGCTGCGCTTCGACGCGGCCACTGCCGTGGCGGTCTGCGGCGCCGATCTCGACGCCAGCATCGACGGCACGCCGCTGCCCACCGCGCAGGCATGCGTGGTGCCGGCTGGCGCGACGCTGAGCTTCGGCAAGCGCAAGAGCGGGCTGCGCGCCTACCTCGCGGTGGCAGGCGGCTTTGCGCTGGATCCGGTCATGAACAGCCACAGCACCTTCGTGCGTGGCGGATATGGCGGCATGGAGGGCAAGCCGCTGCGCAAGGCCGATGTGATCGGCTTGCGCGCCCCGCGCGCCGCGCTGCCCGAAGCTCTGCCACAGGCGCGCTTCGCCGCCGGCATCGTGGCAGCGCCCGAGGCCCCGCTGCGCGTGGTGCGCGGGCGCGAGTGGGATGCCTTCAGCGCCGCCGCGCAAGCGGCATTCACCAGCGCAGAGTTCCCGGGGTTCCGTATCGGCGCACAGTCCGACCGCATGGGCTACCGCCTCGAAGGGCCTGCGCTGGCCCTGTCCTCGCCGCTCGAGATGTGGTCCGAGGCGGTGGCATTCGGCACGATCCAGGTGCCGCCCGACGGCCAGCCAATCGTGCTGATGGCTGACCGCCAGACCACGGGCGGCTATCCCAAGATCGCCCACGTCTGCGCCGTGGACCTGCCGCGGCTGGCGCAGCGCATGCCCGGTGAGAGCGTGCGCTTCACCGTGGTCGAACTGGAAGAAGCGCAACGGCTCGCGCAGTTGCAGGATGCGGCCTTCGCGGCGCTGGAGCGCGGCCATGGCTGAGATCGATTTCAACAGCGACCTGGGCGAGAGCTTTGGCATCTACCGCCTTGGCGATGACGCGGCGGTGCTGCACCATATCAGCTCCGCCAACATCGCCTGCGGCCTGCATGCCGGCGATCCGCAGACCATCGCTGCGACGGTGCGGGCCGCGGTGGCCCGGGGCGTGGCGGTGGGCGCGCATCCCGGCTTTGCCGACCTGCAGGGCTTCGGCCGCCGCGCCGTGACGCTGTCGGCAGGCGAGATCTACAACCTGACCGTCTATCAGGTCGGCGCGGTGCAGGCGTTTGCCCGCGCCGCCGGCAGCCACCTGGCCCATGTCAAACCGCACGGCGCGCTGTACAACATGGCGGCGCGCGACGACGGCATGGCACGAGCCCTTGCTGAGGCCGTGCGCGACGTGGACCCTGCCCTGGTGTTCTTTGGCCTGGCCGGGTCCGCGCTGGTGCGCGCCGCGCGAGAGGCCGGCCTGGCGGTCGCCGAGGAAGTATTTGCCGACCGCAGCTACCAGGCTGACGGCTCGCTGACGCCGCGCGGACAGCCCGGCGCCATGATCACGGACGTCGGCACCGCGGTGGCGCAGGTGCTGCGCATGGTCCGCGACCGCGTGGTGCGCTCGCAGCAGGGCACCGACGTTCCGGTGCGCGCCGACACGCTGTGCATCCATGGCGACCAGCCCGGCGCCGCCGGCTTCGCCCGCGATATTCGCGCCGCGCTCGAGGCCGAAGGCATCACGGTCCGCGCCCCGCGTACCACGGCGGTTCGCTGACTGCCTCCGCCCCAATCCAGATCAACAAGACAAGAGCCCCCCATGCCAGACCAACCGAACGCCTTGCCCATCGTCGCGGAGACCACCGGTACGTTGTGGAAGATCGTGGCCGCGCCAAATGTTGCGCAAGCGCGCGATGCCACGCTGGTGATTATTGAATCGATGAAAATGGAAATTCCCGTGGAAGCGCCCGCCGACGGTTATGTGGCCGAATACCTGGTCAATGAAGGCGAGCCGGTCGAAGAAGGCCAGATACTGGGCGCTTTCATTCCGGCAGGCTGATTTCCAAGACAAGCCCTTGCCCGGCAATGGCTTGTGATTATTCCAAGGCACGATCATCGCCGGCGGCAAAGGCCGCGAAATACCTGGAAATTAATGAGCTGCCCGTGCTTTGGCGAGATGGACAGGCAGTAATACACGACAGTAGTGCATGGCGTGCCCCGCAAGGGAACACGGTATGCACCCAGTCAGTTCATTCTGGCGCAGCCGAATAAAAGGAGACAGAAAAATGCATGGTCATCACCGACCAGGACAAGTCGCGCTTATTCCCACGGATTTTCACAGTTGATTTTGACTGGCACGCTTGTTGCTGAATAAAAACCAGAGCTTGCAGGCGTGCATTAACGCTGTGAATGCAGCAAGGACTGACCTGACAAAGCAGGCAGTCCATTAACAACAACAGGTAGGCAGCCGCGATTACTGCGGCGCAGCGTACCGGTATTCATGCTCAGACCCCGGGACCCGCAGGCTGCCACCGGCAGCCGGCGCGGCTTCGTTCACCCTGCTTCTGGAAACGTGATCATGTCCAACGCCCCCACTTCCACGCTGCCGCTGGCGGATGCCTCTGCTTCGGCCCCCACCTCGGCCCCACAGACCGGCGATGTCGCCGTGGCCCGCAAGGCCGCGGTGGCCGCCGCCGCCGGCACAGCCATTGAGTACTACGAGTTCGGCATCTATGGCTACCTGGCCGCCACCATCGGGCCGCTGTTCTTTCCGGGCGACAACGCCACCGCGTCGCTGCTGGCGATCCTGGCGGTGTTCGGCAGCGCCTTCCTGATGCGCCCGATCGGCGGCATCGTGCTGGGCCGGCTCGGCGACCGCATCGGCCGCCGCGCCGTGCTGCTGGTCACCGTGATCGGCATGGGCGTTGCCACCGCCGCCATCGGCGTGCTGCCCGTTGCCGCGAGCGCGGGCCTTGCGGCCCCGCTGTTGCTGCTGCTGATCCGGCTGGTGCAAGGGTTCTTCGCCGGCGGCGAAGTCACGGGCGCGGCGGCGTACGTGGCCGAGTCGGCACCATCCGGCAGGCGCGGCTTCTTTGGTGCGTTCACACCAGTGGGCGTGGCCATCGGCGGCGCCCTGGCGGCAACCGTGTGCGGCCTGACCACCTCCATGCTGGGCAGCGAAGCCATGACGGCATGGGGCTGGCGCATCCCGTTCCTGAGCGCCATCCCGATGGTGATGATCTCGTTCCTGGTGCGCAAGCGCGTGGAAGAGTCGGTGGCGTTCCAGCATTTCCAGCAACACAATGAACCGCCCAAGGCACCGCTGAAGGAAGTGTTCAGCCAGCACACGCCCGCGGTGCTCAAGGTGCTGGTGCTGTCCTTCGGGCAGAACGTGGGCTACTGGGTGGGCCTGGTGTTCATGAACATCTACATGACCACCTACCTCAAGTATGACAAGGCCAGCGTCTACTGGATCATGGCCTTCGTCAGCCTCACCATGGCAGTGCTGATGCCGTTCTGGGGCGGCCTTTCCGACCGCCTGGGCCGGCGCAAGGTGCTCGCCATCGGCTTTGTCGGCTACATCGTGCTGGTGGTGCCGATGATGACGCTGATGGACCAGCAGAGTATCGGCCTGGCCTTCCTCGCCATGCTGGTCGTGGCGCTGCCGATGCCGATCGTGCAGTCCGTCGGCTATCCCACCTACGCCGAGCAGTTCCCGACCCGCGTGCGCTATTCCGGCATGGCCTTCAGCTTCAACCTTGGCGCCATCCTCGGCGGCGGCGTAACGCCATACGTGGCTACCGCGCTGATCGGCGCCACCGGCAACCTGCTCTCGCCCGCGTACCTGCTGATGGGCGGCTCGGCCATCGCATTGCTTGGGCTCCTGCGCATCAGGGAAACCGCGCGCGAGGCGCTGCGGTAATGCGACACCGGCCTGGAGCGACCCGACATGCATGACGCTACCGTTGCGCTGCCCGGCTGGGCAGCCAGCCCGGCCACCGCCCGTGCCGCGATCCGCAGCGGTGCCTGGCACGGGCACACTGCCGGCATGGCGCCCGGCCGCGTACAGGGCAACCTGATGATCCTGCCACGTCATTGGGCCGACGATTTCCTCGGCTACTGCCGTGCCAACCCCGTGCCCTGCCCGCTGATCGGCATGACCGAGCCAGGCTCGCCGCTGGTGCCGGCGCTGGGCGAGGATATCGACCTGCGCACAGACCTGCCGCGCTACCGGGTCTGGCGCGATGGCAAGCTCGCTGGAGAATGCGGCGACATTAGCGCGTTGTGGCGCGACGACTTTGTCGGCTTCGTACTGGGCTGCTCACTGTCCTTCGAAGATGCGCTCCAGCGCGCCGGCCTGGCCGTACGGCATGTCGATGAAGGCAAGGTGGTGCCGATGTACCGCACCAGCATCGAAACCACGCCGGCGGGGCCGTTCCGCGGGCCGATGGTGGTGTCGATGCGCCCCTATACGCCGGCACAGGCCGCGCACGCCAGCGAGATCTGCGCCGCGTTGCCGGCAGCGCATGGCAAACCGGTGCACGCCGGCGATCCGTCAGCGATCGGCATTGCCGACGTCAACCGTCCCGACGAAGGCGAGCCCACCGCCATCCTGCCAGGCGAGATCCCGGTATTCTGGGGCTGCGGCGTGACGCCTCAGGCCGCGACCGTGCAGGCGCGACTGCCGCTGTGTATCACGCATGCGCCCGGCTACATGCTGGTGGGCGACGTGGCGATCGAGGACGTCACGCTTATCTGAGGTCTCTGTTGGCGTTTCCCCGCTTGCCGCTCCCGGCGCCGATCCCAGCAAGGGCATCGGCGCCGTACGCAGATCATGCATCCCAATTGATCTACCGGCTCATTGCTCGCGGTCGAGATGGACGCATAACGGAGGCGCCATGCCCACCGAGCGCGTCGGCGTCAATGGAAAGGCGTGGACGCCGTAGGCATCCTCGACAACGTGAGCGCAGCCACGATGGTGCTCACGATGATCTCCATCGGCGTACCCGGTCCGAAAATCTCCTGCACGCCGCACTGGCACAGCAAGCGCCTGTGGTCTGCCGGAACAATGCCGCCGACGAAGACCGGCACTTCGAGCGCGCGCTGCCGCAAGGCGTGTAGCAGCGCCGGCAGCAGATCCAGATGCGCGCCGCCCAGCGTGGACATGCCGATGACATCGAAGTCGCCATCGCAGACGGCAGATGCAACCGCCTCGGCCGACTGGAACAGCGGTGTCAGTTCGACCACGAACCCGGCATCCGCAAGCCCGGCCGCCACCGCTTTCGCACCGCGGTCGTGGCCGTCCTGGCCCAACTTGGCCACGAGGATCCGGGGCGCCCGGCCGAGCCGCTCGCGCAGCGCACTGACGCGCTCGCAGGCGGCCTGCCATTCCGTGTTGCCGGCGCGGGCCGTGCCGTACAGCGCAGCGTCGTAGGACGCCCGGACCGTATGGCGCGGCCAGACCTGGAGCAGCGCCCGGGTACATTCCCCGACCGTGGCGCGGCAACGCATGGCGTCGATCGCACAGGCGAGCAGGTTGGCGCCGCCGTGCCTGGCGGCCTCGGTCAGCGCCACCAGCGCATGCCTGACCGCAGCGTCATCGCGGCGGCGGCGCAGCGCGTCCAGGCGGCGTGCCTGTTGCACGCGCACCTGGGTACCGTCGATCTCCAGGCATTCCTGGCCATTGTCGTCGGTCTCCTGGTAGCGGTTGACACCCACCACGACCTCTTCCTGCGCATCGAGCCGAGCCTGCGTCCGCAGCGCGGCCTGGTGGATGCGCCGCTGCACCCAGCCGGATTCGAGGGCTGCCAGGATGCCACCCTGGGCATCGATGTGCGCCAGCACCGCGCGAACCTCCGTCACCATGCGGCCGGTCAGCGACTCGATCAGGTAGGAGCCCGCCCAAGGGTCCGCCACCTCGCACAGGCCAAATTCATGCTGGAGGATCAGTTGCGTATCGCGGGCCAGCCGCGAGGCCTGCGCGCCCGGCAATGCCAATGCCTCGTCAAAGCCATTGGTATGCAGCGACTGCGTACCGCCAAAGATCGCAGCCATCGCCTCGACCGTGGTGCGCGCGACATTGTTGAGCGGCTGCTGTGCGGCGAGCGTCCAGCCCGAGGTCTGGCAATGCATGCGCATCGCCGTGGCGCGCGCGCTGGTGCCACCCAGTTCGCGCACGATGTCGTGCCACAGGAGCCGCGCGGCGCGCAGCTTGGCGATCTCGACGAAGAATGGCTTGCCGACGCCGAAGAAGAAGCTCAGTCCGCCGCAGAACGCGTCGACATCAAGGCCGCGCTCGCGCAGCAGGCCGACATAGGTCCTGGCATTGGCCAGTGTCAGCGCCAGTTCCAGCACCGGATCGGCGCCCGCTTCCTGGAAGTGATAGCCCGAGATCGACATGCCGTTGAACTTCGGCGCATGCGCCGCCAGCCATTCGACCACGTCGGTGGCGATGCGCAGCGACGGCTGCGGCGCGTGGATCCAGGTGTTCCGGACCATGAACTCCTTGAGGATGTCGTTCTGGATGGTGCCGCGCAGCTGTTCGAACGGGACGCCCGATTCCTCGGCCGCGACAAGGAACGCTGCCAGTACGGGGAGCACCGCACCACTCATGGTCATCGATACCGACACACGGTCCAGCGCAATGCCTTCGAACAGGCGCCGCATATCGTCGACCGAGTCGATGGCCACGCCGGCCATGCCGACATCGGCCTGCGCCAGTGGATCGTCGGAATCGTAGCCGCGATGGGTCGGCAGGTCGAAGGCCACCGACAAGCCCTGCGCGCCCTGCTTCAAGGCCTCGCGATAGGCGAGGTTCGACGTCGCGGCGTCGCCGTATCCCCCGTACTGGCGGATGGTCCATGGCCTGCCGCGGTACATGGAGGGATAGGGTCCACGAACGAACGGGGCCTCGCCGGGCATGCCGCCCAGGTGGCCAAGGCCAGTCAGATCGTCGGGCCCATAGACCGGCTTCAGCTCCAGGGCACCTGCCGGGTCGTCCCGCTTCGCGTTCATCGTTGCCTCCAACGTTTCTGCGTGACCACATCGGCAATCTTCTCGCCGTCGCGGCTGCGCCGGATCTCACACCAGTGCGTCAATCCCTCCTCGGCCTCGCGCAGCGCGGAAAAGGTCAGCTCCAGCGACTCACCGACATTGACGTTGCCATGGAAGAACAGGTCCCGCGCGAACACCGTGGGCGGATCCGCGTCGCGGCGCCATTGCCATTCCGCGCGATCGACCATGGCCTGGAAGCTGGCGAAGTACACCAGGTCGGCGCCATTGAAGTCGTTGCAGGGGCACGGCAGGTATTCGGCCGCGTGGCAGACGCGATGCCGGGCCTGATCGAGTCCGAGATGCGTGCCCCAATCCCCGCAGCGAAACCGCCGTGCCAGCAGCGACAGTTCCGCCGCCTGTGCCGACGGGCCGGCGCAGGCCCACTGCACGGCCACGGTCGGCATGGTGCGCACGACCGAGCGGTTGTCCCGCTCCCGCGTGCGTCGGATGAAGGTGGACAGCATCGTCACGCTGGCGCGGCGGTCCCCCTGCATGTCGACCGCATGTTCGCTGAGGTGCTTCACGCCACCCGCTGGCACGATGCGCGAGCCGATGCTGAACTCGGCGTGCTCGCCGATCGTTTGCGGCGCGGCGTCGCGCACGCGGATCGCGGTGAACGCCGCATACACCGGATGGCCCCCGGCATCCCTGAAGTCCGGCACCCCCAGGCCGGCGCCGGCGGCCAGCAGGCGCCAGTGCAGGTCGCCGCAGGTCTTCAGCAGCCAGTTCTCTGACAGGCCGGTATATGCCAACTGGGGCATGCCGGCCACATGGCGCGAGACGACGGCTTCCATGTCAGGCGGCCAGTGCGGTGTCGCCCCGGCCTGCGGCGATCAGGGCGGCCAGGTACTCGGCGTCGCGGGCGATGCCGGAGAATCGCCCCGATCCCCACGTGTGCAGCCAGGGCAGGCCAAGGAAGTACAGGCCGGCGTGTGCGGTCACACCGCGTTCGTGACCCGGATAGCCGCGGCCGTTGAACACCGGCACTTCGAGCCAGCTGAAGTCCGGTCGGAAGCCGATGCACCAGATGATCGAACCAATGCCGGCTGCCTGGGGATCAAGTTCGCTGCGCTCGGCCGGCGGCGTCCATACGGGCGCATAGACGCTCGGCGGCGGCGCCTCGATGCCTCGCTCCACGATGAACTTGTCGATGCTCGCGTTGATGCGGTTGTAAGTCGCATCGGCATCGTCCAGGTTGCGACGCAGGTCCGGTGCAAAACGCAGTTGGCCGTCGAGGTAGTCGTCGAGCACGCCGTAGAGCTCCATGCCCTCGGTGGCAAACCTGCGCAGGTCGATATCGCGCCCGCCGTCGCGGCCGGTGACATAGTGATTGGTGTTGTCGCGAACGCCCTCGCGCAGCGGATGCTCGGTGACCGGCAGGTCGTAGTACTTCATGTCCGCGAGCCAGTCCACGACGTCCCGCCCACGATAGAAGCGCGCGCAACGCGGCGCCTCGCCGACGGCCAGATACACCTTGCGCCCGGCCAGGTGCAGGTCTTCGGCAATCTGCGCGCCCGACTGGCCAGAGCCGACCACGAGCACCGCACCCTCGGGCAGCGACTCGGGATTCCTGTATTCGGACGATTGCAGCTGCCGGATCGACGCCGGCAGGCGCTCGGCCATGCGCGGCACGATCGGCGTGTGATAACCGCCCGAGGCCACCACCACCTGGTCCGCGGTGAATGCACCCTGGCTCGTCACCACGGAAAATCCCCCCTGCGCGCGCGCCCTCACTTGCCGCACCTCGGTATGTTCGAGCACGGGCGCGCCGACCGTCCGGATAAAGCCATCGAGATAGGCCGTGATCTCATCCTTCTTCATGAAGCCGTGCGGATCGTCACCCTGGTAGGGATAGCCCGGCAGCGCGCATTGCCAGTTCGGCGTCACCAGGCAGAACGCATCCCAGCGTTGCGTGCGCCAGGTGTGCGTGACGGCGTGCTTCTCGATGAGCAGATGATCGATGCCGGCCTGCTTCAGGAAGTAGCTCATCGATAGTCCGGCCTGGCCGCCGCCGACAATGATGACGCTGTAGTGCCTGGGCTCCGCGGCCTGGCCCGGATTGGTGTTGATGACGTGGGACATGTTGGATCCTTTGAGGCGAGGAATTTGGAAATCGGCTAGCTGCCAAAGCCGAGAAACCGGACGGTGGCGTCGTCCTGGCCCTGGAACCGCTGCGCGGCGATTTCCAGGATGCGGAGCTGGTCCATTGCGGAGGAGCAGGCGTAGCCATACCTGGCACGCACCCGCTCGGAAGCGGCGCCCAGCGCGGTACGCGCGCGCTCGACAAACTCGTCCAGCGGATACGCCGCCCCGGCGGCAAAGTGCTCCGTGACGATGGAGGATGGGGAATAGCAGGCCATCTCGGTCTGGTCAGGCCAGCGGATGCGGAAATGGGTAACCGGCATGGCAGGTCTCAGGTTGGGGAATCGATCGGCGTGGCCAGGCGCGTCGGCAGGATGAACCCCGCGTCGCGGAAGTCCCACAACGTGGCCCGTTCCCCGGCGTGCGTGAGCGTGGCGACACGGGAATCGTCGATGGCGCCGATCTGGACGCAGGCAATGCCGCGATCGAGGAAGCGGCGTTCGACCGCCTGCGCATCGTCATCATCGACGGCCAGCAGGAAGCCATAGCTGGGGAATGCCGTCAGCCACCGCTCCAGCGGCACGCCATCGGGCCGGGGAATGCGCTCCAGCGCGATGCTGGCGCCCACCCCGGAGCATTCGAGCAGCATCAGCGCGGTGCCAAGCGCACCCGCCATGCTGATATCCTTGGCCGCGGCGCAAAGGCCGTCTTCGGCCAGCACCGGCAAGAGTTCGAGATCCGCGCGCAGCCGTTCGCCCGGTGCGCCCGTCGAGGCGTTCCAGAACGGGTACGGCTCCGCGAACGCGCCGCGCAGGTCCACCGCCATCAACAGGCGCTGCCCGGGACGCGCGGCGAAACTCGACAGCAGCTTGCGCGCCCGGCCAACGATCGCCACGGCAAGCTGGCTTTGCTCGCTTCGCGCATTGCTGTGACCGCCGACGATCGGCACGCCATAGGCGGCAGACGCCGCGGCCATGCCCTTGAGCACTTCGGCGGCGTCGGCGGCGCCATGGCTCCATAGCGCATCGACCACGGCAGTCGGCCTGCCGCCCATCGCATAGATATCGCTGATGTTGACCATGACCGCGCTGTAGCCGGCGAACCACGGCATCGTGCGGATGAAATCGCTGACCAGTCCTTCGATGGCGAACAGCAGGTAGCCGTCGCCATCCCGCCATGCCGCGCAGTCGTCGCCGACATCGACAGCCATGGCCGCGTTACGTCCGGCGGCCGCGGCGCCAAGGGGCGACAACATGGCCGGGATATCGGTCTTATGCGCAAAGCCGCGGCTGCTGCGCAGCGTGTGTACGAGATCGTCGAGGTTCATCGCACGGCCCTGCCTTCGGTAATCAGGCCCGCGTGCGGGGTATGGCAAGGCGGGTAATGGTTCAGGTCTGCCTGCATCAGGTGGTGCGGCCGCCCGAGCAGCGTCTCCTCTGCCAGGACGTTCCAATGCAAGCGCCTGAACAAGGGCACATTCTGGCTCTGCACGTGCGCAAGGAAGCGCTGGCAGCCGATCGCGTGGGCGCTGCTCACTGCCAGGCGGATCAGCGTCGCACCGATCTTGCCCTGGCTGCGATAGGCCGCATCCACTGCCAGGCGCGAGCCGAACCACACGCCCGGCTCGCTTTCATGGATGCGCACGGTGCCGACCACGGTCCCGGGATGACCCGGCAACTCGGGCTCGGAGCGCACCGCCACCAGCAGTTGCGCCACATCGTCCACCGCGTCCCGGTCGTCGCCCGCGAAGATGCCCTGCTCCTCGCAGAACACGGCCTGGCGCAGGCGATAGGCCTGCTCCGCCTCCCACGCGTGCTCCGCCCAGCGGATGCGGAACATCGGGATGCCTGGCACCTCGACGCAGAGATCGCTTTTCATGATGTCGCTCCGAAGGTCGCCAGTGCCGCCTCGCGCTCGTAGGTAGCCAGTGATGAGCACGCGCCGCACTTGCCGCAACCCGCCTTGATATCGGACGAGCGCATGCCGGCGGCGCTCAACATGGCGCCGAGCGGCTGCAGGATCGACTGCATGAAGGCCGGCGAGGGAGCCGGGTGGTCCTCCAGCGGCGTGCCGGAGATCGGCACGAAAGGCACCACGAACGGATACACCCCGAGTTCGATCAGCTCGCGCGAGATCGACAGGATGGCCTCTGCGGTATCGCCAAGTCCCGCCAGGATGTACGTGCTGACCTGCCCCCTGCCGAACACGGCAACGGCGGCCTTGAAGGCTTCCATGTAGCGGCTCGGCGGCACCGCCGCCTTGCCCGGCATGATGCGCTCGCGCACCGCCGGCGTGACGACCTCGAGGTGCATGCCGAGCGTGTCGATGCCGGCGGCCTTCATGCGCTCAAACCAGCGGTCGTCGTCGGGCGGCTCGCACTGCGCCTGGATCGGCAGGTCGACCGCGGCCTTGATGGCGAAGGCGCTCTCGCAAAGAATGGCCGCGCCCCGGTCCGGCGTCGGCGGCGTGCCGGTGGTCAGCACCATATGCCTGACGCCGTCGAGCAGCACCGCGGCGCGCGCCACTTCGGCCAGTTGCTCCGGCGTCTTGCGCGCGATCGTGCGGCCCGCCGCCAGGGACTGGCCGATCGAGCAGAACTTGCAGGTCTTCTTGCGGCTCTCGTAGCGGATGCAAGTCTGCAGCACCGTGGTGGCCAGCACATCGGCGCCATGCAGCGTGGCGATATGCGAGTACGGGATGCCCTCCAGCGTCTGCAGCGCATGGAAACGCGGCGCCTTCGGAAAGCTGATGCTGGCAATCGGGATGGTGCCGCGCATGAGTGCGCTGCGCCCCGTTCCGTCGGGCGCCTGCGCCACGAACGGCGAGTGCCACGCGGTGCTGGTATGCACCGGCACCATGATGGTCACGCCGTCGATGGTGACCGCCTTGTGGTCGGACGGACCCGCCCCGCCGCGCCGGCTGGCCGCCCCGGCATTCGGGTCTTGCAGGCGCAGCCCGACGGACTGCAGCTCAGTCATCAATTGCCGGCTCGAAGCCGGCACGGTCGCGCTGGATGTCATCGCGGATGCTCCCATGGAAGTTGGAGAAGGCGCCTGCCATCGGCACTGCCGTCGCCGCCGGCCGCTCATTGATGGCCAGGCTTAGCAGTTCCGGGCGCGCGTAGTGGCCCACCGAATCCATCATTCGCTTGCGCTTGGTGATGAGCGACATGTCGAGGTCGGCGATGACCATGCCCTCGCCCTCGCGCAACGGCGGCGCCAGGTGCTGGCCCTCCGGCGAAATAATTGCGGTGTTGCAGCCGCCGCGCAGCGCCTTCTGCAGCGCGGGATCGGTGGTCACGGAGGCGATCTGCGCTTCGGTCAGCCAGCCGGTGGCGTTGACGACGAAGCAGCCGGATTCCAGCGCGTGATGCCGGATCGTGACTTCGATCTGCTCGGCAAAGATCGGCCCGACCAGCGAGCCTGGGAACTGGCTGCAGTGGATTTCCTCGTGCTGGGTCATCAGCGCATAGCGGGCCAGCGGGTTGTAGTGCTCCCAGCACGCCAGCGCGCCGACGCGGCCGATCGCGGTGTCCGCGACCTTCAGGCCCGCCGCATCGCCCTGCCCCCAGATCATCCGTTCGTGAAAGGTGGGCGTGATCTTGCGGCGCTTGACCGCGAGGTTGCCCTCGGTGTCGAAGATAAGCTGCGTGTTGTACAGGCTGCCGTGGTCGCGCTCGTTCACGCCGAGCACCACGACCATGCCGTGCCGGCGTGCGCGCCCGGCGACGGCATCGGTGACCGGGCCGGGCACCACCACGGCCTGCTCGTACAGCCGCATGTGGTCGCTGCCGGAGTGCACCGGCGGCCGTACGAAGGAGAAGTACGGGTAGTACGGCACGAAGGTCTCCGGGAAGACGATCAGCTGCACGCCCTTCCCGGCGGCCTCGTCGATCGCCTCGCAGACCTTGGCCAGCGTGCCTGCGCCGCTCTCGAGGTCGGGCGCGATCTGGACCGCGGCCGCGCGCACAATGCGTTTCTGTGACATGGTGGTACCTGCCCTTTTGCTCAGACCGTCCAGGTGTCGATGATCAGCGCGTTCTCCTTGCGGTGCAGCAGCTTGAGGTCGAGCACATCGAGCGGACTGATCGGGCGGATACCCTCGATCAGCGAGGCCTCGCCATGGCCGTACAGGGCCTGCAGGGCGAAGCGGCAGGCGTAGACCTTGCCGCCCTCTTCCATGAACTTGGTGAGCTGCTTGTTGAAGTTCATGTGGCCGGGGAACGCTTCGTCGCCAAGCGTCGGGAAGCCGCGCTGAACGCCAAGGTTGACGCCGGGGCCGTACAGCAGGATCGAAGTCTCGAAGCCCTTGCGCAGCAGGCGCGTGGCCTGCAGCATGTTGACGAAGCCGATCGAGCCTTCGAAGGCGACGGTGTGGAAGGTCACCAGCGCCTTCTCGCCGGCCTCGGCCTTTACGTCCTCGAATACCTTCTCTTCATAGTCGACCAGGAAATCGCCCTTCTTGTGGGCCGGTTTGCTGACAGCAGGCATGCTTCTCTCCGTTGCGTTGATGGGGCAGTGCGGTCGATCGATCCCATGCCGATCGACCGTCCGGCGCCAGGCCGAACACGCCAACATCCGCAACCGATGTGCCACGCAATGCCCGCAGTCATGCGATCAATCTCCAATCAAGCCGAAGCCGACCAAATGATCGGCCCAATGATCGCAACGGCTTTGGCCATGGATGCCACCAAAGGCGCACAGCGCACGCCATGACGGTTTCGCCACAATGCACGTTTTTGAACGGGAGCAAGCCGCCCGGGTGCGCACGCGTGGTGCATGAACGTTGATATCGCACCATCATTGAGAACTTCAGATGCGATCGCCTGCGCGGCTTGGTAAGCGATCATTCGGGTGCTACCCTCAGGGCACTGAATTCCATCGCATCGCGCAGCGGGAGACCACGGTGTCCAACCTGACCAGCCATTGGGTAAAACGTATCGCCGGCAGTGCCAAGCCTGCCTATCTGCTGATTCCGGACCTGATCGAGGAGGCACTGGCCGACGGCCAGCTGCGCGCGCGCGACCGGCTGCCGCCGCTGCGCGACCTCGCCGAAGCGCTGCAACTGAACTACACCACCGTGGCGCGCGGCTACAGTGAAGCGAGGAAGCGGGGATTAATCGACACCAAGACAGGAAGCGGCACTTACGTGCGCGGACGTGCGCCCGCGATGCCGCTGCGCGGCGGCACGGGTGCGGAGATGACCATGAACATGCCGCCGGAGCCGCCCGCGATGACAGCGCGGCTTCGTGCCGCCATGGCGCAACTGCTCGAGGCTGCCGATCCCTACACGCTGCTGCGCTACCAGGACTTCGGCGGAACCCCGGCCGATCGCTCGGTCGCCGCGAAATGGCTGCGCCGCTGGGTGCCGGCGTGCAGCGCGGACACCGTGCTGGTCACGCCCGGCATCCACAGCGCGCTGGTCGCTCTGCTGTCGCAGCTCGCGCGCCCGGCGCAGACCATCTGTGCCGACACGCTGGCCTACCCCGGCATCAAGGCCATCGCCGCGCAGCTCAATATCCAGCTACAGGCGCTGCCCGGCGACGAGGATGGCCCGTTCGCCCACGCCTTCGAAGCCATGTGCAAGGCGCAGAAGCCAGCGGCGCTCTATTGCAACCCGACCATCCAGAACCCGAGCACGCGCACCATGCCGCAGGCACGCCGCGAGCAGCTCGCCGAAGTCGCGCTGCGCTACAGCGTGCCGATCATCGAGGACGATGCCTACGGCATGCTGCCGCTGCGGGCACCACAGACGTTTGCCGCGCTCGCCCCGGAACTCACGTATTACGTCACCGGCTTGTCCAAATGCCTGGGCGCCGGGCTGCGCATAGCGTTCCTGCACGCCCCCACGGCCCGGCAGGCGCAGCGCCTGGCTGGCACCCTGCGGGCAACGACGGTGATGGCGAGCCCCATCAACACACTGCTCGCTACATCCTGGATCAAGGACGGAACGGTAGACGACATGCTCAAGGCCATCCGCGCTGAAAGCGCGGCGCGGCAGTTGATTGCGCGCCATGTGCTCGAGGGCCTGGCCTATGACGCGGACCCGGAAGGCTTTCACCTGTGGCTGCCGATCCCGGCGGCTTCAGCGTGGAGCCCGTCGGAACTGGCGCTGCACCTGCGCTCGCGCGGCATCGGCGCGGTGTCGGCCGCCGCCTTCTCGACCGACGGCAACCCGCCCGATGCGATCCGCGTCTGCCTGGGCGGCCCGGGCGAGCGTGATGAGATCGAGGAGTCGCTAAGGATCATCGCGGAAACGCTCGACAATCCGCATCATTTGCATTCCGCGATGTTGTAGCCGGGGGTCTCCCCTTGATTCCCGCGCAGTTTTCCGCTGTTCAGCGCACTGCGCAGCCTGGCCCGGCGGGCGCCGGCATTCAGGGCGCTATCCCCTGACCGGGTCGGTGGCGGCTTCGTCGATCAACGCCGCAACCTCGGCTGGCTTCGAAGCCAGCGAAGCATGGCTTGCCGCCAGAGTCATGACCTTCCGGGGATTGAGCCGGGCCGACATCTTCAGTTGGTTCTCGGGGGCGATCATTCTGTCTTCGCTGGAAATCTGGTACCAGGACGGCTTCTTTTTCCAGGCCGGCGTCGTGATGACGTCGCCGAAGGTGCTTGCAAGCGGCGCCTTCTGCGTTACCGCCATCACCAGAGCGTCGTCGGGCGAAAGATCCTGGCAGAAGCTCTCATGGAACTTATCGGACTTGAGCCACAAGTAGCCGTCGCTGTCGGGTTCGAGATTGGGAGCCGCAACCGGAAGATGCTGCTGCGTAATGCCACCGGGGCTCTCCCCCGCATCTGGCGCAAACGCCGCGATATACACAAGCCCCACCACATTGGGCTGGTCACCCGCCTGGGTAATCACCGCACCACCGTACGAATGCCCCACCAGGAGGACCGGCCCGTTCTGCTGGGTAATCATCTTGCGGGTACGCTCGACATCGTCAGCAAGCGATGTCAGCGGCATTTCAACGGCGCGGACGCTCGTATACCCCTTTCGCGCCAGTTCAACGATGACTTTTCCCCAATGCGCGGCACCTCCCCAGAAGCCATGCACCAGAATAATCGAGGGCTTGCTCATGATCTGACTCCTATCTGCGAATGTAAGCTGTAAGCCGAACAATGCAACACGCTGCAGTCCCTCGGCGGTTGGGCTGCGCTCCAATCGATGCCACCGTCAGCCCTGATCCCCGCCGCCAACTGGCAAGACCGTGCCGGTAATGTACGAAGCCTCGTCCGATGCGAGAAACAAGATGGCATGCACCTGCTCGTCGATCGTGCCATAGCGGTGCATCAGGCTCGAGGCCCTGGTCTGGTCGACGATAGCCTGGTACCAGATGGCTTCCTGCTCGCTCTGAGCTTCCATGTTGCGCGGAATCCTGCGCGGCGGTGCCTCGGTGCCGCCGGTGGCCACTGCGTTGACACGCACGCCTTCGTGCGCATGCTCGAAGGCGAGGCTGGCCGTCAGTGCGTTGACGCCGCCCTTGGCCGCCGCGTAGGGCACACGGTGGATGCTGCGCGTGGCAATCGACGACACGTTGACGATGACACCCTGCCGGCGCGCGACCATGCCGGGCAGCACCGCCCGGCAACACCACAGCGTGGGGAACAGCGAGCGCCGGATCTCGGCTTCGATCTGGTCCTCCTCATAGGCCTGGAAGGGCTTGGCCCAGATTGTGCCGCCCACGTTGTTGACGAGGATGTCGATGCGGCCGAAGGCTGCTTCGGCCGCCTGCGCCATTTGCGTGGCGCCGGCATAGCGCTCCAGGTCGGCGTGCACTGCGATGGCCTGCCCGCCTGCAGCAACGATCTGTGCCGCGACTTCATCGACCAGCGCCGAGCGGTCGACCAGCGCCACCGAGGCGCCCTCGGCGGCGGCGGCCAGTGCGACGCCGCGGCCGATGCCTTGCGCGGCCCCGGTCACGATCATGGCTTTGCCGGCAAAGCGTGTAGCAGTTCTCATGTTGTCGTGCTCCTCGCTCATGCCGCGTTGCTGGCCGAGAACTTCTCATAGTAGAAGCCGGCGGGCGTGATGCCGCTCTGCTGCAGCCAGCCGCGCACCGCCTCCACCATCGCCACGGGGCCACACAGGTAGATGTCGACATCGCCGCCGTTGAGCCATTCCGGCTCCACATGCGCTGTGACATAGCCCTTGCGGGCGTGGTTGCTGGCAGCGTCAGCCACGCAGGTACGGTATTCGAAGCCGGGCAAGGCACCCTGGGCCGCATTGATGCGCGACAGCGCCACCAGGTCGATGTCGTTGGTGACCCCGTAGACCATGCGCACCGGCTGCGCACAGCCGCTGGCGGCCAGCACATCGAGCATCGACAGGAAGGGGGCGATGCCGGTGCCGCCGGCCAGGAACAGCACCGGCCGCGCCACCTCGCGCAGGTAGAAGCTGCCGTAGGGGCCCGAAAACGCCACGCGCTCGCCGGCCTTCGCCTGGCTGGTCAGCCACGTACTCATCCGGCCTTCCGGCACGTTGCGCACCACGAAGCCGGTGCGCGCGCTGCCGGGCGCGGAGCTGAAGGAATAGGAGCGCGTCTGGCTGGTGCCCGGGATCTCGACATTGACATACTGGCCGGGCAGGAAGTCCAGGCCGGCGGCCTCGTCCAGGTCGATGGAAAAGCCGATGGTCGAATCGGAGAGCTGTTCCAGCTCGGCCAGCGTCCCCTGGTAGGTGGTGACGCCGGTCTTGCACGCGGCCGACGAGGCGGGCACGCGGATCACGCAGTCCGAACGCGGGCGGGTCTGGCAGGCCAGCACGTAGCCCTCGGCAGCTTCCTCCGCGGTCAGTGCATCCTCGATATAGCTCGACGCCGGCAGGTCATAGCTGCCCGACTCGCACAGCCCGCGGCAGGTGCCGCAGGCGCCGTCGCGGCAGTCCAGCGGGATATTGATCTGCTGCCGATAGGCGGCATCGGACAGGGTCTCGTTCTCGCCGCAGGCGATGAACCTGGTGACGCCGTCCTCGAATTGCAGGGCGATGGTGTGTTCCATGGCGCGTTCCTCCAGCCTGGATCAGATGTGATAGATGTCGATGACCTGGTTGATGTAGTCGTTCTTGAGCACGACGTACTTGTCCAGGATGCGCGGCTGCCCGCCGGAGAGGTCGAGCGTGTAGCGCGACATGCCGAAATAGCTGTAGGTGGTCTGGTAGCGATGGCTCAGCGTGTGCCAGTTGAAACGCACGGTGCAGGTGTCGCCCGCCACCCCGAGCACTTCGACATTGCTCAGGTTGTGGCTGGTGCGCGTGTCCGGAATGGTGGCGCTGGAGCGCTCGGTCTTGATGCGGAACACGCGATCCTCCAGGCCCTGCCGGGTCGGGTAATAGATCAGCGAGATCTCGCGCTGCGGGTCGGTAATCAGCTTGCCGTCGTCATCCCAGCAGGGCATCCAGAACTTAGCGTCGGGGTGGTAGCACGCAAGCCATGCGTCCCACTCTTCGTCATCCAGCAGCCGTGCCTCGCGGTACAGGAAGGACTGGATGGCCGCAAGGTCGACCGGTTTGTCGAGGGTGATGTCGGCGGTGCTCATGCTGCGCTCCCTGCGGCGTCGGTGGCGTCGGTGGCTTCATTCGCAGCTTCGGCGGATTGCTCTGCCACGGCCTTCTTCATCACGTCCAGCCAGTAGCGGTGCTGCACCGTGTAGAGGCCCTCGTCCTCGGTGCGCACGCCGCTCATCACGGGCTTGAGTCCGATGCGCTGCGCGGCCTCGTCGGCACCGTCGATCCAGTGCTTCGCGCCGCGGCACATGTCGTTCCAGGCCAGTGCCTGCCCGGCGTAGCCCTGCTGGCAAGCGCGGAACTCCTCGAGGTCGTCGGGGGTGGCCATGCCGCTGACGTTGAAGAAGTCCTCGTACTGGCGGATGCGGCGCGCGCGCGCCTCGTCGGATTCGCCCTTCGGCGCGATGCAGTAGATGGTGACCTCGGTCTTGTCGACGGCCAGCGGACGCAGCAGGCGGATCTGCGAGCCGAACTGGTCCATCAGGTAGACGTTGGGATAGAGGCACAGGTTGCGCGAGTTCTGGATCATCCAGTCCGCGGTCTCCGCGCCGCAGCGCTCGGCGAATTCCTCGCGGCGGCTGAAGTTGGGGCGGTCCTCCGGGTTGGCCCAGCGCGTCCACAGCAGCATGTGGCCATGCTCGAAGGCATAGAAGCCGCCGCCCTGCTGCCCCCACTTGCCGGCGTCCATGGCGCGGATCTTGTCTTCCTGCGCGTTCTTCTGCTTGCGCTGGCTGGTGGTCGCGGCGTAGTTCCAGTGCACCGCCGACACATGGTAGCCATCGGCGCCGTTCTCGGCCTGCAGCTTCCAGTTGCCTTCGAACGTGTAGGTGGACGAGCCGCGCAGCACCTCAAGCCCGTCGGCCGACTGGTCGACGATCATGTCGATGACGCGCGCCGCTTCGCCGAGGAAATCCTGCAGCGGCGGCACGTCCGCGTTCAGGCTGCCGAACAGGAAGCCGCGGTAGTTCTCGAAGCGCGCCACCTTCTTCAGGTCGTGCGAGCCTTCCTTGTTGAAGCAGTCGGGATAGCCGGCGTTCTCGGGGTCCTTCACCTTCAGCAGCTTGCCGCTGTTATTGAAGGTCCAGCCGTGGAACGGGCAGGTATAGGTGGCCTTGTTGCCGCGCTTGTGGCGGCACAGCATGGCGCCGCGGTGGCTGCAGGCATTGATGAAAGCGTTCAGTTCGCCCTGGCGATTGCGCGCGATCACCACCGGCTGGCGGCCAATATGGGTGGTGTAGTAATCGTTGTTGTTCGGGATCTGGCTTTCGTGCGCCAGGTAGATCCAGTTACCCTCGAAGATGTGCTTCATCTCGAGTTCAAACAGGTCTTCGTCGGTGAAGGCCTGGCGGTGCAGCCGGTAGTCGCCGCTTGCCTTGTCTTCCACCAGGAAGGCATCGAGGTCGAGGCGCCCGGCGCTGGGGCGAACGGGGGCCTTGCCCTCCGGATAGATGGGGATCATGGAGTTGTCTCCTGCCGATGTCTTGTCTGCTGGACGGCGCTGCGCATGGCGCTGCCGCCCGGACTGGATCTGCCGGCCCGCGCGGCGGGCGGCACTACTACTGAAAATCAGGCGGCGGCGCGCTGGCGCTCCACCTCGGCGGCGGGGGCGCCGTCCTGCTCCGGCAGCAGCCGGAAATCGAAGTCGATCGAGGCGAACGGCTTGTCCACGCCGTGTTTGTCGAGCGCTGCGGCTTCGGTGACGCGGGTCACCGCCGGCACCAGCCCCTCGCGGCTGGCGAAGGCGAAGTCGTCCCACAGGTATTCGTCGCCGTCGATGTTGATCTGCGTGGTCAGCTTGCGGTGGCCGTCCGCCGACACGAAGAAGTGGATGTGGGCCGGGCGCCGGCCGTGGCGCGCGAGCTGGTCCAGCAGGCGCTGGGTGGTGCCTTCCGGCGGGCAGCCGTAGCCGTTGGGCACGTTGCTGCGGAACTGGTAGCGGCCATTGGCGTCGGTGATGACGGTGCGGCGCAGGTTGAAGTGCGACTGGGTCTTGTCGAAGAACGAGTAGTTGCCCATCAGGTTGGCGTGCCACACCTCGACCCTGGCGCCGTGCAGCGGCTTGCCGTCGGCGCCGTACACCGTGCCTTGCATGAACAGGACCTCGCCCTTGCCGTCGCTACCGTCGTCGAGCCGGGCAAAGCCAGTGCTTTCCGGGGCGCCGGCCACGTAGAGCGGGCCTTCGATGGTGCGCGGGGTGCCGCCGGTCAGGCCGGCGCGGGCTTCGGCCTCGTCGGCGCGGACGTCGAGAAAGCGTTCCAGCCCCAGGCCGGCGGCGAGCAGGCCCAACTCCTGGGTGGCGCCCGCCTCGGCGAAGTACTCAATGCCCTTCCAGACTTCGCTGGCGCTCAGGTCGAGGTCCTCGATCGCCTTGAACAGGTCCGCGGTCAGGCGGACTACCACCTGCTGCACGCGCGGGTCGGGGGTGCCTTGCGTGCCGGTGGCGACGATAAAGCTGTGGACCAGGGCGTCGATTTCCGAGTGAGTCATGGGGGTCTCCATAGTTGTGGTTGGGTCCCGGACCATGCTTTGCAGGTATCGAGCTTGTCTTCCGGGCACGGATGGAGCATAGTCAACGCCAGTTTTGGCAGTCCAACACCGATTTAGTATCCGCTTGATACTCAGGAGGTATAGTCGTGGAATTGCGGCACCTGCGTTACTTCGTGGCCGTGGCAGAGGAACGCAACTTCACCCGGGCGGCCGAGCGGCTGCATATCGCACAGCCGCCGCTGTCGCGCCAGATCCAGCAACTGGAGGAAGACCTGGGTGTGCAACTCTTCGAGCGCCATTCGCGCCCGCTGAAGCTGACCGACACCGGGCGCTTCTTCTATACCCACGCGCTGCAACTGCTGGCCCAGACCGCAGAACTGCAGGCGATGACCAAGCGGGTCGGCAAGATCGAGCACAAGATGTCGGTCGGCTTTGTCGGCTCCACGCTGTATGGGATGCTGCCGCGGATCATCCGGCGCTTCCGGCAGATGCACGCGGATCTCGAACTGAGCCTGCACGAGATGTCGACCATGGATCAGATCAAGGCGCTCAAGGAGGGGCGCATCGACGTGGGCTTCGGGCGCATTCGCCACGAAGACCCGTCGGTGCGGCGCGTGGTGCTGCGCGAGGAGCGCATGATCGTGGCGCTGCCGGTCGGCCATCCGCTGGCTGACGCCAAGCCCGAGCTCGCGCTGCACGACCTGGTCGGCGAGCCGCTCATCATCTTCCCCAAGGCGCCGCGCCCGAGCTTTGCCGACCAGGTGCTGGCCGCCTTCCACGACCGCGCCCTGAAGCCGCGCCGCCTGCACGAGGTGCGCGAGCTGCAGATCGCGCTCGGGCTGGTGGCGATGGGCGAAGGCATCTCGGTGGTCCCGAGCAGCGTCTACGGGCTCAAGCGGGGCGACGTGACCTACAAGGAACTGGACGATCCCAAGCTGGTGTCGCCCATTATCATGAGCACGCGCATGCTGGACGAGTCGGCCGACCTGCGCTCGCTGCGGGACATGATCTACCAGCTCTACGAGGATGAGGGCATGGCCTACCTGCCGCCGCCGAAGGAATAAGGAGCAACGGGCGGTCCATACTCTGGAGGTATGGAATCAGACGCCAACGGTCTTGGACACCCAAAAAATCGCCCTCCATACTCCGGTGCAACGTTCAACTGCATCAGGAAGGTATGAAAGTGGCGACGCAGCAAAGCATCACGGCCATCGAGTCCATCGAGGCCATCCTGGTCGATCTACCGACCATCCGGCCGCACCAGCTCGCCATGGCGACCATGCAGCGGCAGACCCTCGTGATCGTCCGCCTGCGCTGCGCCGATGGCGTGGAGGGCATCGGCGAGGCCACCACCATCGGCGGACTGTCGTATGGCGACGAGAGCCCCGAGGGCATCAAGCTGACCATCGACGCTTACCTCGCCCCGGCGCTGCTCGGGCAGGACGCCACCAACGTGCACGCCGCCATGGCGCGGCTGAACAAGGTGGCGCGCGGCAACCGCTTCGCCAAGTCGGCGCTGGAAACCGCGCTGCTGGACGCGCAGGGCAAGCGTCTCGGCGTGCCGCTGGCGACACTGCTGGGCGGCGCCGTGCGCGACACCCTGCCGGTGCTGTGGACGCTGGCCAGCGGCGACACCGCGCGGGACATCGACGAGGCGGAGCGCCTGCTTGCCGAGCGCCGCCATGACACCTTCAAGCTCAAGATCGGCCGGCGCAGCGTGCGCGAGGACGTGGCACACGTTTCGGCGATCAAGCGCGCGCTGGGCGAGCGGGCGCGCGTCACGGTGGACGTCAACCAGGCCTGGAACGAAGCGGATGCCGCCACCGGCATTGCCATGCTGGAGGCCGCCGGCATCGACCTGATCGAGCAGCCCACGCCGCGCGAACAACGCGCCGCGCTGGCGCGTCTGGCGGCGCGCTTCGTGGTGCCCATCATGGCCGACGAAGCCGTGTGCGGGCCCGAGGACGCGATGGAACTGGCCCGCATCGGCGGCGCCGACGTGTTCGCCCTGAAGATCGCCAAGTCGGGCGGCATCTTCGGCATGCTGCGCACGGCCGCGGTGGGCGATGCGGCCGGCATCGCGCTGTATGGCGGCACCATGCTCGAAGGCAGCATCGGCACCATAGCCGCCGCCCACGGCTTTGCGACCCTGCCGCAACTGGCGTGGGGCACCGAACTGTTCGGCCCGCTGCTGCTGAAGGACGACATCGTGGCCGAGCGCCCCGTCTACCGCGACTTCGCGTTGCACCTGCCGCAGGGCCCCGGCCTCGGCATGGCACTGGACGAGGACAAGCTCGCCCACTACCGGCGCGACCGCGCCTGATTCCCTGCAATCAGACCCCATGAGAATCCAAGCGAGGAGATACCAATGCTGTATCTGGTAAGAATGGACGTGAGCCTGCCGCACGACATGCCCGCCGCGCAGGCGGAGGACATCAAGGCGCGCGAGAAAGCCTATGCGCAGGACCTGCAGCGCCAGGGCAAGTGGCAGCAGCTCTACCGCGTGGTCGGCGAGTATGCCAACTACAGCGTGTTCGATGTCGAGTCCAACGAGGCGCTGCACACGCTGCTGTCGGGGCTGCCGCTGTTCCCGTACATGAAGATCGCCGTCACCCCGCTGGCGCCGCATCCTTCATCGATCCGCTGAGGGAGACCGCGTCATGTGCATTGCCACCCGCGACGGGCTTCGCCTTCACTATGAACTTCACGGTCCGGCCGGCGCGCCGGTGCTGGTCCTGTCCAACTCGCTGGGCACCACCCTGTCGATGTGGGATCCGCAGATGCCGGCGCTGCTGGAGCGCTTCCGCGTGCTGCGCTACGACACGCGCGGCCATGGCGCCTCCGGCGCGCCAACAGCGCCGTTCGGCATGGCCGAGCTCGGTGCCGACGTGCTGGCGGTGATGGACCATGCCGGTGTCGATCACGCCCACTTCTGCGGCCTGTCGATGGGCGGCATGACCGGCATCTGGCTGGCACGCCATCAGCCCGCGCGCTTCGGCCGCTTCGTGCTGGCGAATACCGCGGCGCTGATCGGCCCGGCGTCCGGCTGGAACACGCGCATCGAGCGCGTCCGCAACGAGGGCATGGCGGAGATTGCCGAGGGCGTGCTGGCCCGCTGGTTCACGCCGGCCGCGCTGGCAGGCGATCCGGAGCACATGGCGCCCGTGCTCGCCATGCTCGCCTCCACGGATCCCGACGGCTATATCGCCAACTGCGCCGCTGTGCGCGATGCCGACCTGCGCGGCCTGCTGCCAGGCATCCGGTCGCGCGTGCTGGTGATCGCGGGCGTGCAGGATGCCGCCACCACGCCGGAACAGGGCCGCGAGCTGGCGCAAGGCATTGCCGACGCCGAATACCTCGCGCTCAACGCCGCGCATTTGTCCAACTGGGAATTGCCCGAGGCGTTTTCGCACGCGGTGATCCACTTCCTGTCACAGGCGTGATGCACTAACCCCTCCCGGAGCCTCGATATGACCCAGCCCTGCATTATCTCCGTCGCCATCACCGGCTCGCTGCCGCGCAAGCGTGACAACCCTGCCGTGCCGATCACTGTCAGCGAGCAGGTCGAGTCCACCCAGGCCGCATTCGAGGCGGGGGCCACGCTCGTCCACCTGCACGTGCGCAATGACGACGAGACGCCCTCCTCCGAGCCGGACCGCTTTGCCAGCGTGCTGGAGGGCATCCGCAAGCATGCGCCGGGCATCATCACGCAGGTCTCCACCGGCGGCCGCTCCGGCGCGGGAAAGGAGCGAGGCGGGATGCTGGCGTTGCGGCCGGACATGGCGTCGCTTGCCACCGGCTCGGTCAATTTCCCGACACGCGTCTATGACAATCCGCCAGACCTGGTGGACTGGCTCGCCGCGGAAATGAAGGCCTACGCCGTCAAGCCCGAGATAGAGGCCTTCGACCTGTCGATGATCTTCCAGGCGGTGGCCATGCAACAGGCCGGCAAGATCGACGGCGCGCTGCATATCCAGTTCGTGATGGGGATCAAAAATGCGATGCCGGTCGATCGCGAGGTGCTCGCCTTCTACGTGCACACCCTGCGGCGCCTGGCACCCGATGCGACCTGGACCGGCGCTGGCATCGGCCGGGACCAGTTGACGATGGCGCGCTGGTCGCTCGAACTGGGCGGCCATTGCCGCACCGGCCTGGAAGACAATGTGCGGCTTGACAAGCAGACACTGGCGCCCTCCAACGCCGCGCTGGTCAGCCAGCTAGCGGCCTTGTGCGAGGAATATGGGCGCCCCGTGGCGACAGTGGCCCAGGCGCGCGCGCTCCTGGGGCTGCCATCAATGGAAATCGACGGGCGTTCGCCCTTGTAGTTCAAGGCCTAATCGAAGACGCGCCGTGCCGCAGCCTGAAAATCGCCTGATTTCGCGGCGCCTATACAGGCTGGCTGAGCCTGCCCGCCCCATCAGTGCCCCACGCTTCACAACCCGACGAAATCCGGCTGGATTAGTATCACCATAGTGATTTAATTATCATGCAAACAATGCATGAACACAGGAATTACCCGTATACGTCACGGATACATGCATCATGATATTGACGCATCTCCGTACATCGACCATATTTCGCTCCATCGGCGTGAGCGTCGTTGCCCGGCGGTGCCACGCTGGGACGTCATGAACGATTCCAAGGGCGTAACTGGTGGAGGAGACACACAATGCAGCACATAGACGTGCATAAACTGGCCGATGAGGCCAGATTCAACAGATTTCATGCACGGGTCCTGGCCTGGTGCCTGCTGGTGATCATCATTGACGGCTACGACATTGCCGTGGCGGGTGCCGCGCTGCCGTCGATCATGAAGGAAATGGGCGTCACTGCCTCGACGGCCGGCTTCATGGCCAGTTCAGCGCTGTTTGGCATGATGTTCGGCGCCATCTTCCTCGGTGCCCTGTCCGACAAGATCGGTCGTCGATGGACCATTTCGCTGTGCGTGTTCCTGTTCAGCGTGTTCACCGCGGCAGCGGGCCTTACCAGCGACCCGGTCACGTTCAGCGTGATGCGCTTTATCGCAGGCCTCGGGATCGGCGGCGTCATGCCGAACATCGTTGCGCAGATGACCGAGTATTCGCCACGGCGGATCCGCAGCTTTATGACGACCGTGATGTTCTCCGGATATGCGATCGGCGGCATCCTGGCCGCCGTGATCGGCAAGCAGTTCATCGCAGGGTTCGGCTGGCAGGTGGTCTTCTTTGCGGCGGGTGTGCCGGTGCTCCTGATCCCCTTCATCCTGAAGACGATGCCGGAGTCGCTGTCATTCCTGGTGTCGCGCCAGAACGAGCGCGACCTGCGTGAAGTCGTGCGACGCATCGATCCGCAACTGCGGCTGGATGCCGGTGCCACCTTCCAGCTTCCGAAGCAGGACCGCGCCGCCGGCGCACCGGTGACGCGCTTGTTCCAGGATGGCCGCGGCTTCAGCACGATCATGTTCTGGATCGCATTCTTTACCGGCTTGTTCATGGTCTACGCGCTCAGCACGTGGCTGACCAAGCTGATGGCGATGTCGGGGTACAGCCTCGGCTCGGCGCTGAGCTTTGTCATCGCGCTGAACCTCGGGGCAGTGGTCGGTGCGATCGGTGGCGGCTGGCTTGCCGACCGTTTCCACATCAAGTGGGTGCTGGTGAGCATGTACGCGCTCGGCGCCTTCTTCCTGTACCTGATGACGTTCAAGACCTCGACTGACGTGCTCTACCTGCTTATCGGTGCCGTCGGCGCTTGCACCACCGGCGCACAGATCGTGGCGTATGCCTACAGCGGGCAGTTCTATCCCATGTCGATCCGCTCCACGGGTGTCGGCATGGCTTCGGGTATCGGGCGGCTGGGTGCCATCGTGGCACCGGTGCTGATCGGCCTGATCGTCTCGCTCAAGCTGCCGCTGGAACAGAACTTCCTGGTGATCGGTGCGGCGGGCATCATGGGTGCCCTGGCGCTGGCCTGCATCAACCATCGGCTGTCCGCATCCGGGCAGCATGTCGATACGGCGGTCAGTTCTAGCCCGGCGCCGGCACCAACGGCTGCGGACGCGCGGATCTGAGCATGGTGGCGCATCGCGAGGTGCGCTGCCCAACCGATCGCGTTGCCATGGCAGGGATTCGCTCCGCGAAGGCATACCGGTCGGGATGGAAGAAATGCCAGGGGCAACACGCCTTGCGTCAGGACCGCGAAAGCGAGCTTGAGGCCCGCACCGCTTCCGTATCGGAAGCGGCCCCCTGGCTGCCGCGTCGCCTTGCGTGAGCGAGTGACGCGGGTAGAAAACAACTACACGGCTTTCACGCTTTACAGGCTCACGTCCTCGGGTTGCGCGCCAGCGTAGCCTTCGACCACCACGACATCGCCGGTCGATCCAGCCTTGCGCAGGCTGGCTGCGATCTGATACTCCGGTGACCGGTAGCATGCGAGCGCGGTTTCGTAGTCGTCGAACTCGATCACCACCAGGCGCGACCGGAAACTGCCTTCCACCACGTCGGCATTGCCACCCCTGATCAGATACCGCCCCCCATACTTCCGATAGGCGATCTGATTGGCTTCGCTATACGCCGCGAACTTCTCCGGGTCGGTAATCTCTACCTGACCGATCCAATATCCCTTGGGCATGTGTTGCTCCTGGCTGTCTGCGGTTAGATGTTGCTTGTGTCTACGGAATCAAAACGCTGGATCCGATAGTCTTCCTGCCCTCGAGGGCAATGTGAGCCTGTGCGGCATCGGCGAGTGCATAGCGATTGCCGATGTTCGCCTTCACCGTTCTGCTTTGCATCATGGCGAACAGGTCGGCAGCCATGTCGTCGAGATCGGTTCGGCGGGCGGCATAGTGAAACAACTGCGGCCGCGTGAAGAAGAGCGAACCTCGTTTGGTGAACTCGAATGCCTCAATCGGCGGCAACGGCCCGGATGAGTTCCCGAAGCTGACGAACGTGCCGAGCGGGGCCAGGCAGTTGAGCGATCCGACATAGGTGTCCTTGCCGATGGAGTCATAGACCACCGGCACCCCTTCCCCGCCGGTGATCTCACGCACTCGACTGGTGAAGTCTTCGCGGGAATAAACGATGGGGAAGTCGCACCCGTTTGCGCGGGCCAGTTCCGCCTTCTCATCCGAGCTGACCGTGCCGATGACCCGCGCACCCAGTGCCCTGGCCCACTGGCAGACCAGCAAACCCACCCCTCCCGCCGCAGCATGGATCAGGATCGTGTCGCCGGCCTTCACGCGATATGCCCTGCGCAGCAGGTATTGCGTCGTCAGGCCCTGCAGCGTCACCGCGGCGGCCTCTTCGAAACCCACGCCGTCCGGGATATGGATCAGCTCGCCCTGCGGAACCGCGCGTTCCAGCGCGTACGAGCCCGGCACGCTGCCCGCATAGGCCACCCGATCGCCAACCCGGAAGCTGGTCACGCCAGCCCCGACGGCAGTGACCACGCCCGCTGCCTCCATGCCGATGCCGCCGGGAAGCGGCATCGGATACAGCCCCGTGCGGAAATACACGTCGATGAAGTTGACCCCCACGGCGTGATGCCTGACCTGGACCTCGCCGGCGCGTGGTTCGCCAAGGTCAACGCCTACCCACTCCATGACTTCCGGTCCGCCGGTCTCGCGGATCCTGATCGCCTTTGTTTTGCTCATGCCGGCAGCCCCTCATATCCTTCGATCACGACGATATCTCCCTGCGAATACGGCTCGCGCAGAGCCATCGCGGCCCGATACTCGGGCGACCGATAGCATGCCAGTGCCGTCTGGTAGTCCCTGAACTCGATCACCACCACGCGCGAACGAAGCGATCCCTCCACGACTTCCTTCTCGCCGTTGCGGATGATGAAGCGCCCGCCGAAATTCTCGAACACAGCCTTGTTGGCCTCGATATAGCCTTTGTAGCCGTCGACATCGGTGACGTCCACCAATGCGATCCAGTAGCCTTTACGCATGGCTTCTCCTCACTGAACTGCCGCGACCGGATCAGCCGGCTGCAGCACGCGGAGATGGCTCGCGACCAGCTCGCCGAGCCTGGCGATGCCCTCTTCGATCTTCTGCGGCGGCACCGTGACGAAGGCGAGCCGCAGGGTGTTGTTGCGTGGCGTGATGGCATAGAACGGCGCGCCGGGAACGAAGGCCACGTTCCTGGCTACCGCTGCTTCGAGCAAGGCCATGGTGTCGATGGCCGCCGGCAGTTCGACCCAGATAAACATGCCCCCTTCCGGCGTGCTCCACCGTACCCCCTCGGGCATGTGTCGCGACAGTGCGTCGAGCATGGCCGCGCAGTGCTTGCCATAGAGATCGCAGACCGAAGCGATATGGCTGTCGAGCATGCCGGTCTTCAGGACTTCGTAGGCGACGCGCTGCGTGAAGCTGGGCGTGTGCAGGTCGGAAGCCTGCTTTGCCTGCACCAGCTTGGCGTGGATCGCCGGCGGCGCCAGCATGTAGCCCAGGCGCAAACCCGGCGCCAGGATCTTGGAGAACGACCCCATGTAGATCACGCCTTCCGGGTTCAGCGAATGCAGCGACGGCAGCGGCGAACCGCTATAGCGCAGCTCGCCATAGGGGTTGTCCTCGACCAGCAGAACACCAAGCTCCCTGGCTCGCGCCACCAGCTCCTTGCGGCGCTCCAGCGGCAGCCGGCGCCCCGTTGGATTCTGGAAATTCGGGATCGTGTACAGGAACCTGGCGCTGGCCGCGAGCGCTTCGGTCAGCGCCTCCGGCTGCAGGCCCTGGTCGTCGGTCGGCACCTCGGCGTAGGCTGGTTCGGAAAGCGAGAACGCCTGCAACGCGCCAAGGTAGGTCGGCGCTTCCACCAGCACCTTGCTGCCCGGGTCGATGAAGACCTTGGCCAGCAGGTCCAGTGCCTGCTGCGAGCCCGTGGTGATCAGCACATGAGCGCTGTCCACCCCGTGCTTCTCCGCCACCCACTGGCGCAGCGGCTGCAGCCCCTCGGTCGGCGCATACTGCAATGCCGCCGCGGGAGAATCGGCAAACAAGCGTTCGCACGCGGCCTGGAGCGCCGCTACAGGGAAGGTCTGCGCGGACGGGAGACCGCCGGCGAAGGAGATGATCTCCGGCTTCTCCGTCAGCTTCAGGACTTCGCGGATGACGGAACTGGTCAGTGCTTGCGCACGGCGCGAGAATTGGATGTCGTTGCTTTTCATATGAATGGTCTACCTTGTTTCCCTGGCCGCCTGGTCAAGCGGCATTGGCACTGATGAGTTGTTGTTTGCCGCTTTCACCGCCGGCCCCGTCCGTTATCCCCGCCAGCGCCGCGGCACGCCGCGCGGCATGGGCCTCCATGGCCTGCGCCTTCACCGGGCCGAAGCCCCGAATCTCCATCGGCATTGCCGCAAATTCGACCGCCTGCTGGAGCGTCTGCGGCGTGAGCTGCGCGCAGACCTTCCGGACATCATGGAAGTACTCGGAGATGAGGCGTCGCTCCGCGCGTCGCTCGGCGGTATAGCCGAAGAGATCCAGCGGCGTTCCCCGCAGCCCTCGAAGACCGGAAATCGCCTTGAGCACAGGAAAGATCCACGGCCCGAACTTGCGCTTCTGCGGCCGGCGGGTCTTCGGATCGGTACGGGACAGCAGCGGCGGTGCCAGCCAGAGCGATACCTTGTCCGCCTGCGAGAACTGGTTCTGCAACGACTCGCGGAATGCCGGTGCGGTGTACAGGCGGGCCACCTCATACTCGTCCTTGTACGCCATCAGCTTGTAGGCGCTGCGGGCCACGGCCGTGGTCAATGCCTCGCTGCCGGGCTTCGCCTGGGTCTCCGCGGCTCTCACCAAGGCAATCAGGTCGAGATACTTCTTTGCATAGTCGTTGCCCTGGTATTCGACGAGCTGGCGTTGATGCAGATCGATCAGCGCATCCAGCGAAACCGCCTCCGGGTTCGATGCAAGCGGCTGCTCCCCGATGGCATCCAGTGCATCCGGCCTGGCCGCGGCGATACGTCCCCAGTTGAACGCCGACTTGTTCATCTCGACGGCCGCGCCATTGCGCTCGATCGCCTGTTCGATCGCTTCGCGGCTCAACGGGACCAGCCCCTGCTGCCACGCATAACCGAGCATCATGGTGTGCGTCGGCAACGTATCGCCGAAGATGCGCTGCGCCAGCGCGCCGGCATCCATGGCATGGAACGATGCGCCGTGGCACCGGCTGCGGACCCGGTCATGCATCAGCCTGACCGGCAATGCGGCGTCCCGGTTGCGGATCACATCCGGCGTGGGCGTTTCCGCCAGGTTGAGGACGGCGGCGGTGCGGCCCGGCGCCAGCCGGGTCAGCGAGTCGACCGCCGCGGACACCACCAGGTCGGCGCCCAGCAGCAGGTCGGCCTTGCCTTCGCCGATGCGCGACGCCGGGATCTGGAAGTCGGCCATCGCGATACGCACCTGGCTGACGACGGCACCGTTCTTCTGCGCCATGCCGGTGAAGTCGAGCACCGTAGCCGCCAGGTCGTCGAAGCTTGCCGCCGCGCCGAGCAAGGCGCCCATCGTCAGGACGCCGGAGCCGCCGATGCCGGTGATGTAGATGTTGAACGGCTCGTCCAGCGCGGGGAGTGCCGGTGCAGCCAGTTTGGCAACCAGCTCCGCCTCCATGGCGGCCAGCCGCCGCTTGTCCGGCTTGCGCAGCGCGACACCTTCCACCTCGACGAAGCTCGGGCAGAAGCCCTTGACGCAGGAGAAGTCCTTGTTGCAGGCGCTCTGGTTGATGGTGCGCTTGCGCCCGAGCGCGGTTTCGAGCGGCTCGATGGAGATGCAGTTCGACTGCACCGAGCAATCGCCGCAACCCTCGCAGACCTGGTGATTGATAAACAAGCGCCGGTCCGGGTCCGGCATCTCCTTGCGCTTGCGGCGCCGCCGCTTCTCGGCCGCGCAGGTCTGCTCGTAGACGATCGCCGTGACGCCGGCAATCTCCCTGAGCTGGCGCTGGACCGCATCGAGCTGGTCGCGATGGAAGACCTCCACCCCTGGCGCCAGCTCCTTATTGCCCTGCCATCGCGCAGGATCGTCGGTGACCAGCGCAATCCGGCCCACGCCCTCCGCGTGCAGTTGCCGCGTGATGCGGGCGGGATCGTTCACGCCCTCCGCGGGCTGCCCGCCGGTCATCGCGACCGCGTCGTTGTACAGGATCTTGTAGGTGATGTTGGTCTTCGCGGCGATGGCGGCACGGATCGCAAGCAGGCCGGAGTGCTGGTAGGTGCCGTCGCCGAGGTTCTGGAACACGTGCGCCGTTTTGGAGAACGGTGCCGCGCCAACCCACTGCGCGCCCTCGCCGCCCATGTGGCTCATTACCCTGGTCTTCAGTTCCGGCTGGGAGATCGCCATCACGTGGCAGCCGATCCCGCCGCTGCTGATCGAGCCGTCCGGCGTGCGCGTCGAGGTGTTGTGCGGGCAACCCGAGCAGAAGTATGGCCGGCGGATGGGGATGACGGCAGCGGAAGGCTCCTTCGCGGCGGCGTCGAGGACGGCAAGGCGATCCTGCATCCAGGGCGCGTCGATGCCGTTGGCCAGCACCCGGCGCACCAGCACGCCGGCAACGAGGTTGGCACTCAGCTCGGATATCTCCGGCAGCAGCGCCGCGCCATCCTGGTCGGTCTTGCCGGTCACGACGGGGCGTTCCGACGCGGGCCGGTGGAACAGCGCCTGCTTGAGCTGGGCCTCGACGTTGGCGCGCTTCTCTTCGACCACGAGCACTTCCCGATGCCCCGCCGCGAACGCGCACGCGCCCTCGGTTTCCAGTGGCCAGCTCATCGCCACCTTGTAGACGGAGACGCCCATGGCGCGCAGGTCGGCATCGGCCAGGCCAAGGTCGCGGCACGCCTGCATCAGGTCCTGGTGTGCCTTGCCGACGGTGATGATCCCGAGCCGCCTGGCGGGCGCCTCGACCACGACGCGGTCGAGCCGGTTCGCCCTTGCCCATGCGCGCGCGGCGGGGAGGCGTTCTTCGATCAGGCGGCGCTCGAGTTCCGCGCGCTCGCCTGGCCATGCCACGCTCGGATCCCAGTTGAGTCCGTGGGCGGGCACGGTGAAGTCGGCCGGTTCGACGAAGGCCGGCCAGGCACCCAGGTCGACGGTGGCAGCGGTTTCCACCACCTCCGCGATCGTCTTCAGCGATACCCATAGCCCGGAGAAGCGCGACATCGCGATGCCAGCCAGGCCGAGCTCGATGACCTCGCGCACATTCCCCGGCTGCAGCACGGGAATCGATGCCGAATGAAAGATGCCGTCGGTCTGGTGCGGAAACGTGGACGACTGCGCGGCGTGGTCATCGCCGGAAACGGCGAGCACGCCGCCCAGTTTCGACGTGCCAAGCATGTTGGCGCAGCGGAAGACGTCGCCCGTGCGGTCTACGCCCGGGCCCTTTCCGTACCAGATGCCAAAGACGCCGTCGGCTTTGGTTTCGCCGAAGGCGCGGTGCATCTGTGCACCCCATAGGGCGGTGGCGGCAAGGTCCTCATTGAGACCCGGCTGGAACACCACATCATGGGCCGCGAGCTGCTTCGATGCCTTCCACAGTTGCTGGTCGTACGCGCCGAGCGGCGACCCACGGTAGCCGGATACCAGGCCGGCCGTGCTGAGGCCGCGCGCACGGTCGAGCTCGCGCTGTATCATCGGCAGGCGAACCAGTGCCTGTATGCCGGTCAGGAATGTTCGTTGCTCGGCTGCCGCCGAACCCGATGCGCTGGGCAACGTCGCTTGATTAACCACGCGTGTCTCCGGGGGGATTTCATCTTGAAAATGGATGAGTTAGTTTAGGTTTCGCCCCGCATCGATCTGCACCAAAGTGCATTACATGTTGGTCGTTTTGTAGTACGTTTGAACTACCTCAAGCCAAGCGCACAGATCAAATGAACTATGTCCACAATCTCGACAAAGCAGACCTGCAAATCCTGCGGGAACTGGCGCGCGACGGGCGGCTGAGTTGGCGGGAACTGTCGGAGCGGATCGGGCTGTCGCTGACGCCTACGCTCAAGCGCGTCCACAGGCTTGAGGAACAGGGATATATCCGCGGCTACGTGGCGCGGCTGGACGAAGGCAAGCTGATCGGGGAACTCAATGTGTTCGTCGCCGTCACGCTGGAGAACCAGTCGGAGGCCGCGATTGCCCGCTTCGAGAAGGAGATTGTTGTCGCGCCGGAGGTCATGAGCTGCTTCACCATGACCGGCGATGCGGACTTCATTTTGCGTGTGGTGGTACCGGATATGGGGTCGTATCAGAACTTCCTGACCCGGACGCTGACGCGCATCAAGGGCGTCGAGCACATACGGTCCAGCTTTGCCCTCAAGGCTGTGCTGAACCGTACGTCTCCGATGCTATAGCGCGGTGGACTGTCAGCGGGAGGCCGGCTCGTCATCGCGAGCCTCCTCCATCATGCTCAACCGCTTGTAGAGGTAAGAGCGGGAGATACCGAGCTCTTCCGCCACGCGCTTCTTGTTGCCACCCGTGCGCCGCATGGCCTCGAGAATCAGCTCGCATTCCACCCGTTCCTTGGCCTCGCGGATATCCGCCTTGCCCTTTCCGACCGGGCTGTCGGTGCCTGCCGGGCGTCTTCCCGGCGATTGGTCGGCCCCTTCGAGGCTGCCGAAGTCGGCGATGGACAACGCGGGACCATCGCAGAAGATCGCCGCACGCTCGATCGCGTGCTGCAGCTGCCGGATGTTGCCCGGCCACGCGCAAGACTGCAGGTGGCGGATGGCCGACTCGGAAATGGCCTTCTTGGGGGCACCGTGCCGCGACGCAAATGCCTCGAGGAAGGTGTCGGCAAGTTCGGGGATGTCTTCGAGGCGATCGCGCAGCGCGGGCAGGCGCAAGGTGACCGCGCTGATCCGGTAGAACAGGTCGAGCCGGAACGTCGAGCTGGCGATCATGGACTTGAAGTCGCGATTACTGGCTGAGATCAGCCGAAAATCGGAATGCCGGGCCCGTTCGCCGCCGATGCGCTCGAACTGGCCGTCTTGCAGCACGCGCAGCAGTTTCACCTGCATGTCGATCGGCATGTCACCGATTTCGTCCAGGAACATGGTGCCGGTGTCCGCCGCCTCGAACTTGCCCTTTCGCCCCTTCCGGTCCGCTCCGGTAAATGCCCCGGGCTCATAGCCGAACAACTCGCTTTCCACCAGATTCGGGGGCATCGCCGCAGCGTTGACGAGGATCAGCGGCTTGTCGCTGCGGGGGCTCAGCATATGGATGGCATGGGCGACCATCTCCTTGCCCGTGCCGCTCTCGCCGGCCAGCAGGACCGGTACGTCGAGCGGCGCGACCCGCAGGATGTCCTCCTTGAGCCTGCGTACTGCATCGCTGCTGCCGACAATCTGGTCCAGGCCGTAGCTGCGATTGCGGATGCCTGAGAGCTCGCGCTTGTAGAAGTCCAGTTCCTGCTTGACTCGCGCCAGCTCGCCGGTCAGCTCCCGCATCGCCTCCGGTCCTTTGAACATCACCTGTCCGATGGCGGCCACCACCCGCTTGTTGCTGTCGAAGATCGGCAGGCGCGAAACGACGCGCGTGACGCCATTCATCTCCTGCAGCTGTGCGACCTGCGCCTTGCCAGTCTTTACTACTTCTTGGAGCTTGCTGTTCTCGATGACCTCGGTCACCGGACGGCCGATTGCCTCGCCATGCTTGAGCCGGAAGAACCGCTCATGGACCGGGCTCATGTAGGTGATCTTGCCCGCGGTATCGACCACCACCATGGCCTTGTAGGGGTCGGTCACAAAGTGCCTGAGGATGTCCTCGGCCGAATCCACGCTGGCCAGGAATTCCGTCAGTTCGTCTGCTTCCTGCATGGCAAAGATCAGGAAGCAGACGGCATCGCGGGTAGGAATGGCCGCCACCGTCAGCGGGCGTTCCAGTTCCGTCATGGCTGAAAGCCGCTTGACGGGAACGCGGGCGCGGTTCTGCCACATGCGGCTCAGCGAACCGGAGACCAGCGTGTCGCGGCCCAGTCCGCTTGCAAATGTCGTCTTGCCCTCGTTGTCCAGGACGAGGATGCCTTCCGATTCTCGTTTCATGTCTCCACCACATGGGGAGCGTGGCCGGCGGTGAGTGTCTTCGCCGAAGACACAAGTGCCTTTCCGACTACGCTCGAGTACAGCTCGAATACAGTCCAATTCTAAGACCTGCTGCGCTTGTCTGCCGCGCTGATGCAGGCCTTTCGCGGCTTCCAGGCCAAGCGGGAATTGGGTCTCGGGAACTCGCACCGGATCACTGCAAAGCGCATGCCAAACCACTGGCACGCCCTTTGCGGTTACCGGTGCGACCTTGTTCAACCGACCCGAAATGGACGCCCTGAATACACTCCCGCCGATGCCCCCAGGCCCTGGCATGCGCTGCCTCGAAGGCGTGCGCGTGCTGGACTTCACCACCTCAGTCGCTGGCCCCTACGGCACCTTGCTGCTCGCCGACCTTGGCGCGGAAGTCATCAAGATCGAGAAGCGCGTGGGCGGCGACGATACGCGCAGCTGGGGCCCGCCGTTCCTCGATGGCGAATCGCTGTGGTTCCTGAGCATGAACCGCAACAAGCAGAGCATGACGGTCGACCTGACCCGGGCCGAGGGTCGCGGCATCGCCCATCAACTGGTGCGCCAGGCCGACGTCGTCGTCCTGAATACGACGCAGCGGGTGCAGGAAAAGCTCGGGCTGGACTTCGCCACGCTCAAGGCGATCCACCCGGGGCTGATCCATGTGTCCGTGACCGGCTTCGGCCTGCAGGGCGAGCGCGCCGACCTGCCCTGCTATGACCTGATTGCCGAAGGCTACTCAGGTGTGATGCATCTGACCGGTGAGGCAGGCCGGCCCGCACAGAAGGTCGGGACCCCCGCGGCCGACCTGCTGGCGGGCCAGGATATTGCCATGGCCACGCTCGCCGCTTTGTTCGAGCGGCAACGCACTGGTGCCGGCAAGCAGGTCGACGTGTCGATGGTTGCCACCGCCACGCGCTTCATGTCACCCCGGATCGTCCCGTTCCTCGGGTCCGGCGAGCCGCCGATGCGCTCGGGCGGTACCGACTCGGTCATTGCCATCTACCAGGTGTTCGAGACCGCCGACTTCCCCATCACGCTGGGCCTGGGCAACGACGCGATCTGGCAGCGCTTCTGGGATGCGGTCGAATACCCCGCCTATGGCAAGCAGGCCGGTTTTGAAACCAACGCCAAACGTCGCCAGGCACGAGAAACAATCGTGGCTGCCATTGCAGAGATCCTGGCCACCCGACCGCGTGAACACTGGCTGGCGCTGTTCGCACGGCACAGGATCCCTGCCGGGCCGATCAACAGCATCGAGCAGCTGGTTGACGACGCGCCGTTGCGCGCCGCCGGCATGTTCTTTGCCGGCCAGGGTGCCGCGGGCCGTGTCCCGCAGGTTGGCCTCGGCATCGCCTTCGACGGCGCCAGCGCCGTCTACCGCACCCCTCCCCCCGCCCTCGGGCAGGACACCGAACGCATTCTCGCGGAACGCCTTGCCATGTCCGCGACGTGTATCGCAGGCCTCATCGACTCAGAAATCGTCTAACCAGGAGACAAAATGAGCTACTCGGAAATCCTCTACGAAGAAGACGGCCCCATCGGCACGATCACGCTGAACCGGCCGGATGACGGCAACATGTTCACGGAGACCATGTGCCACGAGATTCGCGACTGCATCAACGCGATCCGCCGTGAAACCCGTACGCGCGTGATCGTGATCACTGGCGCCGGCGACAAGTTCTTCTGCACCGGTGGCCGCAAGGACGGCATGCAGGACACTATGCTCTATGCCGGGGTACTGCCGACGCTTGAGATGTACGAGAGCATCGACCGGCTGCAAAAGCCCGTGATTGCGTCGGTCAATGGCTTCGCGGTGGGCGGGGGCAATGTGCTGCAGGTCGTCTGCGATCTGACCATCGCGAAGGAATCCGCGGTTTTCCGCCAGGTGGGCCCGATGGTCGGCAGCTTCGACGCCGGCTATGGCACGTGGTACCTGGAGGACCTGGTCGGAAAGAAGCGCGCCAAGGACATCTGGTACCGCAATCCCAAGATCAGCGCGAAAGAGGCGCTTGAGATCGGCCTGATCAACCGGGTCGTACCGGATGACCAGCTTCGTGCCGCCACGCGCGAGTATGCCCTGGAGGTCGCCGAGCGCGGCGCATTCGCGCTGGCCTCGCTGAAGAGCGCCTTCAACGCGCGCCACGGCGGCGTGAGCGGCCTGTCGCGGATGGCGCACGACCTGCTGCTGCGCGGCTACCTCGAATCGGACGAGCACGACGAGTTGGCGGCCGCCTTCGCCGAGCGCCGCAAGCCCGATGCGTCGAAGTTCGGACATTGAAGTACGGGTGACCATCATGCAGAACATCCTGACCCTTCACAACCCGCAGAATGCGAGGGACTACTACCTGTCTGGCATCTGGCAGCAGGAGACGCTGTACACGCTGGCCCGGCGCCATGCGCGCGAGCGTCCCACCTCCTGCGCACTGCGCGATGCCGATGTCAGGCTGACCTGGCGCGAAGTGGTCGACTGGGTCGACAGCGTCGCCGAAGCGCTCCATCGCCAGGGCATGAAGCCCGGCGACCGCGTCGGCATCTGGCTGCCCAACGTCGTGCAGGCGACCATCATCTTCCTGGCGTGCTCGCGCAATGGCTACGTCTGCTGCCCGTCGCTGCACCAGAACTACACCGTCGACGAGATCTGCACGCTGCTGAACCGGATCCAGTGCCGCGCGCTGTTTGCGATGCCGGGCTATGGCGCAGACTCGGACCGCAACTCCATCTTCGCCAGGGTGGCGGATATCCCGACGCTGGGGTGCGTATTTGCGCTGCCCAATCCGGCTGCCGGCGATGCCGCGTTGCCTGAGGGCGCCCTTCCGTTCCCGGACAGGCAGCCTCCTTCTGCCCTTTCCACGCCGGACCTGAACCCGGACAAGATCGTCTATCTGGCCTTCACATCTGGCACCACTGGCCTGCCGAAGGGCGTCATGCACAGCGACAACACGCTGCTGGCGAATGGCCGTGCGCTGGTAGAGGACTGGGGCCACACGGCCGATACCACGCTGCTGACGCTCAGCCCGATGAGCCACCACATTGCGACGGTCGCGATGGAGCAGATGCTGGTGGCCGGGCTGGAAATGGTGATGACCAACCTGCGCGCCGGCAAGCACGCGCTCGACTGGATCCTGGAAACGGGGGCGACCTACGTGATGGGCGTGCCCACCCATGCAATGGACATCCTGCAGGCGGTACGCGACCGCAGCATGACGTCGCTGGGCGAGGTCCGCACCTTCTACATGGCCGGCGCGGCCATCCCTCGCGAAGTCGCGCAGAAGTTCGTCAGCCTGGGCGTGACGCCGCAGAACGTGTATGGCATGACCGAGAACGGCTCCCACAACTACACCGTTCCGACCGACACGCAGGACACTATCGTGTCCACCTGCGGACGCGCATGCAGGGGCTACGAGGTGAAGCTCTGGAAGCAGGACAACATCGACGAAGAAGCCGAAGTCGGCGAAGTCGGCGAGATCGGCGGGCGCGGCGGCCTGTTGATGCTCGGGTACTTCAGCAACCAGGTCGCTACCGAAACCTCGTTCAACATCCATGGCTGGTTCATGAGCGGGGATCTTGGCATCGTCGACGAGAACGGCTGCGTGGTGATCGTGGGACGCAAGAAGGACCTGATCATCCGCGGCGGGCACAACATCCACCCGGCACGGATCGAGGAGCTCGCCATGCGCCATCCCAAGGTGGAGCGCGCCGCGGCCTACCCGGTGCAGGACGAGCGCCTGGGCGAGAAGGTCTGCCTGGCGGTCATCGTGCGCGCCGGGCAGGAGCTGCCGGCGAACGACATGCTGGAACACCTCGCGGGCTGCGGCTTGTCCAAGTACGACATGCCGGAGTACTTCCTCGGGCTCGACAGCTTCCCGCTAACTGCCAGCGGAAAGATCCTCAAACGCGAACTGGTCGACATGACCCTGCGCGGACAATTGAAGCCGACGGCCGTCCGTTATCGGGCACGTGCAGTTGCAGGAGCATAACCATGGCGATTGACATCAAGTATGCCGGCGCGTACGCGGTCCTGACCCTGAACCGGCCCGATGCACTGAACGCGCTGCAGTTCACGATGATCGAGGCCTTGTCATACACCCTCGACCAGGTGGCCGCATCCGATGCGCGCGCGCTGATCGTCACTGGCGCGGGCCCCAAGGCCTTCTGCGCTGGCGCCGACATCAAGGAGCTGATGGACCGGGACCTGATGGCACAGCGCCTCGGCGCCCAGCTGGGCCAGCGCACTTTCGCCAAGCTGGCCGCGCTGCGGATCCCGTCCGTGGCGGTGCTGCATGGCTACGCCTTCGGCGGCGGGCTCGAACTGGCCATGGCCTGCACCTTCCGCATCGCCACGGTCAAGGCGCGCATGGGCCTGCCGGAGATCAAGCTTGGCCTGATTCCCGGCTACGGCGGCACCCAGCGGCTGCCGCGCCTGGTGGGCGAAGCGCGCGCCACCGAGCTGGTGATGTCGGGGCGGACGGTCGATGCGATCGAGGCCGAGCGCTGGGGCCTGGTCAACCGTGTCGTGCCAGAAGGTCAGCCGGAGGAACTTGGCAAGACCTTTATGGCGGACTTCATCGGTTACAGCCGGTGCGCATCGTTGTTTGCCCGCGAGGCCGTCTCACGCGGCATGGCAACCACGCTGGACGAGGGCCTGGACATCGAAGCCGACCTGTCCACGCTTGCCTACCAGACCGCCGATGCTGCGGAAGGCATGCGCGCCTTCCTGCAAAAACGCACTCCGGAGTTCAAAGATGCCTGAGATCAACGGTACGGTCATCGTGACGGGCGGCAGCCGCGGGATCGGTGCATCCATTTCAACCGAGCTTGCCGGCACCGGCTTGCACGTGGCGTGCCTGTCCCGCTCCGGCGAGCTTCCCGATCTACAAGGACTGGACGAAGCAGCGCAAGGCCGGCTGCGCGCCATGCGCTGCGATATCACTGACCCGGACTCGGTCCAGGCTGCACTCGCCGCGGTGCCGGGGATGTTCGGCAAGCCGGTGGTGGGGCTGGTCAACAACGCGGGCATCCATTTACAAGGCACGTCCGCAACCTTCCCGCTTGCAGACTTCGAACGGGTGATGACGACCAATGCCACCTCGGTGCTGCTTGCCAGCCAGGCCGCCTACCCCTACCTGTGCGAGAGCGGTTCGTCCCTCGTCGTCAATATCGGCTCGTTTTACGACAAGCTGGGCGTCAAGGGCAACGCCGCCTACTGCGCGTCCAAGGCCGCGGTGGGCGCGATCTCGCGCTGCCTTGCCGTGGAATGGGCCCGCAACGGCATCCGCGTGCTCAATATCGCGCCCGGGTACATCGAGACGGACCTGAACCGGGAGGAGCTGAACGGCGAGGCGCTGCAAGCGTTCCTGAAGAAGCGCATTCCGGCCGGCGGCCCGGGGCAAGCCGCCGACATTGGCCGGCTCGTCGCCATGCTGTTCCAGCTGCCCGGACGCTTCCTGACCGGCGAAACGCTCTATGTCGACGGCGGCCAGGGCATGGCCCTTTGATCGAGGATGCACACATGAACATTCTGGAACGACTGGACGCCCGCCTGCCCCTCTCTGACGAAGAGAGGATGATCCTGGACAGCGTCAAGGATCTCTGTGAAACGCAGATCGCGCCGCGCGCCGCCGAATATGACCGCACCGGCGCCTTCCCGTGGGAAAACGTGCAGGCGATCAACGCGCTGGGGTTGAACGCGATGTTCGTCCCGGACGCCTATGGCGGCGCGCAACTCTCCTATCTCTGCTACCTCGCTTGCGTACGGGAGATCTCCAAGGCGTGTGCATCGACCGGCATCGTCTGGGCGACGAATTTCCATGCCATCAAGCCGCTGATCGAATACGGCAGCGAGGAACAGAAGGCCCGCCTGCTGCCACGGATTGCCGAGGGCGGCCTAGCTGCGCTGGCGATCACCGAGCCGTCGGCCGGCTCCGACGCGACCGGCATGCGCACCAGCTTTACCCCTGACAACGATGACATCGTCATCGACGGTGGCAAGACCTTTATCACCAACGGCGACGTCGCCGACCAGTACCTGCTGTTCGGCAAATGGTCGGAGATCAGCGATCCCAAGGCAGCCATTTCAGCGGTGATCCTGGAGAAAGGCACCGAGGGGCTGCGCGTGCTGGGCACGGAGCACAAGATGGGCACACGCGCCTCCAGCACCGCCAGCCTGGCGTTCGATGGCTGCCGCGTGCCGCGCGCCAACCTGATCGGCAATCCCGGGGACGGCCTGCGCATCCTGTTCGGCTCGCTGAACCGCTCGCGGCCCAGCGTCGCGGCACATGCGCTGGGCATCGCCCGCGCGGCCTTCGAGGATGCCGTTGCGTATATCAACGAGCGCCGGCAATCGGGCAAGCGGATCCTGGAATTCCAGGGCATCCAGTTCATGCTGGCCGACCTCGCCTCGGAACTGGCGCTGTGCGAATCGTGGCTGTGGCGCGTCGGCGCGATGGTCGACGCGGGCGAGAAGGACTTCGGCGTCGAGGCCTCGATGCTGAAGCTGCGCGCATCGGATGCCGCCATGCGGATCACGACGGATGCCGTCCAGCTTCTGGGTGGCTACGGCTACTGCAACGACTATCGCGTCGAACGTCTGATGCGCGACGCCAAGATCACGCAGATCTGGGAGGGCACGAACCAGGTGCACCGCCAGCTGATCGGACGCAGTTTCTTGAAGAAGTAGGAGACAACGGTGACAAGTATCCAAACCGTCGGCGTGGCCGGCGCCGGCACCATGGGGGCGGGGATCGCCATTGTGGCGGCCCGCGCGGGATTCCGGACCATCGTGTTCGATGCCAGGCAAGAGGCGCTCGACCGCGCCAGAGGCCAGACCGAGGCTTTCCTGAAGAAATCGGAGGAACGCGGCAAGCTGCCGCCAGGCGCTGCCGCCGCCGCCCTGGACCGGTGGCAAGGCACCACCGAACTAGCGAGCCTTGCAGAGTGCGACATCGTCATCGAGGCCGTCTTCGAGGATCTCGCGGTCAAGCACCAGTTGTTCCAGGCGCTCGACCCGGTCTGCCCCGAGCACACGATCTTTGCGTCGAACACCTCCACGATCTCCATCACCGAGATCGCCGGCGGCTCCGGCCGGCCGGACCGCTTCGTCGGCATGCACTTCTGCCTGCCGGCGCAGCTGATGAAGCTGATCGAGATGTCCCCCGGGCTCGCAACGTCCGACGAGACCTACCAGCGTGCATGGGCCTTTGCCGAGGCCATGGGACAGAAGCCCGTGACCACGCAGGACACGCCAGGCTTCATCCTCAACTACTTCCTGATCCCGTTCAACAACGACGCCATCAGGCTGGTCGAGCAAGGCGTGGCCGAGCCCGCCGATATCGACCTGGCAATCAAGACCGCGCTCGGCTATCCCATGGGCCCGCTCGAACTGCTCGACCTGGTCGGCATGGATACCCAGAAGCTACTGTGCGAGGCCATGCATGGCCTGACCCATGAGCCGCGTGCCGCCTGCCCGCCGCTGGTGCGGCGCATGATCGCCGCCAACCGCCTTGGCAAGAAGACCGGCAGAGGTTTTCACGTCTACGGCGATACCAAGATGTTCGGAGCCTGATATGCGATACGAGATCGTACGTGCCGGCGAGAGCCGCGCCTTCCCTGCCCCGCACGCCTTCCTGGAACAATCCACTGTGGACGGCGAGGGCCTGGTCTACCTCGGCGCCAACGCGGGCGCGGCCTATGCCAGCGGTACCGGCCATGAGGCCCGGGCCTTTGTGGCGATTGAGCTCGATACTGAATGTCTGGGCTTCCATACCGGCGAGAGCCGCGGCCTGGAAGGATCGAATGTCGTTGGCTTCGCCCGCTTCCGGCTGGGCAATGCCGATCCCAGCCCGCTGGTAGAACTGGTGCGGCAACCGGGTACGGATCCCGCAGCGATCGAGGCTGCCAAAGCAGCATTCCAGGCCAGCGGGCTAGTGGTGGCGGTTTGCAATGACTTTCCCGGCCGCATCGTCGACCGGCTGATCCGGCCCTACTTCAACGCGGCATTGCGGCGCCTGGACGAAAAACTGGCCAGCGCCGCGGACCTGGACAAGACCCTGTGCCTGGGTCTCGGCTACCCGGAAGGGCCCATCTCGCTGCTCGAGCGTACCGGGCTGGCACAGCACTACGCGGTCTCGCAGGCGCTCTACGAGGCGCTGGGCCAGGAGCCTTATGCGCCTGCACGCCGCGCCCGCGTCGCTGCCGAACGCGCCAAGGCAGGGACGCCATGACACAACCACTGACTGGGGTGAAGGTGCTGGATTTCAGCACCCTGTTGCCCGGGCCGCTGTGTTCCCTGCTGCTGGCAGAGGCTGGGGCCGAGGTCATCAAGTTCGAGCGACCCGGCCGCGGCGACGAGATGCGATCGTACGAGCCCAAGGCCGATGAGGACAGTACCAACTTCGTACTGCTCAATCGCGGCAAGAAATCCGTCGCCATCGATCTGAAATCGCCGACTGCGATCGACAGCCTTGTGCCGCTGATTCGGGAGGCCGACGTCCTGCTCGAGCAATTCCGGCCGGGTGTGATGGACCGGCTGGGGCTTGGCTATGCGGATGTCGCGGAGATCAATCCTCGCCTCGTCTACTGCTCGATCACCGGCTTTGGCCAGCACGGTCCAAGGGCGAACGAGGCCGCGCATGACCTGAACTACGTCGCCGCTGCGGGCATGCTGTCACTGACCGCCGGCGCTGACGGCAAGCCGGGGCTGCCGCCGGCGCTGATTGCCGACATTGCCGGCGGCGCGTATCCGGCCATGATCAATATCCTGCTGGCACTGCGCCAGCGCGAGCAGAGCGGCAAAGGCATCCATCTGGACATCGCCATGGCCGACAACCTGTTTGCGTTCCAGTACTGGGGACTCGGTGCCGGTGCCCGGGGACAGTGGCCCCGCCCTGCCTCGGACCTGGTGACCGGGGGCTCGCCGCGGTATCAGGTCTACCGGACCGCCGATGGCGCTTTCCTCGCCGCGGCACCGATCGAAGAAAAGTTCTGGGGCAACTTCACCACGCTGATCGGACTGGACGCCGCGGCACTCGACCGGCTCTCGCCGGCAGAGGCAACCGAGGCTGTCGCCGCCGCCGTGGCAGAGCACACGGCTGACTACTGGATGGACCGCTTCGCGGGACAGGACGTTTGCACCAGCCGCGTGGTCAGCCTGGAGGAAGCGACCGCGGATCCGCATTTCGCTGCACGACATCTGTTTGACCGGACCGTGAAGACCGCGGCCGGCACCACATTGCCCGCGTTGCCCGTTCCGGTGGACGCGGCATTCCGCAACATGAGCCCCGAGCAGACATCGCCCGCCCTTGGCGCCGACAACCATCTTCTAGAGCCATAAGATATGAAAGCTATCGTTATCCAGGAGTTCAATGAGCCCGAACATCTGTCCATTGGCGAACTGCCGGATCCGGTGCTCCCTGCCGATGGTGTCCTGATTGAAGTCCGCGCCGCCGCGGTCAACTATCCCGACCTGCTGGTGGTGCGTGGCAAGTACCAGATACTGCCCGAGCGCCCTTTCGCACCGGGCAAGGATGCTGCCGGGGTCGTGCGCGCGGTCGGCAGTGACGTCAGGAAGCTGCGTCCCGGCGACCGCGTGGTCGCGCAGCTCGAATACGGTGCCTTTGCCGAACTCGTCAGTGCCAGCGAGAACGCCTGTTTCCGGATCCCGGACAGCATGTCGTTCGAAGACGCCGCGGCGATGGGGCTGGTCTATCAGACCGCATACTTCGCGCTGGTCGAACGAGGGGGATACCAGGAAGGCGAAACGGTGCTGGTGACCGGCGCTGCCGGTGGCGTCGGGTCTGCGGCGCTCCAGATCGTGAAGGGACTTGGCGGTACGGCACTCGCCGGCGTCAGCGGTGCCGGGCATGCGAAGGCCGTCATGGAGATGGGCGCGGACGCTGTTATTGACCTGGCGGTGCCGAACCTGCGGGATGCCCTGCGCGACCAGGTTCGCGTCGCAACTGGAGGGCACGGTGCGGATGTTCTGCTCGACACGCTTGGCGGTGACGTATTCGATGCGGCCTTGCGCGCGATGGCATGGTGCGGTCGTGCTGTGGTCATCGGCTTTGCCGCTGGTCGCATCCCTGAAATCAAGGCCAACTACCTGCTGGTCAAGAACATCAGCGTAGGCGGGCTGCAGTGGAGCGACTATCGGGAGCGGCAGCCCGGGAAGGTCCAGGCGGTGCAGGAAAAGCTCTTCAGCCTGTATGAGCAAGGGGCAATCCGGCCGCCGATTGCCGGGGTGCTGCCGCTGGCCCGTGCTGGTGAAGCGCTGACAAAACTGGCATCGGGGCAGGTCGCTGGCAAGTACGTTCTTACGCTCGACTGATCTCAAGCTTCAAGATCCGAGGCCGCCATGCATTGCATGGCGGCCTCGATTGCTGTTGGCGACCGACGGCTGACAAACTGTCTACGTCTCCGGCGGTTTCCCCCCTCTCCCGCTTGCGGGAGAGGGGGGAAAACACTCTCAGTTGCAGCCGCAATACCGCAGCCAATGGCGCAAGCCTAGCCCTGTCCCGACCCGCGACGCATCCACGCCTGCACCTCCCCCATGATCCCGCGGCGGAACGTGAGCACGCACAGGATAAAGATCACGCCGGTCACCAGCGTGACCGACTCACCCAGCGCTGCAAACCACTCCACCCCCGTCATGCTGGCCAGCCCGGTGCCGATATCTCCAAGCTTGTTCTCCAGCACGACAATGACCAGCGCGCCAATCACCGGCCCCGTCAGCGTACCCATGCCCCCCACCAGCGTCATCAGGATCACCGTCCCCGACATAGTCCAGTGGACATCCGTCAGCGTCTCAAAGCCAAGCACCAACGCCTTCATCGACCCTGCCAGGCCAGCCAGCGCCGCCGACTGAACAAAGGCCAGCAGCTTGAAGCGGTTGGCGTCGAAGCCCAACGACACCGCACGCGCCTCGTTCTCCTTGATCGCCTTGAGCAGTTGTCCGAACGGTGAATGAACGATGCGCACGATCAGCGCAAAGGCAGCCACGAAGACCGCGACGACAACGTAGTAGAACGTCATGTCGGACGCCAGTGGCAGTGCGCCGAACAGGCCACGCGGAATGCCCTGCATCCCGTCCTCGCCGCCGGTGGCCGGCGTCTGCAGGCACACGAAGAAGAACATCTGGGCCAGCGCGAGCGTAATCATCGAGAAGTAGATGCCCTGCCGGCGAATGGCGAGCGAGCCCATCAGCAAGCCAACCACAGTGGCGGTCGCGACGCCGGCCAGCAGGCCGACTTCCGCGGAGACGCCCCAGGTCTTCATCGCGTAACCCGTTGCATAGCCGGCACCGCCAAAGAATGCGGCATGCCCGAACGACAACAGGCCGGTGAAGCCGAGCAACAGGTTGAAGGCCGCGGCGAACAGCGCGAAGCAAAGGATCTTCATCACAAACACCGGATAGACGCCCGCCTGGGGCGCCAGCACCAGCATGGCCAGCAGCAGGATGCCAAGGTATCTGGACATGCGCGTGGCGGAGCCCGGTGCGGATCCGGCCGGCACGGCAAGACGGGAGGTGGAGAAGTGTCCGCTCATCATTTTTCCTTACCAAACAGTCCTGCAGGCCGAAACAGCAAGACGATGACCATCACCAGAAACACCACAGTCGAGGAGGCTTCCGGGTAGAACACCCTGGTCAGGCCCTCGACGACACCCAGGCTGAGCCCGGTCAGCACGGCGCCAAGAATCGAACCCATGCCACCGATCACCACCACGGCAAACACCAGGATGATCAGGTTCTGCCCCATCAGCGGGGATACCTGCGTGACCGGTGCGGCGAGCACGCCGGCGAGGCCGGCCAGCGCCACCCCGAAGCCATAGATCGCCGTAATCAGCAGCGGCACGTTGACGCCGAACGCCTCGACGATCTTCGGGTTCTCGGTTCCCGCGCGCAGCACGGACCCGAGCCTGGTCTTCTCGATCAGGAACCAGGAACCCAGGCACACCGACAGGGATGCACCGACGACCCAGGCGCGGTAGTTGGGCAGGATCATGAAGCCCAGGTTTGTCCCGCCGGAGAGCGCTTCCGGGGTCGAATACGGCAGGCCGGAGACCCCGTAGGCCGAACGCAATACACCCTCCACCACCAGGGTCACGCCGAGCGTCAGCAGCAAGCCATAGATATGGTCCAGTTTGTAGATGCGCCGCAGCAGCAGACGCTCCAGCACCACGCCCAGGATGCCGACTGCAAGCGGGGCCAGCAGCAGCATCGCCCAGTAGGACAGTCCCAGGTAGGTGGTGCCCATCCATGCCAGCACCGCGCCCAGCATGAACAAGGCGCCATGGGCGAAGTTGATGACGTTCAGCAGTCCGAAGATCACGGCCAGGCCGAGGCTGAGCATGGCGTAGAACGCGCCGTTGACCAGGCCGAGCAGGATCTGCGAGAGCAACGCCGGCAGCGGTATTCCGAGGATTTCAATAGGCATCGTCAGCCTCACACTCCAAGTAGTTCGTGCAGCACCGGCATCTTGGCCTGCAGCTCACTGGCCGCGAAGCGCTCGACGATGCTGCCGTGCTCCATCACGTAGAAGCGGTCCGCCAGCGGCGCGGCAAAGCGGAAGTTCTGCTCCACCATCACCACCGTATACCCCTTCTGCTTGAGCATCAGGATCATGCGCGCAAGCGCCTGCACGATCACCGGTGCCAACCCTTCCGAGATTTCATCGAGCAGCAGCAGGTTCGCGCCGGTGCGCAGGATGCGTCCGACCGCCAGCATCTGCTGCTCACCGCCGGAAAGACGCGTGCCCTGGCTCTGGCGGCGCTCCTTCAGGTTCGGAAACATCTCGTAGATATCGGCCTCGCTCATGCCCTTGCTGGTGTCGGCGCCCTTCAGCACCGGCGGCAGCATCAGGTTCTCTTCGCATGAGAGGCTGGAGAAGATCGCCCGCTCTTCGGGGCAATAGCCAATGCCGTAGTGCGCGATCTTGTGCGTGGGCAGGCTGATGGTCTCGTGGCCATTGACCTTGATCGAGCCCTTGCGCGCACCCGTGAGGCCCATGATCGCGCGCAGCGTGGTGGTGCGCCCTGCGCCGTTGCGGCCCAGCAGCGTCACCACTTCACCGCGGTTCACGGTCAGGTCCACGCCGTGCAAGATGTGTGATTCGCCGTACCAGGCCTCCAGGCCCTTGATCTCGAGCGCGGGTGTGTTGGATGTCGTCATGTGGTGCCCTCAGTGCGCGCCTTGCAGTTCCGCGTCGACGGTGCCCATGTAGGCCTCCATCACGCGCGGGTCCTTCGACACTTCGGCATACGGGCCTTCGGCCAGGATCGCGCCGCGCTGCAGCACGGTGATCTTGTCTGCAATGGACGACACCACGCTCATGTTGTGCTCCACCATCAGGATGGTGCGGCCCGCAGAAACCTTCCTGATCAGCTGCGTGACGCGGTCCACGTCCTCGTGGCCCATGCCCTGGGTGGGCTCGTCCAGCAGCATCAGCTCGGGCTCCATTGCCAGCGTGGTGGCGATCTCCAGCGCGCGCTTGCGGCCGTACGGCAGGTTGACCGTCTGGGTCTGCGCGAACTCGGTCAGGCCGACCTGCTCGAGCAGCTCCATGGCCCCGTCGTTGAGCACATCGAGCGAGCGCTCGCTGCGCCAGAACTGGTACGCCGTGCCGAGCCTGCGCTGCAGGCCGATGCGCACGTTCTCCATCACCGTCAGGTGCGGGAACACCGCCGAGATCTGGAAGGAACGAATCACGCCGCGGCGCGCGATCTGCGCGGGCTTCTCGCGAGTGATGTCGATGCCGTTGAACAAGATGGTGCCGGTGGTCGGCTCCAGGAACTTGGTGAGCAGATTGAAGCAAGTGGTCTTGCCGGCGCCGTTGGGGCCGATCAAGGCATGGATCGACCCGCGGCGGACTTGCAGGTTGACATCGCTCACCGCCGTAAAGCCCCTGAAGGCCTTCGACAGCTGCGTTGTCTGCAGGATGAGATCTGACATGGGAAGTGGAAGCGCTCGGGTGAAGGACAAAGCAAGGGCATCCGGTGGCCTTGGCCACCGGGATTCCCTTCAAGCGGGGTCAGGAGGCGACGCGGCGCGTCAGCCCTTCAGCGGGCAGGCGCTCTGTGCCAGCGGTTCAAACGCCTTGTCCTTCGGAATCACTTTGCGGATCTTCATCAGATCCCACTCGCCCTTCGACTCCGCCGGTCCCTTGGCTTCGGCGAGGTACATGTCGTGGACCATCTGCCCGTTGGCCTGGATACGGCCGCCCTTGGCAAAGAAGTCGTTGACCGGCGTCTCGCGCATCTTCGCCATGACCTTGTCGGCATCCGCGCTGCCGACAGCCTGCACGGCCTTGAGGTAGTGGATGACGGCGGAATACATGCCGGCCTGGACCATGGTCGGCATCATCTTGGTCTGAGCGAAGTACTTCTTGCCGAAGGCCCGGGTCTCGTCGTTGTAGTCCCAGTAGAAGGCCGTGGTGAACTGCAGTCCCTGCGACGCCTTCAGGCCCATGCCCTTCAGGTCGCTATCGAAAATCAGCAGGGGCGCGACCACCTGCTTCCCTGTTCCCAGGCCGAACTCCGCGGCCTGGCGCACCGCGTTCTGGGTATCACGCCCGGCATTGGCCAGCGCGATGACCTGGGCCTTGGATGACTGCGCCTGCAGCAGAAACGAAGCAAAATCCGATGCCGAGAGCGGGTGCCGGACCTTCCCACTCACCTTCCCGCCGGATTGCTCGACCACCGCGACGGCATTGGCTTCCAGGGAATGGCCGAAGGCATAGTCAGCGGTCACGAAGAACCAGTCCTTCTTGCCTTCCTCGACGATCGCCCGCGCCGTGCCGTTGGCCAGCGCATAGGTGTTGTAGACGTAGTGCACGCCATAAGGCGAGCACTGCTTGCCCGTCAGTTCGGTCGTGGCGGAACCCGCGAAGATGGTGATCTTCTTCTTGCTGGCGCCGAGCTTCTGCAGTGCCAGCGCGGACGCCGAGTCGGTGGACTCGATGATCATCTCGACGTTATTGCGGTCATACCACTCCCGCGCCCGGGTCGCGGACACATCGACCTTGTTCTGGTAATCCGCGCTCAGCACCTCGATGGGCCTGCCGAGAACCTTGCCGCCGAAATCCTGGACCGCCATCTTGACCGCGGCGACCCCGCCCGGCCCGCCAATGCCTGAGTACACGCCCGTCATATCTACGAGGGCACCAATCCGGAAAGGCTCCTCCGCCAGTGCCGGATGGCAGAGCGTCGCCAGGCAAGCAAGCCCGCATGTGCGCAGCACCTTAGTCTTCATTGAATGTCTCCAGTCGTACGTTATCGTCGTGGGCTGCCGCTGCGGACAGGGCAGCCTTCTTCTTTCTCTGCAACAACGATGCCAGCCCTGGAACGCCTGAAAACCGGCGGAAATCGGCGATTTCTGTGTCTTCGCTGGCTTGACGAGGACATTCGTGCCCACACACATGTCCTCGGAAACTACAGTCCTGGTGTTCTCGAAAGCCGTGCCAGCGGCTCAGGACTCAACGACAAAGCGCCGGTGTCTGGCGCCGCCAGCACGCGCACACCGATGGCGTACCGCCCAGACCACGGCGCGCATTGCCTTGCCACCACGGCGCTGGACCGTGCGTGTGCAACGCTCGAACGCCACGTCATCGGGAAAATATCGAAGCTCCGCGGCACTGCCGAGGATCACCGCGATATCCAGTGGGGATTCCTGCTGGATAGCCAGCGCCAGCAGGCGGCTAAGCCGCCGCGTTACCGCATTGCCATCGTCCGGCCTTTGCTGCCTGGCTTCAGACTGGATGGCACGCACTGCGGCCCGGATGTGGTGGAGCATCTCTGCAACACCCATCTCGGACTGCATTGACTGTATCGATTGCCGTGCGCCTGCCACCGTCCACTCCTTGTATTGCAGAGCCTCGCCTGTGGCTTGTCAGAACAATTCGGGCGGGATAGCCAGCACGCTGTCCGCCCCATGCAGGATGCGATGCCGGTGTGCGCCGGCCTGTGCCAGTACGTGCTCGGCGAAGAAACGCGCTGTAGCCATCTTCGCCTCCATGAATGCCTTGTCTTCGCCACGCGCCAGGCAATCGTCGGCAACAAGCAACGCACGTGCCAAGAGCCAGCCTGCCACCAGTTCGCCCGCCAGCGTCAGGTAGGGAACGCTTCCTGCATAGACCGCGTTGGGCGCTTGCGCGCCCTCGCGCACGACATACTCGACAACATCGAGGAAGGCCTCCCGCGCCTGCGCCAGGCCGGCCCTGACCGAGGCGGCTGCCGCGCCATCCCGTTGCGCGAGTTGTGCCTCGGTCTGCTCGATCTGCGCGGCGATCGCCCGCGCCGTCGCACCGCCATCGCGGATCGTCTTGCGGCCCACCAGGTCGTTTGCCTGGATCGCGGTGGTGCCTTCATAGATCGGGAGGATGCGGGCGTCGCGGTAGTACTGCGCGGCGCCGGTTTCCTCGATAAAGCCCATGCCGCCATGGACCTGGATGTTCAACGACGTGACCTGCACGCCCATTTCCGTACAGTAGCCCTTGATCAGCGGCAGCAGGAACTCGTAGAAGGCATGCTGGGCCTGCCGCACGCCGGCGTCAGGGTGGCGGCAAGCCTGGTCGTCGGCGGCAGCCGCGACCAGCAGCATCGCCCGGCAGCCCTCGATGCGGGCGCGCATTTCCATCAGCATCCGGCGGACGTCCGGATGACGGATGATGGCGACACTGCCCGCGGCCGATCCATCTGCCGGACGGCCCTGCACGCGCTCGCTCGCATACGCCACGGCCTGCTGGTACGCGCGTTCGGCAATGGCGACGCCCTGCACGCCGACGGCAAAGCGCGCCGAGTTCATCATCTGGAACATGTACTCCAGGCCGCGGTTCTCCTCGCCAATCAGGTAGCCGGTTGCGCCACCGTGGTCCCCGTACTGCATCACCGCCGTCGGACTCGCCTTGATGCCCAGCTTGTGTTCGAGGCTGGCGGCATGCACGTCGTTGCGTTCGCCCAGGCTCCCGTCCGCCCGGACCAGGACCTTCGGCACCATGAACATGCTGATGCCCTGGATGCCCTCCGGCGCGCCCGCGACCCGCGCGAGCATCAGGTGCACGATGTTCTCGGTCAGGTCGTGGTCGCCGTAGGTGATGAAGATCTTGGTGCCGAACAGCTTGTAGGTCCCATCCTCCTGGCGCTCGGCACGCGTGCGCACCAGCGACAGGTCACTGCCCGCCTGCGGTTCGGTCAGGTTCATGGTCCCGGTCCACTGGCCCGAAACCAGCTTGTGCAGGTAGGTCTGGCGCATGGCCTCCGAGCCGACTGCGGCCAGCGCGGCGATGGCGCCATCGCTGAGCAATGCGCACAGGGCGAAGCTCAGGTTGGCGGAGTTGACCATTTCCGAGCACGCTGCGCCGATCACCTTGGGCAAGCCCTGCCCGCCGTATTCCGCAGGATGCTGGACGCCCAGCCATCCGGCTTCCGCGTACTGGCGGAACGCCTGTCGCATACCGGGGCTCGTCTTCACTACCCCATCAACCAGGGTTGCAGGCTCGCGGTCGCCGCTGGCGTTCAGCGGCGCGATCACCTCCTCGTTGAAGCGGGCGCACTCTTCCAGCACAGCGGCTGCTGTCTCGATGTCGGCGTCCTCGAAGCCATCCAGCCGGGCAAGCTCGTCCAGGCCAGCCAGGTGCTCGATGTTGAAGAGGAGGTCCTTGAGCGGCGCTACGTATGTCATTGGTGTCTCGGATATCTTGGGACGCACGTGGCCGACGCAGTGCCGTCGGCAGAGAAGTCCTGGATTTGGGTGAAGAAAGGCGCGGGGCGATATCGCCCCGGCTCAAGAGAGATTTCAGCTGCCCGTGAAGCGCGGAGCCCGCTTTTCCAGGAAGGCGTTGATGCCTTCGCCGGCGTCGCCTGTCTGCGTGGCCTGGACAAAGAGTTCGGCTTCCGCTCGCAGGCCGGCTTCAAGATCCAGCGTTGCCGCGCGCCGGACCGCCTCGCGGGCGAGGTGGATGGCGGCCGGCCGCCCATCGGAGAGCGATGCGAGGAACGCCAGCCCAATGCTCACTGCATCGCCATCCTCGACCAGCTTGTCGACCAGGCCGATCTCCAGCGCCTCGTCGGCAGAGACAAGGCGACCTGAAAGGATCAGCTCCATCGCCTTGTCGGTTCCGACCAGGCGCGGCAGGCGCTGGGTCCCGCCATAGCCGGGTATCAGGCCGAGCTTGATCTCCGGCAAACCCAGCCTGGCGCCGGCGATCGCCACCCGATGGCTGCAGGACATGGCCAGCTCCAGGCCGCCGCCCAGTGCCGCGCCGCGGATCACCGCAACGGTCGGCACCGGCAATGCTGCCAGTTTGGAGAACGTGCCCTGTCCGAGCGCGGCGCCATCAAGATGCTGCGACGCGGTCCTGCCGCACAGCTCAGCGATGTCGGCACCGGCACAGAACGCCCGGTCGCCGCCGCCGACAACCAGTACCGCCCGGACGTCAGAATCGGCGATGGCATCAATGCACTTCGACAGTGTCTGGATCATGCCGGAGTTCAGCGCATTGAGCGCGGCCGGCCGGTCGAGTGTCAGCACCGCCACGTCGCCGGCATAGTGCAGGCCGATCGTCATGACTTGTTCTCCCCGCTATCCTCCCCGATCTGGCCGGCAACCTTCCCCTGATAGACGTCACGGAAACGCGGCTTGCGCTTCTCCAGGAAGGCATGCACGCCCTCCTGCGACTCGGCAGTGCCGTAGTACAGCGCCAGTGCCTGCATGCCCAGCCCGCCAATACCGCGGATCGAGTCCGTGTCGGCATTGAAGGACCGCTTGGCGATCGCCAGCGCGGTCGGGCTCATGGCGAGGATTTCCTGGCACCACTTGTCCACCTCGGCATCGAGTTGGTCGGCCGGCACCACGGCATTGATCAGGCCCATGGCCAGCGCCTCGGCGGCGGTGTAGCGCCGGCACAGGAACCAGATCTCGCGGGCACGCTTCTCGCCGACGACGCGAGCCAGCAAGGCCGTACCGAAGCCGGGATCGACCGAGCCGACTTTGGGCCCGACCTGACCGAACTGCGCAGTTTCGGAAGCGATGGCCAGGTCGCAGCAGGTCACCAGCACATTGCCGCCGCCGATGGCATAGCCATTGACGCGCGCGATCACCGGCTTCGGGCATTCGCGAATAATGCCCTGCAGCTCCTCGACCGGCAGGCCGATCACGCCGCGGCCGTCGTAGCCACCGTCGTGCGCGGACTGGTCGCCGCCAGTGCAGAATGCCTTCTCGCCAGTACCGGTCAGCACGACCACGCCGACCGACTTGTCCCACGACGCCGCATTCAGCGCGTGGATCAGCTCGTCGCAGGTGCGGCCACGGAAGGCGTTGTACTTCTGCGGACGGTTGATGGTGATGCGCGCCACACCTTCGCGCACTTCATAGAGGATGTCGGTATATTCGTTCATGGTTCTCAACCGTGCATGGTCAGGCCGCCAGAGACGCTGATAACCTGGCCGGTGATGAAGTTGGCGTCGTCACTGGCGAGGAATGCCACGATGCCGGGAATGTCCTCGGGCTGGCCCAGGCGCTTGAGGGGGATCGCGCGCTTCAGCCCTTCATAGATCTTCTGGCCGAACTCGCCCTCGCCCAGGAAGGACTGCAGCAGCGCCGTATCGGTCGGGCCGGGGCACACCACGTTGACGTTGATGTTATTGCGCGCGCATTCGCGGGCGATGGTCTTGCTGAAAGCGATGACACCGCCCTTGCACGCCGAATACACCGACTCGCCCGACGAGCCGACGCGGCCCGCGTCCGAGGAGATATTGACGATCTTCCCCTGCTTGCGCTCGACCATCCACGGCAGCACGGCGTGGTGCAGGTTCAGCGGCCCCAGCAGGTTGATGCCGATCACCTTCTGCCAGAATTCCGGGGTGGTCTCCAGGAACTGCATGGCGACGTCCCAGCCCGCGTTGTTGACCAGTGCATCGATGCCACCGTGCTTCTCCGCGACCTTGCCTATCGCCTCGGTCACAGCGGCGTGATCGGTAATGTCGAGTTGCAGTTGCGTGAGCTGCTTGCTGTGTTCCTTCAGTTCGGCGCTCAGCGTCTCCAGCGCCCCCGCATTGACATCCACCGCGACCACATGCGCGCCTTCGTCGCAGAAGCGCTTGCACAATGCCTTGCCGATGCCACCGGCAGCGCCGGTGATCACGACGACCTTTTCGTTCAAACCTCGCATACTGTTTCCTCCTCTTTCCATTCCTACTGAATTCGATTCGACAAGATTTCCGCGGCCATCTTGCGCAGCGCAAACTTCTGGAGCTTGCCCGTTGCCGTACGCGGCAACGGCTCGAATACCACGTGCCGGGGCGTCTTGAATCCGGGCAGCCGCTGACGGCAGTACTGGATGACGTCTTCCGCGTTGAGCGTGCCGGCGTATTCAGGCTTGAGTTCCAGCATCGCGCACGGTACCTCGCCCCACTTCGCATCGGGGACGGCCACGACCGCCGCGTTCTGCACCGCTGGATGGGTATAGAGCACCTCCTCGACCTCAAGCGAGGAAATGTTCTCGCCGCCGGAAATAATGATGTCCTTGGCGCGATCCTTGATTTCGATATAGCCGTCGCTGTGGACTACGGCCAGGTCACCGGTGTGGTACCAGCCGTCGGCGAACGCTTCCTCGGTAGCCTCGGGGTTCTTCAGGTATCCCTTCATAGCCAGGTTGCCGCGGAACATCACTTCGCCAATGGTGTTGCCGTCGCGCGGGATCGGGTTGAAGGCGGCATCGACCACCATCATCTCTTCCATCACCACGCTGCGCACACCCTGGCGCGACAGGTGGGCGAAGTAGCCGTCCTCGCCTTCGCCTTCCCATTCCCGCTGCGGCTGGCAAAGGGTGTTGACGCCGTGCATTTCCGTCATGCCGTACACGTGCAGCAACGCAAAGCCGAGGGCCGAGATCTTGCGCAGCACCGCCGTCGGCGGCGAGGCCCCGGCACAGACGATGCGGATCGGCCGCGACGGCTTCGACCAGCCTTCAGGCTTGCCATCGATCAGGAAGTCGAGCACGGTCGGCGCGCAGCACAGGTGCGTCACGCCATGCGTGGCGATGGCGTCGTAGATATCCGTTGCCACCACCTTGCGCAGGCAGATATGGGTGCCGCCCATCGCCGCCATGGCCCAGGCAAAGCACCATCCGTTGCAGTGGAACAGCGGCAGCGTCCACAGGTAGACCGGGTCGGCGCCGGCCAGGCCGGCGTTGATCGATTGGCCCAGGGCGTTCAGGTAGGCACCGCGATGGTGGTAGACCACGCCTTTGGGGCTGCCCGTGGTACCGGATGTGTAGTTCAGCGCAATCGCATCCCATTCGTCCTGCGGGTAACGCAGTTCGACGTCGGCGGCCGACGCAAGAAAAGCCTCGTAGTCGACGGTGCCAGCTGCTTCCTCCGCGCCCGAAGCCGGATCGTGGATGTCGATCACTTCGATGTCCATCCCCGCCTGCGCTACCGCCTCGCGCGCGGTGGCAGCGAACTGCGTATCGACGAACAGGATGCGCGTTTCCGAATGCTGCAGGATGAATGCGATGGCGGGCGCGTCCAGGCGGATATTGATGCTGTTCAGCACGGCGCCCGAAAGCGGCACGCCAAAGTGGGCCTCCAGCATCTCAGGGACGTTGGGGGCAATGATGGAAACCGTGTCGCCCCGCTCCACGCCAGCGGTGATCAGCGCCCGGGCCAGCTGGTAGCACCGGTCCGCGTACTGGCGCCACGAATAGCGCCGGTCCTGGTAAATGACCGCATCCCGGTCGGGGAAGACATCCGCCGCGCGGCGCAGGAAATGCAGCGGTGTCAGGGGTACGAAGTTCGCCTGGCGTTTGTGCAGGCCTTGATCGTATTTCGTCAGCATTAGTGTCTCCGGCTGCTGCTTTTAATCAAACTGTGACGGCAAGTCGGGTGGCCTGGTCGATGGCCCGGAGGGCATCCAGCTCGCTGGCGACATCGGCGCCACCGATCAGCCTTGGCGCTGCGCCCCGGGCCTTGAGCTGGTCGTAGAGATCGCGATTGGAGTTCTGGCCCGCACACAGCACCACGTGGTCCACCGGCAGCACATGCGCCTTGCCATCGACCGTGTAGTGCAGCCCTTCATCGTTGATGGCGTCGTACATGGCACCCGCGGTCATCGCGATATTGGCCTTGCGCAGCTTCGCCTTGAGAATCCAGCCCGTCGACTTGCCGAGGCGCTTGCCGAGCGGTTCCGCCTTGCGCTGGAACATGTGGACGCTGCGCCGCGGTGCGGGATGGTCCGCCGCTGGTGCGAGTCCGCCGGAGTTCGAGTTCGATGCGTCCACGCCCCAGGCGCGGAAGAATGCTTGCGCATCGAGCGACTCCTCGGCATCTCCCAGCAGGAACTCGGCGACATCGAAGCCGATGCCCCCTGCCCCGATGATCGCGACCCGCTGGCCGACCTCGACCTTGCCGGAAAGGACATCGATATAGGACACGGCTTTCGGATGGTCGACACCGGCGAAGTCCGGCACGCGCGGCCTCACGCCGGTCGCCAGCACGATCTCGTCGAACGCGCCCCCGATCAGTTCGTCCGCGGTAGCCGGCTTGCCAAGGCGCAGCGTAACGCCAAGCTTTTCCAGCCGAACCCGGAAGTACCGCAGCATTTCGTGGAACTCGGCCTTGCCCGGCACCGACTTGGCCAGGTTCAGCTGGCCACCCAGTTGCTGGTCGGCCTCGAACAGCGTGACCTCATGCTCACGCTCCGTGGCGTTAACGGCAAAGGCCATCCCGGCGGGGCCGCCGCCAACGACAGCGATCCGCTTGCGCTTCAACGCCAGTCCGATCGGGAACTCGATCTCGCGGCCGGCGCGCGGATTGACCAGGCAGGTCGCGGTGCGCTCGGTGAAGATGCGGTCAAGGCAGGCCTGGTTGCAGGCGATGCAGGTGTTGATTTCGTTGGTGATGCCCAGGCGCGCCTTTTTGGCGAAGTCCGGATCCGCCAGCAGCGGGCGAGCCATGGAGACGAGGTCCGCCACCCCGGAAGCAATCAGTTCTTCGGCCACTTCCGGCGTGTTGATGCGATTCGATGCCATCACCGGAATGCCGACCGATTGCTTGACATTGCGGATCGCCTCACGCCATGCCGCGCGCGGCACCGTGGCCCCGATCGTCGGCACGGCGGATTCGTGCCAGCCGACGCCCGTATTGATCAGGTCGGCGCCCGCCGCTTCGACTTGCCTGGCAAACGAAGCGATCTCCGTCCCGGTCATTCCGCCTTCGACCAGGTCAATCGAGGAGATGCGATAGATCAGCATCGGGCACTGCCCAAGGCGTTCCCGCACCGCCCGCACCACCTCAAGCGGGAAGCGGATGCGGCCTTCGAAGCTGCCGCCGAATTCGTCGCTGCGCTGATTGGTCAGGGCCGCGGTGAATTCATTGATCAGATAGCCCTCCGATCCCATGATCTCCACCCCGTCGTAACCCGCCTCGACGGCAAGAGCCGCGGTGTTGACGAAGTCGTCGATGGTGCGCCACACCTCTTCGGTGCTCAGCGCGTGGGGCGGATAGGTGTTGATGCGCGCCTTGCCCGGCGACGGCGCGACACAAATCGGCACCTTTGCATAGCGGCCGGCGTGAAGGATCTGCAGGATGATCTTGCCGCCGGCCTGATGCACTGCCTGCGTCACCGCCCGGTGCTCATCGAGCTGATCCGGGCTGTTGAACATCGGGCCGCCTTCTTCCATCACGCCTTCCGGGTTCGGGGAGAAGCCGCCGCTCAGGATCAGGCCGATTTCTCCCGCAGCCCTGGCAGCGTAGAACGCCGCAAGTCGTTCATCGGGGCGATCCAGCGTCTCAAGTCGCGTATGCATCGCCCCCATGACCATGCGGTTGGCCAGCACGGTCGAGCCGACGGTCAGCGGGGTAAGGATCTTGTCGAGCGTCTGCATGGGGTGTCTCGTTGTGTTTTGAGAGGGTTGAACACATACTAGGCACGCCCGGAATATACGTCAAGATCTTGATGTATTTTTAAGGCAGAGTTGGGAAAATTCCCAATCTACACTGAGGATCAAGGCGAAACATGGCGCACCTCATATCACTTACATGTCATACTTCGGAGGACCACTGTCGCGTAATAAGCACATGAACGCCGTGCTGCCGTCCCGCGCCTGGCACCCGTACGTACCGCCGGCCGAGGCCGAAGCGCGCTGGCCCAGCCCCGGCGTGACCGCCGGGCCGGCATCAAAATAGGTGCGCGCCTCGCGGCGCCTTAAAATAGACGGCGTTACGGCGCTGCGCATGATCGGCGCCGGCCTCGAGCCAATCCATGACAAACATAGATCCCTCGTACGAGCAGTCCGTCTCGTCAGTTCACAACCGGCTGTTCTTTCGCTTGTTTCAGGCGGGCAATACGCTGGACAGGCAGACGATCAAGACGCTTGGCATCACCACGGTCCAGTGGTCCGTGCTCGGCGCGCTGTCGCGCTCACAAGTGGCGGACGGCATGTCGTTCTCCGATCTTGCGGAGTACCTGGTCGTGAGTCGGCAGAGCCTGGATGGCGTGTTGAAAAGGCTGGAGCGTGACGACCACGTTATTCGCGTGGCGGACACGGTGGACAGGCGCGCCAAGAAGGTCGTGCTGACGCCCAAGGGGCGGGAATTCTGGAACAGCCTGCAGCCGAAGATCTATGAGTTCTATCGTCAGGCGCTGACGAGTTTCCGCTTCGACGACAAGGTGTCACTGGTTCACTTCCTGAACCAGCTCAATGCCGGGATGACGAGCGTCAGCCTTGACGAAGAGGGCTCCGGAGACAAACTGGACCAGCCGGTTACCACAACGCAAGACTGAGCACTCCGGACTGCGCCGTGTGCGAGCGAATGCTTCCCGGCCGTGCGGATGACATCCGGACGGCCGGGAAAATGACGGGATAACAAACTATCTCAGCGGCCCGTGAATCTGGCCGGGCGCTTCTCGGTAAAGGCGCTTACGCCTTCCTGATAGTCCTCACTCCAGCCCATTTCCCGAATGAAGGTGGCTTCCATCGAGAGCTGCTGCTCCAGGGTGTGGCCGCGGGCCGCGTGCATCAGCTGGCGCGTGCGCACCAGTGCCTTGGTGGGCATGGCTGCCACCTGGACGGCAAGGCGATCCACCTCCGCGCTGAACTGCGCGTCGTCGAATACCTGCCAGATCAAACCCCACTCCGCTGCCTTTTCAGCGGGGAGCTTGTCAGCCAGGTAAGCGAGACCGAGCGCACGCTGCATTCCCACCTTGTGCACCAGGAACCAGGTGCTGCCGGTATCCGGCGTCAGCCCGATCCGGGAAAACGCCTGCAGGAAATAGGCCGATTTCGCCGCCACGACCAGGTCGCATGCCAGTGCCAGCGATGCCCCGCCGCCGGCCGCGAGGCCGTTCACCGCGGCAATGGTCGGGACCTGCAGGTTCTGCAGGCGCATGACCGTCGGCTTGAAATGCCGCTCCACCAGCGCGCCGATGTCAGGCAGCTTGCCATCAACCACCTGCATGGCCGGATCGGCCAGGTCCTGGCCTGCGCAGAAGGCTCGCCCGGCTCCGGTCAGGACCAGGACCCGCACATCCTGACTTCCCTCCACAACCTCCAGCGCCTGACCAAGCTCGACCATGGTTGCTTCATTGAGGCTGTTGAGCTTGTCCGGCCGGCTCAGCGTGATCGTCGCCACGCCCTCTTTGAGAGTCAACTCGATGCTGGTGAATTTCATCATGCCCCCCCGTGGGAATGCTTTGTCGATTTGCCAGTTAAGTCGCTCAGGTCGTCGAACAGGCGCTCGGCTGGAACTAGGCAATCGTAAGAGGCCCAACCACTTATGTCAATATCATTACTTATATTAAAAACACTGAGCCTATATCCGACCGATCCATTCGATCAATGTCGACTATTACAGACATCATGTTGTCACATATGCTGGATCGTGGGCGAACAATTGCACGGCCTTCAGGACAGTTTTGGCTACGCGACTCTCCCAGGCTGCCCTCGCATTTGGTGAACCACCTGTGGCTGGCGCGCCTCGCCTAAGCCACAACCTGTTGTGACAGATCGAGCGGTCGAATGGACGCAGTGGATGGCCGGGTTCGCCGCGAACTCAAGACTCCATACAACGTGCTCGCGGCTGGCCGAGACCTCGATCTATGAGATGGAACAGCGCGGCGAATTCCCGCGAGGCTTCCGGCTCGCCGCCCGCTGCGTCGCATGGGATCTGGAGGAGGTCGAAGCCTGGAACGTCATTCCCGGAGGTGCGTGTTGAGCGCCGCCTCGAAGTCCGCAGGCTCCCTGGGCGCCAGCATCTCCCAAGCCGGCTTGGGACTGCAGATCAGATAGACGAGGAAGGTCCGCCAGAGCGTCCCGTCCGCCCTCTCGCCCTCGAACAGCAGGCCGAGATCGAACAGGTCGCGAGGATGCTGGCGTGACAACGCAGCAGCCAGCTTGCCTGCATAGCGGTCGGCAAAGTCGAGCACCTTCACCGAAGCGAATCCGGCCACAATCTGCGTGACCCGGTTCAAAGTCGCCTTCGCCATGCAGCGGTCGGCGTCATAGCGCGACGGCAAGACGAACTTGGAGCCGGCTGCGCAAGTGTGCAGCGCCACCAAGATGTCCAGCGCCTGGCGCGACAGGTAGACTAGGTGCGAGTTGCGCCCTCGGGTCCACGAGTCCTCTCCCGCTGTTTCTGTAGAACCGGTGAAACACCGTCGCGTACCAGCTGCTTAGCATCCCGCAGCTTTTTTCGCGCGACGGCAAGCGCGATGCCGCCGAAACCATAGCGGCCGATGGTCAGCATCTCGCGCCGGCCATTGATGCGATAGTCGTATCGGAGAGAAATGGACCCTGTCGGTGAGATGGCCACATACATGCCATCGCGATCTGCGACCTTGTAAAGGGTCGCGCGAGGCTTGAGGTTCTGAAGGGCGAAGTCTGTGAGCATGGAACTGGTCTCCTGATCGAGACGGCCGATTGCCGTCACCCATCACGAGACCCAAATATTCCCGCGAACCCGCATGAAACCCAGCTTCTGAGATCGATCTCTACCGTCACTGCCGGTATTGCCGTAGCGGCAAGAGCTAGGCCTAGCCGGAAGAGCTCGTTCGTACCATCAGCTATACCGTCAAATTCGTCACTCGAGGACAACGAAAGAGTAAGACCTCATATACAAAGCCATTTGGAATCAACGACTTAGAAGAATCGCTTTCCAATTAACTATCTTCGAGCGTTTTTCTAAGCTGTTGATTTATACGAGGAAATCCCTTCCCCTCACTCCCACTCCATCATCAACAGGCCGCCTAAACCCGCGTGGATAAAGGGATTGGCTGTGATCGACTTGGGGCCTTACCGTCGTCTTTACCGTCGACCGCGCAGAGCATTTGCTGGCCCGGAGATGGAGAGATTTGCGGGGCGACGACTCTGGCGACACCATTGTCAATCAGTTCAAACGATAGAGGAAGTCCAGCGCCCTGTCCGCCCTCCGCCGACCAATAGGTTCACTCACGCTGGCCTTACCAGCGTCTCGCTTGCGCTAACCGATTTCCCCTAGCCGCAGGGCTGAGCCGGTCTCATGCAGGAGAGCCTGCCGAGCGTCGAAACGCTGACGCAAGAGCCGGGAGTTCGGCAACGAACTGGTACTGGGCCACGCCAATCGGATTACCCATGCCGCGCAGCGCGTATTCGACCACCAGCCGGTTGTGCTCCTGCCATAACAGCAGCCCGATGGTTGGATGGTCAGCCTCGGTATTCATCATGGCATCAACCGCCGACAGGTAGAAACTGACCTCACCTGCATACTCGGGCTTAAAGGCGCTAGTCTTCAGTTCAATGACGATATAGCAGCGCAGCTTGAGATGATAGAACAGCAGATCAAGGTAGAAGCCATCGCCTCCCACTTCGAGGTGAACCTGTCGGCCGACATAGGCGAATCCGGCCCCTCGCCCGGCCCGTCCCAGGTCAGCCCCTCAGCGTTACGGTAGCAGACCGCCGAAGGCGGAGGCGGAGGCGGAGGCGGTGGCGGCGGATCGAAGCACCCCTCCACTTTTAGCTCTTCCATCGTCACGCCTCATATAGACTACGCCGTCTCGGCCTCCCGTCGCGGGTGCTGCTGGCGCTGGTGCAAATTCGGTGAATGGGCCAAGGGGCCGGCTTCACCGCCGTCACTACGGCGCCCTCACTGCCATGCAGTTGGTGAACGGGCTCTCGTTACCCGCCTGTATCGCAAGCGGCGCGTGGTGATGCGTTTCTCCGTCGGGCGGCCCGGTTGGCAGGCAGTCGGGACCTGCGCCGCGAACCGCGCCGGTCCCGCCCCTTGAATGGGCACGCTAGCCGTAGCTGATCGCGTCCACCGAACAGCTGGACTGATTGGATTGGTAGCTGTTGGCGCGCACCCGCCATTGGCCGCCACGTTCGGCTTGCAGCCATAGCTCGATGGCGGTGATCAGAGTGGCGTCATGGACATGCTTGTCCTGGCGCCAGCAGACCTTCACCTCGGCGCCGTTGGTGGTTTCGGTAAATTTTTCCTGGCAGTACTTTGGCATGGCTCACTCCTTTAGCGTAGATCGACGCAGACGTTCCAACTGAAACGGTAAAGACGTTCAGACGGTGTAGTAGTCGCGCCATGCCGCAACCAGTTGGGTGCGGATCTGCTCGGGCAATTGGTCGTTGTTGAACGTAGGCGGCCTCCTGCTGCCGTAGTAGTAGGCCGTGCGGTCATTCGTCGCCATATGGTCGCGGGCGGGATTGTCGACGCTGCGGCTCATGTGGATGTCGGGGAAGGCGGGATTTTCATAGTAGACCCAGGTGCCGCCGTTGTCGGGGTCGACATAGCCGCTCACTTTCCAATCGTCCATCATTGCAGTTCTCCTAGATGTGCTACTGCGGTTTGTGCGTCGGCGGTGCTGACGCGCCGTCGACGCTGCGAACCGGCTTGCTAATGACACCAAGCAAGACCGGGGTATTCGAATCGCTGGCATCGAACCGCACCTCCGTTCCCGTGCATCCGCTGCAAGCAAGCGCGGCGGCCATGGCGGGCGCGCGCCGTATGCTGAAAGGGCCGATGCTTGCCACCGACGCGGCCAGCTCCTGCGCCAGGCGGCCATTGGCTGCCCGCAGCGATAGGCGCGGCCGGAAGCCGATAACCGCGCGCCCCGGAAGCAGGCCGAGCGCACCACCCAGACCGAAGAAATCCGGCGCGCCAGCCGGCAGCGTTGCGTGCCCGCCTTCGAGCAGCTCGGCGTCGAACCAATTGCCGGGCTGTATGGGGAAGACGCCGAATCCGGCCAGGGTCAGGGTCAGACCTTCGAGCAACCCGCCGGCCGCAGTGCGCTGCAGCGCTGGCCGTTCCGCAACCGCTGCGCTGGCATTGGGCATGTGCAGTCCGAGAAAGGCGGGCCAGCCGGCCCCGGCGAAGGGATCCGGTGTCGGCGCTGCGGCCGGTGCGGCAGATGCCCCCAATGTGGCCGGCAGACCCCGCGGGCTGGCGAGCGTGGTAGGCGAAGGCAAGGTCAGCGACAACGCCGGCGGCAAATCTGCCGGCGAGCTGCGCCAAGCGCCAAGGCCGGTGGCCCAGCCGCCCAGCGAGTACCGCGGACAGCAAAACTCGGTACTGCCTGCATACAGGCTGGCGGCCATGTTCAGTTCGCTGGCCTCCGGCAGGGACGCGATAAGGCAGCGATTCATCGCCACGCTCAGCGCCGGTGCCCGGCCGTCCAGCGTAGCGATCAGGGCATCATGGGCGCCCAGCAGTCCTGCGCGCTCGCCATCCCGCGGGGCCGCGTCGGCGACAGCGCGGCCAGCAATGCCGGGCAGCGGCAGGTGCGCCTGCAGCAGTCGCCGGTACCGCGCCAGGTCCGTGCTCAAGGGGTTGCCAGGTGCTGCCGGCCGCAAAGGTCCGCGCCACGTCCTGGATGTGGCGGCAGCCTCCACCAGAAAGCTCAGGCATAGCCAGTAAGCCGTGAATAGGCCGCTGCGAGATGCGTAAGCACCCGCGCTGGCGGGGATGCCATCGCCGAGCTGGAAGATGCTCCAGTTGACGACCGCGGGCTGCGCATCACCCAGCCCGCTGAAAGAAGTAACAGCGGCAGGAGAGAACAGTTCCGGCGCGGCGACGCCGGCATGGCTTGCGATGGCGTCGGCGTAGAGGCGCCACAGCGCTTGATCGGACAGCATGAGATCTCCAGCGGGCGGACGGTTGTCAACTGCAGCCGACGCGGATGCGCAACGGTGTCGGACGTGGCGCCCCGCACTCGTGTGTGGGGCGCCATGCGCGCATCAGCCGCCCAGCTTCTGGCTCACCACGCCGAGCAGGATGGGAAGGGTGCTGCTGACCGGCCCGATCGTGACGGTGGCTGAAGCGTCATCCCAGTTGATGTCCTGCTTGGTGCCGCTGGTCGATACCGTGGCCGAGCCGATGCGGAACGGGCCGATGCCGATCGAGGCCGTGGCTTGCGCTTGCCAGCTGTTCTTGACGTTGCTGTAGTCGCTTGCCGACATTTTTAGCTTCACGGTCGGCTGAAAGCCGGCGATGATTTGCGTCGGCACCCGGGCCAGCGCACCGTTGTCGCCGAAGAAGTCCGGCGCGCCGGGCTTGAGCCGGTTGTGATAGGTGGCAACCAGCCCGCCGTTGTCCCACCACAGTCCGGGGCCGATCGGAAAGGTGCCAAAGCCGGTAAAGTCCACCGCCAGGCTAAAATCGGAGCTGCTAGTGTTGATGCTAGTTTTCTGCCCGCTTGCCGAACCGCCGCCGAAGAAGGAGAAGAAGTCGCCGAACAGGCTGGCATCCACTGACGTGCTCCAGCCGAACTCGTCGAAGTCATAGCTACCGGAACTCGAGCTGATCGAGATCGAGGCGCCCGCGTTGTTCTTGCCTGCCACACTGGCCTGCTGCCACTCGGCATACTTGGCGCTAAATGCCTGCAGTGAATAGGACGGCGCGAAGGCCGAGAACAAGTTGTTGGCCGGGACCGGATTGGTGCCACCGATCACCACCGGCTGGCTGCCGGCCGGCGCCACACTGCCCATCTTGACAGGCATGTTGTAGGGGTTCTGCGTGGCCATGTTCTGCGCGCCGTTGATGCCGACCTTGGCACGCGCCTGCTGCACGACGCTATAGCCGGGGCCGTAGGCCTTGATCATGATCTCGTCGTAGGCACCGGATGCGCCGATCAGCGCATTGTTGGCATTCAGATAGCTCGGGTAGTTCTGCTGTACCCAGGCCTGGAACGGCGGAGGGTTAGGATTGACGTTCTTGTAGGCGCCATAGGCGTTGTAGGCCGCCACCTGGACATTGTTGAAATTGGTCTGTGCAGTGTTGAGCGCGGCCGTCGCCTGGTTCACCTGGCTTTCCAGGTTGGGATTGACCATTGCCCCGAGGTCCACCCAGTCGAGGAAGGTCGCATAGGCGGCAAGCAGTCCGCCGGCGGAGGAGTAGGCGGGACTGGCGGCGGGAATGACATCGCCGATGCCATACACGTAGTAGTTGGTGATGCCGGGGTCGCCATTGCCGAGGTCGACATTCAGCGTGGTCGAGCCAGCGCTGAATTGCTGCTGGTCGGTGAGCCCATTCGGGAACGCTTGGGCCTGCACGGCGCCCATCCACTTCTTCCAGAGATCCAAGGTATCGACGTTTGCCATTTCTCTGCTCCAGTTGGTTTGGCGGAAATGGACGACAGCGACAGCAGTGCCAGCATCGTCCACAGACGCGCCGTGCCGCCATCTCGCTTGCACCGCCCGTCTGGATTCCATGGTCGGCGATCGCGGGCGCCGGCGAACTGTGCGGAAGACTGATTTGCCCCTTCAAAGAAACTGATTTGCGCATCGGCAGGAGCCGCATATGGCAAGCGTTGCCGCCGTTCAGAACAGGCGTTCGTGAATCGCATAGCGGGTCAGCTGTGCAATGCCCTTTACTTGGAGCTTCCTCATGATGTGCTCGCGATGCGTGCCGACAGTTTTGGTGCTAATGTGCAGCTGCTCTGCGATCTCTCTGGTCGAGTGGCCTTCCACCAGCAACTGGAGGATCTGGCGCTCGCGCACACTGAGCGTGGCGCCCGGGGCCGGCGTGCCATGACTGCGTGCCGAGCGCAAGCTGGCCAACATGGCGGTGGCCACCTCGGCGCTCAGGTAGGAACGTCCGCTAGCCACGGTGCGAATGGCTTTGCCCAATTCGTCGAACGCGCAGTCCTTGAGCAGATAGCCCAGAGCGCCCGCATCCAGCGCGGCGGCGATCATGCGCTGCTCGCCGTGCGCCGATACGCATAGCACGCGCACCGACGGTGACAACGGCAGGATGCGGCCGATCGCATCGATGCCGTTGAGCGCCGGCATCCCGACGTCGAGCGCGACCACGTCCGGGCGCAAGCGGTCGGTCAGGCGCATCGCTTCTATGCCGTCGGCGGCTTGCCCGACGACTTCCATGTCGCTCTCCTTGCACAGCAAGGCCGCCAGTCCTTCGCGAAACAACCTGTGGTCGTCCGCTAGCAATACACGGATGCGAGGCATTTTCAACCTCGCGGACGGGGCGCGCGCGCGCTGCCGCCAGTGTCGCCGTAGGACAGGCCCAGGCGCGTGGCGGGCCTGCGCCGGCCTTGCGGCAGCGGTAGCACAATGCGGACTTGTGTGCCGCTGCCGGGGGCAGAATTCACCGCCAGCCTTCCCCCCAACGCGGCCAGCTGGGCCGCGCAACTGGACAGACCGAAGCCGCCCGCAGCGTTACCGGACGACGAGCAGAGCCGGGGATCGAAGCCGCGGCCGTCGTCGCTCACGGTGACATAGACATGGCCGCGACCGCAGGCACAGCGCAACCAGACCTGTTTCGCGCCGCTGTGCCGGCGCACATTGGCAAGCAATTCGTTCGCTACGCGCAGCACCACACCCATAGTGGTCCGGTCAAGCGACACGGGCGGGCCGTGCAGTTCCAGACGCGTCAGCAGCGCATCCTGCCGCCTTGCCTGAAAGCGGTCTGCGAGACCGCGCAGGGCATCGTCCAGGCGCCCCTGCACCAGCAAGCCGAGGCCGAGGTCTAAGGTGACCGCGCGAATCGTACCAACCGCATCGTCGACCAGCGAGCGCGTTTCGTCGATCAGAGCTTTTGCCGTGGGCGCACACGCCAGGCCTTCCAGCTCGCGCAGCCGCAGCTGTGCCAGCGCGAGCGCCTGGCCGACTTCATCGTGCAAACCGCAGGCGATGCGCTGGCGCTCACGTTCGCGCACGCGGGCCTCAAGGGTGGCCAGCCAGTGCCGGCTCTGCCGCCCGCTGCGCGGCGATGCTTCAGTCGCCGATGCGATTCCGTCCCGTTCGCAAAGGCCCTGCTGCCCCGAAAATGCTGACCATGCTGACCTCTTGTTCTTGTTCCACGTCATGCGAGTCCCCATAAAGGCGAAGAATCGCCATTATCCGAATATCTCTTTTAAATATTATTCAATTGACATATATTTCATGAATGCCTTATTCCGCCTGAAGTGAGCAAGGGCCTCCGTGCCATCATCAGGTGGCCTGCGCGAGCTCCGCAATACTGCCAATGCCGTAGTCAGGAGGTGTCCGGCGGGTCTAGCAGGCCATGACGCAGGCAATGGATTGCCACCCCCGCGGCATTGCCGATGCCCAGCTTCCGATACAGGTTTTCGCGGTGCTTGCGTACCGTCAGATCACTCAGACCGAATTCCCGCGCGATCTGCTTGCTGGTCTGTCCACTGGCGATCCGCAGCGCGATATCGCGCTCGCGCGGTGTCAGCGAAGGCGGCGGCGCTAAACGGTGAGCAGGCTTGTCATCGAGCACGGACAAGCTCTGCGCCGCGTCGCGGGCGCTGCCCTCTCGCGGGTCAGCATAGGCTGCGGGCGCCGGCGCGGCTTGTACCCCATCCGCGGGCGCACTTTCCGCTTGCGCGCTGCCTACTTGTGCAGTGTCAGGTTGCAGGCGCGAGTCGGACGAGGGGGCGAGCACGACGAAATCCATGCTCGACGGCATATGAGGCCAGTTGCGCGGCATTGCGCGTGCCGGTCTTGGCTAGCAGATTGCTCCGGTGCTTGCGCACGGTCAGCACGCTGATCCCCAATTCGGTGGCAATCGAACGGCTATTCTTGCCGGCGGCGATCATGCGGAGAACTGCCTGTTCGCGCAGGGTCAATGTGTGCCGTGGTGCGTGTTGTGCCGGCATGCCTTCCCGCGGATTCGTTGGAGTCGGTCATTCTCGCAGATCGGCCGGTGCACGCTGGCCAGGCCTCCTCCAGTCAAACGAACATCGCGACAAAATAGATAAAAGGCAGCTTCTGCCTGGAGTTTAGATTGTGCCTCAAAGTGTGCGCACCACGCTGACGCTTGACACGACCTACGGAGCTGGGTAGTGGCTCGGCTATCACAACATCTACGCCCAGAGACGGCCAGATGGTTGCCTCGGTTCTCTATGTACCCCCTCTTCGGTGGGTCCTTTTCCGAGGTACAGCCGATTGCCCTGCTATTTCCATCACGCTATGATGATTTTTAGATGATGCGCCGCGCGCTCCCGCCTCATTGAGATTTTGTGGGTAGCGGAAAGAAAGGCGCCGCCGGGCAATGGGGGGTCAATTGGGAAACGAGGACTACAAGCACTGGAGACGCCGGTGGCTACGGTGGCACTCGCGGTCTCTGCTGGCAAATGCGCTGGCATTGCAGCGAGGTGAGTGGGATGCCTACTTTAACCAGATGCTGAGGGCATACGTAGCCTACGGTGACTTTGCCGAAGATGAGATTGATTTCATTTTTCGGCGAGTCGCCCACGGCGCACGGAAGCTCACGTCACACCTGGATGCATCAGTCTGTGCTCGGCGTGCGCAGGAGCGAATCCGGGCGCATGGGCTTAGACTGATGGCGGACGCCTCCGATGCCTTCGGCCAGGCCCCGTAGAGGAGGCAAGCCCACCTGCCTTCGTTGGTCACCAGTACCGGCTGCGCCGACCAATCGGTTGGCCATGGTTGCACAACAACAGCCCCCTCGCATAGGCCCTGCCTAATCTGTTCAAGGTAGGCTGATACGGCAGGTCCTTTGTGGGCACGGCGTTCGCGGCCGTTTCCAGTTGTCCAACCATGAATTACCCGTTATATTTTTTTTCACCGCTACGCCACCAACGAGGTTCGCCATGACCGTCTATGTCGCACATAGTCGAGCCAATGCAATCGACTGCATCAGAACGCGGAGCGAGGGCACGGTCGACCTCGATTATGAGGCTGGCTGGGAAGACGCCGTTGAGCTGGGAAGACTCGGGCAAGAACATGGTGTCAACGTGCAATTTAGAAGCATTGAGCATATTGCGGTTTGCTCGCCGGAGGCGCTATTGCGCGGCCTAAGGGAATCAAAAATCACATTCAGGCAGCGGTATCTGTATTGCGTATTCGACCTGACCTTGCTTCCAGAGGCTGCCCTGTCGGAACTGGAAGCTCTGGCTATCGAGCATGGTGACTATGTCCTCGCCGGCCATCTGCTGAAAGAAGCTACGCTCATCTGGGAATAATCCAGGAACTCAGCCCCCCTCGTCCTGCGCCAGGGCACTTCAATCGCATCGTGGCCGACGCCGCCACCTCTTCGAACGACTACGCGCGGGGCGCAATCCGAACGAATCGCCCAGATGCCTCCAGGCGGCACTCGCGCCACACCCATTCCCTGGGCAGCGAAGAATAAGCAAATTTACCTACGAAGAATCCCTACCCGCGCGAGCGCGACGACGACAGTACGATGAGGGGATGAGCGTGGCGTCAAGGAGAGTCGCATGCGGCCCCACTTTGCAATCAGAGAGGACCTGCCTGAGGTTGAGGCACTCCTGCGTTCCTGCGCCCTACACGTCGAGGGCGTCGGCGAACATATTGAGCAGTACCTGGTGACGCGGGATAACTCAGGGCTTCTCGGCTGCGTAGGTGTCGAACACTATGGAACAATTGGCCTTCTGCGAGGATTGGCGGTCGCGGAGCATGCGAGGTCTGCGGGACTTGGAGAACTGCTGTTGTCCGCCATTGTGGCAGAGGCCCGCCAGAAGGGTGTTGAGTCAATGGTAGTGCGTACCGCGTCCGCTGCCGCCTATTTTTTTCGCTTCGGGTTCGCGCCAATCGGCACGTCAGAAGTACCCCCTGCTGTTTTTTGCTCGCAGGAATTCTCACCAGCCAATTCGACTGGGGGCACCGTGATGCAAATAGCTCTGTAGGGGCCGTTGAGGCAATCGTCTCCCGAGACATATCGTGAAGGGAAGCCATCCTCTTCTGGGCCGCCCATCTGACCTCAGGAGACCCTTCTTGACTCTCAGGTGGAAATAGCCGCCGTGCCCCAACCCTCTGGAAGCCGCTCCGCCGCGACGGCCGGCCTCGGTAGATGCCACAACAGGAAGCCACCACCTTGCTCACAACGGTGCGCCAATGGTACCTAGCGCGGTAAATGGCAGGTTGAAACGTCCTATCGCGCCTGAATCCCATCGCACTGGGCAGCAGTGCCATGGCAACCGTTCCACTTACCGGCCGGCAGCGATTCCATAGAATGAACCCGACCCGGGATTCGACACGACATAAGAATTCCGTCGAGCCCAATTCAGCGCTGCTTTGAATACCTCGGACTCTCGCTGGCTCCAATCACTTCTCATTAGGGGAGCGACGTCCTGTGCTATCGTGGCGTACACGGCCGCTTGGTGCAGAGACTCGCGGCTCCGCTTTCCTGGGATAGTAAATGTGCGAATCGTTACGTGCATATCATTCGAAACTGCAGAGTTGCTGATGAGCAATTATGTCGGCATCCAAATGACACTGCTGTGACGGCCATCCCTAGCCGTCAGGTCTATTTGTGTTATGGAGCAGTGCGACGACGTGCTTCACAACAAACACATGCAAGTAGTCGTGGACGCGTGCTCCGGCGGCCAAATCGCGCAACACATCAAGATACGCCTCCTTGACTGTTTCCACAGGCAGGCCCAACTCTTCGGCGAGTCTTGCAATTCGCTCGTCATGTCCTTGGTGCCTCATGGCGCCTCTCGTGTCTTCGCTGTTCTTGCAAGGGAACTTGCCCCCCGACTATGCGAGGAACTGCTGAGGTCTGAGGCTTTCTCAGCGTTGTCGCGACAATTCCTTCAATGCACGTACTGCTTTTCGGCGTCTGACCTTCTTCTCTTTTTGCAGCCATTGCATGAACAGCTCGTGCGCTGGCGCATACTCTGCGAGTGCAGGCAGTGCGGATATATACGCTGAGCCAACTACGACGTCGTTCATCGCGCCAAGCGCTCCCTGGAGCTGCGCGAGACCCACGATGCGCTTACGGTCCGCCTTCTTGAGTACAGGCGAGAAATATTCAAGGAGATAACGCAGCCGCTTAATCTGGATGCGGGTCTGGTGGAGCGCAGCCAGGCTGCCACCTCTAGCACGGGGCAGTAGCTTATCCAACTGGCAGGACGCCGCTTTGACACGGGCCCGAGCGAGTTGCTCAAAGGATTTGGACTTCTCGAGTTGAGCGCCAGCAACTTGGTCGATAGCGGCTTTGAAAGCAGAAATCAGCTGAACGTGCGTCGGGGAGCGGATAGCCATACGGCTTTCCTCGCGAGCGTTGTGCCTGATGCCCTCCAAAGCCTCAAGGAGTATCAGCGCAGATGGTTGGCTCGACGGAACTGCGGCGCGCAGCAAGCCATCAATGATGACATCCCAGTTTCGTGGAGCGCCAATTCGGTTCGCAACGTCCCCAAGTTGTTGCCGCCAATGCTTGGCAAGTCCCTCTGGAAGTAAGGCCTGATAGGCCCACAGGAGCGCTCGGAGCCTGCGAAGGGCGACCCGCAATTCATGGCCAACCTCGGGGTCATTGCTCACGAGATAGTCACATGAACAATGCTCTAATGTCGCTACATCCGAAGATATCAGGTGCGGAAGGACGGTGAGCGCGTGGGCTTCCGGATGCAACTCGGATGACGCTGGGCAACTAACCATCGGCTTCCCCGAGAAGGGCTCAACTAAGGCGCAAGGTGAGCACGGCCGAGTTGGTAGTCTAGTCGCTAGAATGGCTACGCGAGACACGGAATTCGGTGATGTATCTCACGTATCTCCGAGGGACGTCCGCGCGGCGCCAGCAAGATTTCTCGCGCGACGCGGTCGGAGCCGGCATGGTGGGCGGGGCTTGCCAAAAGATGACGGCGAGCGGTATAGAGTACATCTTGGCGCTGTTCGTAGAGATTCTTGTACGCCGGCTCGTGTTGACTCGAACGCGAATAATGTCCGCCAGGAGCGTCATATTGTTGCAACAAAAGGGCCATATGATTAGGCCAAATCAAGTCGCAGCTACAGAATTACTGAAAATGCGTTGCGTATGGACCGTTGAGATGGGCCATATGGCGACTTGATGCGCGTCGACCAAAGGTACCTCTGTAGAAGGCACGAATGCCGGAGAGCGTTCGGCTCCAGGTGCAAGTTAGGTGGACGTGATTATTGTCGCGGGGGTTGTCGGAGCCATCCACATTGGATGGCTCCTTTGTTTCGGTCGCGCCTTCTGTGAAGGGGGCCCGGAGCGCTAGCTTAGGATTTTGCAGGGCGCCCGGTCTTGACGGCCTCGACTTGCGCAACAACGGCGAGCAGCCTCTTTTCCGGAAGTTCTTCGAGAACTCGGAGTCCGGCCCTGAGCAACTCGCTCTTCTTCACCTGCGCGCCGCCGGCCAGGCATTTCCGCTTCAGTTCAGCCAACTTTCCATAGTCGGACTCGGGCATGGTGAAACTATCCCGGACAACCCTCGGCTTCTTGGGTGGTTTGTCTGCCTGTGGTGCCGCACCATTGCTCGCCTTCTTTTCCTTCTTCGAGCTGGAAGCCCCTCCATCAGTCGCTGCTGCCGCGTCAGCCGAGACCTTCGAGGCAGGAGCCGCCTTCTTCCCAGGCTTGCCGGCGCGGAGCTTGCTGTCGGTCACTTCCTCGCCCTTTGCGTCCGGTGCTAACGACGCGACCGCCTTCTTCCGGGATTCGCCTGCCATCAAGTCCTCCATTCCTATGCATTTTCGTTCATACAGTATATATAGTATTGACGATTTCAACCTCGATGGTCCAACCAGGCCCGGCTTGGCTTTGTGACCCCAAGGAAGGAGGTCCCGTCGGCGGTTGTTCTAGTCGGCCTTTGAATCGCGTCTAGGCAAGTCATCAGTCGTTCTCTGGCCGCTGTTGTCTTGCTGGAAACGTAAGGCAGCGGTGTCATCCGGCGAGTCGGCCAACTCCGCTCCTCCTTGTTGTGTCCTGCCAGAACTCGCTGGCATTGCGCTGCCCTGCAAAACACGCAACAGGGCGGCAAGGAGCCGAGCATGCGCAGAATTCACGCCCCAGCCAGTCGGCTGTCCGCCCTCACGGCGCCGCTGACCTCCCCCTTCTTCCGCCCGATTGAGCCGAGTGAATCGAGTGTGCAATCGGTCAAGGGACCAGCGCCCCAAAATCCGGGTTCCAGTGCGCCAAAGTCCAATCGGGAGTTTTCCGACGCCGCCATCCGAACGAGCCGAAGCCTCTGGTAGCGGGTGTGGCGAGGTTCAGCACTGCCTTCGCCAACGAGCAACTTGTATTGCGGGACCAACCGCTTGTCGCCGCAGGCCTGGAGCTCGTACGCATCGTGATGCCTTGACGCAACCGGCCACTGAGCATGACCGGTACCCAGGACAGCGGCTTGCACGCATTGGCGGCTCGTGCGGCCTCATTCAGTTGAGATTCACCCCTTCGCACACAGGTGACCTACCATGGACCAGTCCAATGTTCATCGCCATGGTGGCAGCACGACGCGCGGCGCGGTGGACCACTCCTTGTATCCCCTGCGACTACTGTGCAGCCTTCTGCGACGCCTGTTCGTCTGAAGGCTGCCTGGCACTGGCCACAGCGTCGGCGGATACCTTAAGGCTACTCTCAGCAGCTTGCGTCATTTGCTTCGCGGCATTCCGCATATTTTCGAACAGCAAGTCGGTCGCCCTGATTGCGGCTTGCAATACAGCGTCTGCAGTTCCGGAGTCCCATGGCTCGGCAGCGCTTTTGACGAAGTTAGTCATCTCGTGCTTGTTCGCCTCGTATTGAGCTTCGGCCACCTTGTCGAGCGCTGCCTGTGTATCGGCCGCGATTTTGTACAGATGACGCTGATACGATAGCGCCTTGTCAGGCATCGGACGAAGCAAGTCGGTTTCAACTGCAATCAACTCCTGTGTGTCCTTAACTGACAGCGCTTTTTGTGCCCCCTCCTTTGTCTCGACGAGCGCCGTCTTCACAGTCTGAATATTCAGCTCGAGCAATTTCTTGAATCCCTCGAAGGCGCTGTTGGCCAGCCCCACTATGGCGTCAAGGTTCGCCGTCTGCACTTCAGCGATTTGCTTGGAGGACGATTGATTCATTTGCAACTCCTTTCTTGTCGAGCGCCCAACTCTGCCATTGACGGCACATCCGAGGAGGGGCTGGTGAACCGACTGGTGCGGCATGACCGGTGGCGGAACTTCCCAATGTGCTCGGGGTTGAACATGCGGCCCCACCGTGCGTGGGGCCCCGCCATCGCACTAGGAGCCTGACAAACAGGTTCTCCTGCGGTCGGAAGACTATGAGAAAAATCTAAGCTCGGACTGTGACAGAAAGGCGACGGCGGGCCTGTTCTTGCGCTCGGCGACGGTTGACTCTAGTTGCTGAGTAAGGGCACTGTGGCCCCAGATGCGCTAGACGAATGGGAAAGAGGTCCCTCGCGGTGGGTACTCGAGCATAGGCTGCCTCATCCGGATGACCAGATGGTTTCCTCTGCCGGTCGCGAATTCACGGTGCCCCCAAGAGGCGCGCTGCTGTTTCAGTTTTGTAACGTAGCTCAATGGCTAAAAGGCCCCTGGACCCATCACCCAGGCGCCTCAGGCCGCGCGTCAAGAAAAGAGCCTACTGGCACACCGTCAGGGTGGCGGAAAGCGTCGAAGGTGTAGCGTCCTGAATAATGTTGTTTGTCTTATCAGTAATCTTGATGCCCGTATAGCTGACTTCCGTCACCTCGACGTGCTGGTTGCCAGGGCAGGTCAAATCCGTTGTTTGCGAGGCACCTTGTGATGAGGACCCTCGTTATGCCTGGAGTCCGGGCACGCGAGCAACCGCCGAGCCAATTTCTTCCTCTGTCGGCTTGCGTTCGCCCCATTGACTTCCAATTGGCAAATTCAAATATCCGTAAGACTGATATGCGAAATTCTTGTCACATGTATGCAACTGATTGCTCGGCAAAGAAAATGACGCTGCGCATTTCCCGTGTGGGGAATTCCCTTTTCCTTCCTCCTTTCGCCCTGACAGGAATCAAGGATGAAACAGAACGCGTGGCCGGTCTCAGCTAAGCCATTCACCCATTCCGCGTTCGCTCCGGACGTCGAAATGCAAACCAGAGGCAGTAGTTCGACGCCGATGAATACCCTTTTAATCTGCGGCGCTACTGTCAGCAAGCGCTACTGGTTCGGGCTCTAACTTTAGTGAGGCCTTTACTATTTCAGGCATGAAACCTTATAAGCCTTCAGCAATTTAATCGATTCCTCCAGACCTACTTGATGTCCGTAATCGTTGTCCTCCGTGGGCGTGGCATGACTCTCGCTAGGCTATGTCGTTACCCGGGTTGGATATGGAGGCGTTAATGAATCACGAACTCTTTGTGCCCCTAACATGGCAACACGTCGTTGCCATTGGGACTGTTGCACTTTGTGCGGGCAATACAGTCTGGGCGGAACCCGGCGTAACACCCGAACAGAAGTTTTCGACAGGTTATCTGGAATCTGTTGCGACCGGCTACGAGAACGGTCAAGCAACCCAGGCCCAGGCCACCGACAAGACACGCGCAACAGCAACGCCTGGTACGGTGGCCCCGACTTCCTTCGTTTCCGAACCCGAATCCCCATCTGCTTTGCCAAAGGAGAAAGTGAAGAAGACCAGCAAGTAGTAAGGGGCGTCCTCCACCGCAAATGCCATGGCCGAGGGGAGGAATCAGTTCGTATCTGTCCCCAGGGACTTCTCAGACTGCGGCAACGCTCCGTATCAGTTCCTTGCCCTGATTCAGCACGTTGCCGACTGCCACGCCTACTTCCCACCACTGGAAGGCTTCGGCGGGGAGGCAATGCTGGTGCATCAACACTGACGCTCCCCGGGGCGTTAACTCTGGGTCTACCCATGCTGCGGCATTCACGCCAGACAGTACGACAGGCCGGCTGTCATTGACATCGGTTAGACCTCCTTTGGCATCGTCGGTAATGAGGACAAAACCTGCTCCCTCAGGCTGAACGGATACGCCAGGTGCCCAATATGCCAAGGCTGCTAGGAAACAAGGTCCATCTTTGCGACTTATATATTGAGGCCGCTTGATGCCTTGAATCATGGGCCATTCGTACCACCCATCCGCAGGGACAATTACCCTCCGCCGCTTCCGCCACAGTGGTTTGAAGTACTCGCTCTTCGCGACTCTATCGATTCGAGCATTGATGACAAAACAGGCGGGATAAGGTCCACTCGGCCTCCATCCCCAGAGGACATACTCGGCGCTCGGTGCCCCCTCCTCGCCCAGCCTATGCAGCACAAGGGGACTATGGTTCGGTGAGATGTTGTAACTCGGAAAAATTGACCCTGGACGAGCGCATCGCCAGCCCAATCCGTTTTCCCATACCTCAAACTCGCTATATTGGGCAATGCGTCCACACATGGTTATCTTTTGTAGTTTTACGGGACAGAATATGCCCCTTTTGCGCTCCCCGGAATTCGACTATGTGAGCTAGCAGACATGTGGGTCTCTCATCGGGCACCGACCTTGACCCCACTGGAACCCGGCTGGCAACCACTTCCTCCAGCGACGCCGGCGCCCGGACTCTGCCTTAGAGAGGAAATGTCATCAGCAAGGAAATAGTTAAGCAATTCATTACATTTATACGGGAGTGTCTATATTCCGTCGCGCCATAAGAGATATGAAAAAATTGTATGTTTGTGCAATGCGCAAGTTGCAGTGCACAAACTATATTGAAGCAAACTTTTGCCGGGGGAGTTCTTACTGACCACCTGAAAAGAAAGGAGGTGGAAAAATGCTAAAGAAGGTCTTACTTCTCGCCGCGGCGGGTGCGGCACTCGGCGCCGGAGCCACTTATGCCGGCATCGGGGCGCGGGATGTTTATACGGATGGCGCTAGGGTGATGGGACCACGAGACCCGTATACCGACGGAGGCAGAGCAATCACGGATAGACGGGATACGTTTACTGACGGCGCGAGAGTCACGGACCGGCGGGATGTGTTTACCGATGGCGCGAGAATCACCAATCGCGATGGGCTCGTCGAAGAAGGCACGCAAAAGTAGGTACCGACTGGGTTGGAGGTACTCCCAGGTAATGGTTTCGAAGAGCCCCTGTTTGGGGCTCTTTGTGTAAGAAAGACTGTGCATTTGTCAACAAGGCTTATTGACGACCCGGCCGCCTCGGCCGCTAGTGGTCAGGTCTCAAGCGGTCAGGTAACCCAGACATCTTCCACGACAACACACGCGCAGCGCGCGCTACTGTGACCCAGACCTTCTTCGTGCCCAACCCGCAACCCCTGCTTCCTCGCCAAAGGAGAGAAGAAGAGCAAGTAACAGGTGCGCGTCCTGCACTGGAGGCGCATCCCATGGCGTACGAGATTCGCCTTGCCCCTGAGCGAGTTCCAGGGGGCAGCTTGGTCTTGCGGAGCTGCAATTCTTTTCGAGCGTCGTGCAACTGACTAAGGTCGGCGCCGAGTAGGACTCCAAGCCCGCCTGTTTGCAGCGTAAGCCTGCCCAGGGTGCCTAGCTTCGACTCTCGGGACGCGATGTGAGGGCAAAAAGAGGGCCCGTGAGGTGTGAACCTCAGCGGGCACCATCAATCGGTCTTTCGACCAAGAGGAGAAGGAGATTGCCACGCACCCTAACAAAGCTATTCAAGACTAGGATAAGGGGGAACACATTGCCAGGCAGCTGGGCTGTTCATCTGTGAAACGAAATCCAATCTCAGCTAGTCTGACAGGCTCTGCATCTCTCATCAGGCAGGGGATACTCGCTCAAGCCAGCCAGACTAGGTATGTCTCCGCAAACACTCAGTGTTTCAGCGCGTGTTTGCTGCCAGAGCCGTGCTCCCAAGTACTGCAAATTCCTTGGGGAACGATTGCACTGGAAGATGAAGAGGTGTCGTCCTTCCCGCTCCAAATTGAGCCGTTCAGCATGATGCACAAACTGAGCCAGGAAGGATTGGTGGTTTCCACACTGCCTGCACACAGGCCACCGGTCAGGCGGCAGCCCATAGGGAAGACCGCCTAGCTTTTCGACGCCAATAGCCCCGATGGCACGGAGGCGTTCTACGTCGATATCTGGGACGTAGTAGCGCATTTTGCGAGGTGCCTACTCTGCTATCAAGAAGCGCTTTGGATTCTTGCCCAACCAGGCTGGCGTACGACCGCGCCCGGACCAAGTCTTTCCAGTTTTTGGGTCCATATACTTTGGCGGCAATGCCGGCTTCGCCTTGCCCGCGACCTTCTCGCCGCCGGCACCAGCCGGGCGACCGCGCCGGCGCTTGGGCGCAATGTCTTCGACCGTAAGTTCGTACTCGGCCATCAAAATCTGAATTTTCTCAATGACACCAGCGACCTCACTGGCGCGAACTTCGGCGAGCTGCGCTTCGAGTGCTTCTTTTTCTGCAATGAGTTGCTTGTAAGTTGCCATTTAAAATATCCTTCTTTTGGTTGGTGACTTATATCGTACAGCACTCTTCGAAGTTTTCACTTACTTTGCGACTCGAACCTCTGCGCGAGAGATTAGGTACCTGCTGAATTATCCCCTTGTGGTGCTATCCTTCCGGCCCCTTGAACCGCCCCGGGAATCGTGGAGGCTGGTTGGTTTAAGTTAATAGCAGTTCAGCGGCAGGGATTTGAAGCTGCCGATAGTAGTTTGCCTCAGCTTCGGCGGGCGGGATATAGCCGAGGGGTTCCATCAGCCGGTGGTGGTTGAACCAGGTTACCCATTCCAGCGTGGCCAATTCAACGGCTTCACGCGTCTTCCAGGCAGTGCGACGATGGATCAGTTCGGCCTTGTACAGGCCATTGATCGTCTCAGCCAATGCGTTATCGTAACTGTCGCCCGGCTGCCAACCGATGGTTCGATAGCCGCCTCGGCCAGGCGCTCGCTATAGCGAATGCTGACGTATTGGGCGAAATCAACTGGTCGTCGCAACACCTTTAATCAAGGAGGTGTTTATGGGACGACCAGCGGGGTGGATGCAGAAGTTGACAGGGCGAGA
>NZ_JBSVZB010000019.1:0-178400 GCF_054072015.1 Cupriavidus sp. CP313 | reverse complement strand
ATACCTGCACCGGATGATGCGCAAGTACTTTCGGCACGGCGTTTCGAGTTGCGACAATCAGTTCATCGTCCGCTCGGACAAGCATCAGAGCAGCGTCAGGGACGGGCACCTGGTCATCACCATACACATCGCCAGGCAATATTGCCCTCCGATCGAGCTCACGACGAACAGCAACGGCAAGAACGTGGACCTCACGGGTTGCAACCTGCGTGTGATCGTGAAGGGTGACGCGGTCGAAATCCACTACGCTACTTCGAAGGCCGAAGGGCGCCCCTGCGGCACCGGGGAAATTGGTGTCGACAAAGGCTATACCGAGGCCTTCGCCGACTCCGATGGTGAGCATCATGGTCAGACCTTCGGCGCCGTGCTGAGCGCTTACAGCGACCAGGTTTCGAAGACCGGGAAAGCACGGAACCGGCTGCATGCCCTCGAAAAAGCCCATCGCAAAGCTGGTCGCATCGCCAAGGCCGAGCGCATCAGGAAGTGCAACCTCGGACGCGTGAAACTGCAGGCGCGCAGGGACCGCACGAAGCAGCGGTTGCGCACGATTGCCTACCAGTCCGCCCATACCATCGTGGACAAGGCGGCAGTGGTCGGTTCGGAGGATCTGACGTCCCCCATCAAGGGGAGGAGTCAGTGGCGGAACTACAACCGCCGCATGAGCGCATGGGCCAAGGGTGTACTGGCTCAAGCGCTCGATGAAGTTTGCACGCAGCGTGGGGCGACGCACGTCGTCGTCAACGCCGCCTACACGTCGCAAATGGACTCGTTCACGGGCTTGCTCGAAGGCAAGCGCAAGGACGACAAGTTTTACCGTACCAACGGGGACGTTCTTCAGGCGGACACCAATGCTGCGCGGAACGTGCGGAACAGGATTCATGACCGGGAAATCACCCGGTACATGCCTCACCTCCAGGTGAAGCAGATTCTGCTCGCGCGCTCCTCCGGCGCAACTGAGCGTCAAGCGGCTTCAGTTTGGCGGCGTAAGCCGCGTCAACGAAGTGCGGATAAATCCAATGCTCAACTTTGAGCAGATTTTATGGAACAGCCAGCGCATGTCCCTTGTCCCCCTCGATGCCGCCAGCACCGCGGCACGCCTGCCGTATCCCGAACTGGCGCAAGCCATCGCCGACATGCTGGCCGAGCTGCGCGACGGCACCGCCATGGCGCCGCCGCGCATTGCGCTGCCGGTGGGCGATGCGCAAGGTGGCGAAGGCACGCTGCTGGTGATGCCCGCGCGCAACCGCAGCCTGGTGATGACCAAGAACATCACCGTCCATCCCGGCAACCCGCAGCGCGGGCTGCCCAATATCCTCGGCGAGGTGGTGGTGGCCGACGCGCACACCGGCGAGCGCATCGCCATGCTCGATGGCCCTACGGTGACGGGACGGCGCACTGCGGCCGTATCGCTGCTGGCGGCGCAGTGTTTTGCTGCGCGCAAGGATGGCGAGCTGCTGGTCGTCGGCGCCGGCGTGCAGGCGCTGACGCACCTGGAGGCCTTCGTGGCCGGGCTGGGCGTGCGCAAGGTGTGGCTGCATTCGCGCACGCGCGACAAGGCCGAGGCGCTGGCCGCGCACGCGCGCACGCTGGGCGTGGCGGCGGAGGTGGCCGAGTCGGTCGCGGCGGTATTGCCGCGCGTATCGATGGTGGTCACGGTCACGTCCAGCCGCAGCCCGGTGCTGCCGGACCTGGACAGCGGCCTCTGGCGCGACGATCACTTCATTGCCGCGGTCGGCGCGTTCCGGCCGGACATGTGCGAACTGCCCCGGGCGCTGTGCCATGCCGCCGCCGATAGCGGCCGGCTGCTGGCCGATACGCTGTTCGGGATCGAGGACGAAGCGGGCGACCTGCTGCAGGCCGGCATCGACTGGGCCGACGTGCAGCCGTTCGAGACCGCGATCCTGCAGGCCGATGCCATCCGCGCGCGCGCCGGCAGCCCGCTGGTGTTCAAGAGCGTGGGCTACGCGCTGTGGGACCTGGCCGCCTGCGTGCTGGCCAGCCGCTGATCACTCCGCGCCGTCGCGGGCACGCAGCCAGTCGCTGAAGAGCTCGCGCGCCGGCGCCAGGAAGCCGGCGATCGGCTCGCTGCGGTCGCTGGCATACCAGTGGCAGTAGCAGCCGTGGATGGTCGCCACCATCAGGCGCGCCATCGCCGGGGGCAGCGGACGGCCGGGCGCGGACAGCGCTGCGGCCAGTTCCTGCACGTGCGCGTCCCAGCCGCGGCGGATTTCCTCGCGCACGCTGGGCGGCACGCTGCCCGAGAACAGCAGCGCCAGCACCACACCCTTGGCTTCCGGATTGGCCGTGAAATAGTCGGCCACCCGGTCGAAGGCGTTTTCCAGCCGCCGCGCCGCGGTCTTGCCCCGGTGCGGCTCTGCGCCCAGCCCCTCGCCGATGTCCCGGAACAGGCTGGTTGCGGCCTCCGCCAGAAGCATTTCCTTGCTGCCGAAATGCCACAGCAGGCTGCTCTTGGCCACGCCGGCCTCGGCGGAAATCTGGTCGAGGGTCACCTCGGCGTAGCCGTGCGCGCTGATCAGCCCGCGCGTTGCGGCAATGACGCGTTCGCGGGTTTCCAGGCCGCGGCGGTTCTTGGTGACGGAGGCTGGAGGCTTTTGTGCGGCCGGGCGGGTCGGTGGCATGGGCGGGGGCGGAAGACAGGTGGTGCCGGCGGCAATTTAGGAATATTCGGGCCGGATGCCTATTTGACAGCGGCCGGGGTCTGCCAGCAAACTCCAGTATTGTACTGAACGTTCAGCACAATTATAGAAGCATTGCAGGCCGGATACGGACATCCGGCCCAGGATTTCCAGGAGACCAGGATGTCGTACCCGACTGCCATTGCCGCAGCCGCCGCCGCGCTGGCTGCAGCCGCCATCAGCCTTGCCGGCACCGCCGGCGCCGCACCTGCCCCGGCCACCGCGGGCAATCCCGCCACCGATGCCACTGCCCGTGCCAATGCGGCCGTGCTGCAACAACTGCCGTTCCAGGACCGGCGTGACTTCGAGGCCGCGCGCCGTGGCTTTATCGGCACGCTGGACAACACCGAGATCCGCGACGCCAAGGGCAACGTGGTGTGGGCGCTGGACCCCTACGGCTTCCTCAAGCAAGACCAGGCGCCGGCCACCGTGAACCCCAGCCTGTGGCGCCAGGCGCAGCTGAACATGCATAACGGGCTGTTCCAGGTGACGGACCGGATCTACCAGATCCGCGGCTTCGATATCGCCAACATGACGATCATCGAGGGCGACACCGGCCTGATCGTGATCGACCCGCTGACGGCGATGGAGACCTCGCGCGCCGGCCTCGACCTGTACTTCAAGCACCGGCCCAAAAAGCCCGTGGTCGCGGTGATCTATACGCACAGCCATGGTGACCACTTCGGTGGGGTCAAGGGCGTCATCAGCGAAGACGACGTCAAGGCGGGGCGGGCCAAGGTGCTGGCCCCGGAAGGCTTCATGGAAGAGGCCGTCAGCGAGAACGTCTTCGCCGGCAACGCCATGAGCCGCCGCGCCCAGTACATGTATGGCTTCAACCTGCCGCGTTCCGCCACCGGGCAGGTGGATGCGGGGCTGGGCAAGGGGGTGGCGCACGGCACGCTGACGCTGATCCCGCCGACGGACCTGATCCACAAGACCGGCGACACGCGCACCATCGACGGCGTGCTGATCGAATTCCTGATGGCGCCGGGCACCGAGGCCCCGGCCGAGATGCTGATGTACTTCCCGCAGTGGAAGGCACTGTGCGCCGCCGAGGACGCCACCCACAACCTGCACAACCTGTACACCATCCGCGGCGCCCAGGTGCGCGACGCCAACCAGTGGTGGCGCGCGCTGGACGAGACCATCGACCGCTTCGGCGGCCGCACCGAAGTCTTGTTCGCCCAGCACCACTGGCCTACCTGGGGCCGCCAGGACATCGTCACCTACCTGGGCAAGCAGCGCGACGGCTACAAGTACATCCATGACCAGTCGCTGCGGCTGGCCAACATGGGCTACGTGCCGGCCGAGATCGCCGAGCGCGTGAAGCTGCCGCCGTCGCTGGCCGCCGAATGGCATCTGCGCGACTACTACGGCACCGTCAGCCACAACGCCAAGGCGGTGTACCAGCGCTACCTGGGCTGGTATGACGCCAACCCTGCCAACCTGAACCCGCTGCCGCCGGAAGAGGCGGGCAAGCGCTACGTCGAATTCATGGGCGGCGCGGCGCGCGTGCTGGAGCAGGCGCGCGCGGCGTACGCGCGTGGCGAGTACCGCTGGGTGGCCGAGGTGGTCAAGCACGTGGTCTTTGCCGATCCGTCCAACCAGGCTGCCCGCCAGCTGGAAGCCGACGCGCTGGAGCAGCTCGGCTACCAGGCCGAATCCTCGACCTGGCGCAATGCCTACCTGACCGGTGCCGCCGAACTGCGCAGCGGCCCGCCCCAGGCCGGCCGCCGCGCCGGCAGCCCGGACGTGCTGGGCGCCATGACCGACACCATGTTCCTGGATTACCTGGCGATCAGCCTGAACGGCGACCGCGCGGCGGGCAAGACGCTGGCGCTGAACTGGGTACAGCCGGATACCGGCAAGCGCTATGCGCTGACGGTGGAAAACGGCGTGTTCCGCTACAAGCCCGACGCGCAGCACGCATCGCCGCAGGCCACGCTGACCATGCCGCGCGCCGTGCTGATGGGGGTGCTGGCCGGCCAGACCACGCTGCAGGCCGAGACTCAGGCGGGCCGCGCCCGTGTGGACGGCGACCCGCAGGCGCTGGCGGCGTGGACGGCGCTGATGGACAAGTCCGAGCCGAACTTCGCCATCGTGACACCCTGACGGCACCGGGATGGGGCTGGCAGGCGGCATCTGTTGCGCGCCAGCCCCATAAAACCTCGTTTCATCGAGGGTTTCTTCCGGCGCGTGACATAAACCGTTGCGCCGATGCTGCGGCAAAGCGTCTTGCGAGCCATTTCCGTTGGGATTTTTTAGTGGTTAACCCTCCCTTTAGGGGGCGTCCTCTACGAATCAGTGTCATCGGTGAAACAGTCGTGCATCGGCTGGCCGGATAATGCACACGGCAGTAACCGTATGAGGAGTAAGAGGACTATGAAATCCACCTATAAGAAGATGCTGGCGGCAGGCGCTGTCATGGCGCTGGCCGGAGCCGCACACGCGCAGTCGGCCGGCAGCAATATCGTCAGCATGGGCTGGTTCCGCGTGATGCCGAACAGCTCCGCCGATCCGCTGACCGTCGACAGCATCAATGGCCGCCCGGTCGGCATGACCCGGCCGAACACCGGCGCGGAGATCGAATCCGCCGACACGCTGGGCCTGGCCTTCACGCACTACTTCACCGACAACATTTCCGGTGAAATCGTCGCGGGCATTCCGCCCAAGCATGACGTCAAGGGCACCGGCAACTATGCCCAGTATGGCAAGCTCGGTTCGGTCAAGCAGTGGAGCCCGGCGCTGCTGGTCAAGTACCACTTCTTCGACGCCAAGACCAGGTTCCGTCCCTACGTCGGCATCGGCGTGAACTACACCTGGTTTACCGACGAGACCATCACCAACCAGAACTTCGTGAACCGCGAGTTCTTGCCGGGTGCGCGCATGACCGCCAGCGCCAAGCCGTCGTGGAACCCGGTGTTCAACATCGGCGCCAACTACGCCATCAACGACAACTGGTTTGTCGGCCTGTCGGTATCGTACGTGCCGCTGTCGACCCGCGCGTCCTTCACCACCCAGGCGGGCCCGGTGACGATCCAGTCGCACACCAAGATCAAGATCGATCCGGTGGTGACGTTCCTGAACGTGGGCTACCGCTTCTGAGCGCGGCACACTGACAGCAGAAAGGGCACCCGGGGGTGCCCTTTCTTATTGGTGCCGGCGCGGTGGTCAGCTTACGCCACCGACTTGACCGGATAGCCAGCCTCTTCGATGGCATCGCGCAGGGCCTCGGTGTCGGCACCGCTCTCGACGCGCACGGCCTGGGCGGGCACATCCGCGCTGACACGCGCGGCCGGGTCAACCGCCTGTACGGCACGCGTGATGGCGCCCACGCAGTGGTTGCATGACATGCCTTCGACCTGGAACTGGATCATGATGGGACTCTCCTGGACGGGATGGGAAAGGCGGCAGGGTGCCGCGACAGACATAGTTTGAACCTTCCCATGGTGGGAAGCGCAAGGGGAATCTTGTTGGCGCCAATGTGACGGTAACTCCCTGTGCATTCGGCCTTGACCTTCCAATGATGGTAAGGTCCATGATGCTGACATCGACACTGTGGATGACTCAGAACCATGCCAAATTCCAGCGCTGTGCTCGCTTCACAACCTGTCCGGCCGGCTGACCGGCCGGCTGACGATACGCCCGAATGGCGCCTGCCGGTCGACGGCATGACCTGCGCCTCGTGCGTGCGCCGCGTGGAGAACGCATTGGCGCGTGTGCCGGGCGTGCGCGACGTGGCCGTCAATCTGGCGACGGAAGCCGCAACGCTGCGCGCCGACTCGGGCGCGGTGCTGCCGGCCGCCGCCCGTGCCGTGGCCGATGCCGGCTACACGGTGCCGCAGGACACCATCGAACTGAATATTGCCGACATGACCTGTGCCTCATGCGTGTCCCGGGTCGAAAAGGCGCTGCGCGCCGTGCCGGGCGTGATGGACGCGCAAGTCAACCTGGCGACCGAGCGCGCCAGCGTCACGCTGCTGCGCGGCGCGGCGGATACCGCGGCGCTGGTGGCCGCAGTCGCGCGCGCCGGCTATGGCGCGACGCCGGTGGCCGATGCCGCATCGCAGGCGGGGCAGGGCACTGCCTTCTGGGACGGCCCCTGGCCGGTGGCGATCTCGGCGGCGCTGTCGCTGCCGCTGGTGGCGCCAATGGTGCTGGAATGGCTCGGTGTGCACTGGATGCTGCCAGCATGGGTGCAGTGGCTGCTGGCCACGCCGGTGCAGTTCGTGTTCGGCTGGCGCTTCTACAAGGCCGGCTGGAAGGCGGTGCGCGCCGGCGCGGGCAATATGGACCTGCTGGTGGCGCTGGGCACGACGGCGGCCTATGGGCTGTCGCTGTGGCTGATGTGGCGCACGCCGGCCGACGCCATGCCGCACCTGTACTTCGAAAGCGCGGCGGTGGTGATCACGCTGGTGCGCCTGGGCAAGTGGCTGGAGACCCGCGCCAAGCGCCAGACCGCCGATGCCATCCGCGCACTCGCGGCCCTGCGTCCCGATACCGCCCGCGTGCGCCGCGGCGGCGTGGAGCAGAGCGTGCCGCTGGCGGCGGTGCGCGTGGGCGACGAGGTGGTGGTGCGCCCCGGCGAGCGCATCCCGGTGGACGCCGAGGTGATCGAAGGCAACAGCCACGCGGACGAATCGATGCTGACTGGTGAAAGCGTGCCGGTGCCCAAGAAGCCCGGCGACCGCATCACCGGCGGCGCCATCAATTTCGAAGGGCTGCTGGTTGCGCGCACCGAGGCGGTGGGCGCCGAGACCGTGCTGGCACGCATCATCCGCATGGTCGAGCACGCACAGGCGGCCAAGGCGCCGATCCAGCGCATGGTCGACCAGGTCAGCGCGGTGTTCGTGCCGGTAGTGCTGGGCATTGCGCTGTTGACGGTGCTGGGCTGGGGCCTCTTTGCCGGCGACTGGGAAATCGCATTGCTCAACGCCGTTGCGGTGCTGGTGATCGCCTGCCCGTGCGCGCTGGGCCTGGCCACGCCCACGGCGATCATGGCCGGCACCGGCGCCGGCGCGCGCGCCGGCATCCTGATCAAGGACGCCGAGGCGCTGGAGGTGGCGCACCGCGTCAGCGTGGTGGCATTCGACAAGACCGGCACGCTCACGGTCGGCAAGCCGGAAGTGGTGGCGCTGCATGCGGCCGATCCCGCCGATGCCGACGGCAGCGCGCTGCTGGCGCGGCTGGCCGCGCTGCAGGCCGGCAGCGAGCATCCGCTGGCCCGCGCCGTGCTGGCTGCGGCGCAGGCACGCGGCATTGCCGTGCCGCAGGCCACCGAGGTGCATGCCCTGCCGGGCCGCGGCATTGCCGGCGTGGTGGACGGCCACGCGCTGCAGCTGGGCAGCGAGCGCCTGCGTGAAATGCTGGGCGCAGAGGCAGGCACGCTGGCAACGCTGGCGGACCAGTTGCGCGCAGACGGCCGCACCGTGTCGTGGCTGGTCGAAACCACGCCGCCGCGCGTGGCCGGGCTGGTCGCGTTTGGCGATGCCATCAAGCCGGGCGCGCCGGCGGCGATTGCCAGGCTGCGCGCGGCCGGCGTGCGCACCGTGATGCTGACCGGCGACAATGCCGGCGCGGCGGCGCGCGTGGCGCAGGCGCTGGGGCTGGACGACGTGCAGGCTGAGGTGCTGCCCGAAGACAAGGCTGCCCGCGTGCAGGCGCTGGGGCGCGATGGCGCGGTGGTGGCGATGGTGGGCGACGGCATCAACGATGCGCCGGCGCTGGCGGCGGCGGACGTGGGCATTGCCATGTCGACCGGCACCGACGTGGCCATGCACGCCGCCGGCATCACGCTGATGCGCGGCGACCCGGCGCTGGTGGCCGATGCGCTGGCGGTCTCGCACCGCACCGTGCGCAAGATCCGGCAGAACCTGTTCTGGGCTTTTTTCTACAACGTGGTGGGCATTCCGCTGGCCGCGGCCGGGTTGCTGAACCCGGTGGTGGCGGGTGCGGCGATGGCGTTCTCCAGTGTCAGCGTGGTCAGCAATGCGCTGCTGCTGCGCCGCTGGCGTCCGCAAGCCGGGGCCGCCACGGCACAGGGAGGCGAGTGATGAATATCGGCGAAGCGGCGCAGGCGTCGGGCGTGTCGGCCAAGATGATCCGGCACTATGAATCGATCGGGCTGGTGGCGGCACCGCCGCGCACCGAGGGCGGCTACCGCCGCTATGACGAACGCGCGGTGCATACCTTGCGCTTCGTGCGGCGCGCCCGTAATCTGGGATTCTCGCTCGACGAGATCCGCAACCTGCTGTCGCTATGGCATGACCGCGGCCGCGCCAGCGCCGACGTCAAGGCGCTGACGCTGCGGCATGTGGCCGACCTGGAGCTGCGCATCGCCGAACTGGCCGCAATGCGCGACACGCTGCGCGAGCTGGCGCAGCACTGCAGCGGCGATGACCGGCCGGATTGCCCGATCCTGGCCGATATGGCGCAGCCGGAAGCGCAGGACAGGCTTGCCTGCCACAGTTGAGCGGGACAGACAGTGCAAGGCAAAGCAGGCAGCAGGCAGCACCACAAAGAATAACGACAGCCGGCGCCAGCGCTTTGCTCGCGGTCCGTGCCGGCAGGAGACTTGCGCGAATGGAACAACCGATGACGGACGATCCTGCTATTGCCGACGCTTCCGGCATGCCTGCCGATACCCCTGCCGGCACGCACGCGCCGATGCAGAGCCGCCAGCGCATGCGCGACGGCACCGAGCTGCTGCTGCGCACCTGGCAGCCCGATCCGGCGCGCTTTGCCGAACCGCTCGGCTCGGTGCTGCTGGTGCATGGGCTTGCCGAGCATGCCGGACGCTACCAGCATGTGGCCGATGTGCTGTGCGGGCTGGGCCTGCGCGTGCGTGCGCACGACCTGCGCGGCCATGGCGCCAGCGGCGGCGCGCGCATGGTGGCGGACCATCAGGATACCTACCTGGACGACCTCGCCGAGATCTACGATGCCGCGGTGCCTGGCTGGAACGAGTTGCCGATCCTGCTTGGCCACAGCATGGGCGGGATGATCGCGGCACGCTTTGCCACCGCGCGCGTGCGCCCGGTGCGCGCGCTGGTGCTGTCCTCGCCCGCGCTGGCGCTGCGGCTGTCGGGCCCGATGCTGGCGCTGCACCGCGTGCTGCTGGCGCTGGCGCCGCGGCTGCGCGTGCCCAATCCGATCGATGCGCGGCTCTTGTCGCACGATCCCGCCGTGGTGGCCGCCTACCGCTCAGATCCGCTGGTGCAGACCACCATCACCGCCAGCGTACTGGAGAGCTTTATCCGCGGCATGGCGCGGGCCCAGGCCGATGCCGCGCTGCTGGAGGCACCCACGCTGATGCTGGTCGGCGGCGCCGACCGCGTGGTGGACCCGGCCGGCAGCCGCAGCTTCTTCGACAACGCGCCGCCGGCGTTGCGCGAAGAGGTCTGGTTCGAGCACGGCTACCACGAGATCTTCAATGAAGCGCAGCCGCTGCGCGGCGAAGTGTTCGCGGCGCTGACCGGCTGGCTGCAGGGCCACCTGCAGCAGTAGGGACGTTGGGCTAAGTCCTGAACACCGACTCGGCCACGCCGAAGACCGCCGCGACGACCGGGTCGTCGCGGCGCGTGGCCAGGCATACCAGCGTCAGCTCGGTCTGCACCGAGACCCCTTCCACGATCACCAGCCCGTGCGCATGCGACTCGCGCAGCGCGATCGCATCGCGCACCAGCGACAGCCCCACGCCGGAGCGCACGAGGTCCAGCATCGAAGCCTCCTGGTCGACATGCGCCACCTTGGGCACGCCGGCCGGGTCGACGCCGGCCTGCGCAAAGCGCGCGGACAAGAGCCGGTTGTGCGCCGATTCCGGCGGCGTCCAGATCCACGGCAGCGTTGCCAGCTGCGCCCATGAGCGCAGCGCGGTGCGCTCTTTCCAGCCCTTGGGCGCCACCACGTAGTAAGAGAAGGGCGTCAGCGTCAGCGCATGGAAGCCGGCGTCGGGCGGCTGGCCCAGGTAGAAGCCCACGTCGAGCGCGCCGCTGCGTACCTGTTGCAGCACCCAGCCCGACATGCCGTGGCGCAGCTCGGTGCCGATCTGCGGATGGCGTTCCACCAGCGTGCGCAGCATCGGGCCCAGCCGCGTGAATTCCGGATCGAGAATGGTGCCGATCGCCAGCCGGCCGCGCACGGTGTGATGCATCGCGCTGACGGTATGCTGCAGGTCGCCCACGCCGTCGAGGATGCGCTCGGCCAGCGGCAGCAATGCGGTGCCGTCGGCGGTCAGCGTCAGGCCCGCGGCAGTGCGCTCGAACAGCCGGATGCGCCACGCCGATTGCAGCGCCTTCAATTGCAGGCTCACTGCGGGCTGCGTCAGGTGCAGCCGCTGCGCGGCGCGGGTCAGGTTGCCCTCGCGCGCGACGGCAACGAAGGCGCGCAGGTGGTGGAGGTCCAAGGCGGTGTCGGGGCGAAAGGTGGCGCGGGAGCGTGGCGTGGTGCGGCGCAATATTTTGCGCGGCTTATATTGCGATTGACGATAAATCATTGGACGGGGCCGCGCAACTGCACCAAGCTTGCGCTCAATACGGCCCGGCACGCCTTGTGCGGCGCGGCATCGATGCCAGTGCGAGACTGGCGGATGTTTGCGCCAGCGTCTTCACCAGACGCAAAGATCCGGCAAGCCGCATGCCGTCGACCCAGCATTCAGGAGCGGAAGTGGAAGACATCCTTGCAGAAGCCAGCGCGGTGCAGACCATCATCGGCCATAGCATCGCAGGCCGGCAGACACGCGGCGCATCGCAGCGTCTGGCCGATATCTATAACCCCGCCACGGGCGAAGTCGCCGCGCGCGTGGCACTGGCCACCGCGCAGGACGTGGCCGATGCCGTCGCCGCCGCCCATGCTGCATTCCCCGCCTGGGCCGACACCCCGCCGCTGCGCCGCGCGCGCATCCTGTTCAAGTTCAAGGAGCTGCTCGACCAGCACCACGACGACCTGGCCGCGCTGATCACGCGCGAGCACGGCAAGGTGTTCTCCGACGCCAAGGGCGAAGTCACGCGCGGCATCGAGGTGGTGGAATTTGCCTGCGGCATCCCCAACCTGCTCAAGACCGACTTCACCGACAACATCGGCGGCGGCATCGACAACTGGAACCTGCGCCAGCCGCTGGGCGTGGTGGCCGGCATCACGCCGTTCAACTTCCCGGTGATGGTGCCGATGTGGATGTTCCCGGTGGCGCTGGCGTGCGGCAATACGTTCGTGCTGAAGCCGTCGGAACGTGATCCGTCGCCGAGCCTGCTGATTGCCGACCTGCTGCGCCAGGCTGGTTTGCCCGATGGCGTGTTCAATGTCGTGCAGGGTGACAAGGAAGCCGTGGACGCGCTGCTCGCACATCCGGACGTGCAGGCGCTGTCGTTCGTCGGCTCGACGCCGATCGCCGAGTACATCTATACGGAAGGGACGAAGCACGGCAAGCGCGTGCAGGCGCTGGGCGGCGCCAAGAACCACCTGGTGGTGATGCCGGATGCCGATCTCGACCAGGCGGTCGATGCGCTGATCGGTGCCGCGTATGGTTCTGCCGGCGAACGCTGCATGGCGATCTCGGTGGCGGTGGCAGTCGGCGATGTTGCCGACAAGCTGGTGCCGCGGCTCGCCGAACGCGCCAGCTCGCTGAAGATCCGCAACGGCATGGACTCCGACGCCGAAATGGGTCCGCTGGTAACCGCTGCGCACAAGGCGAAGGTGGAGGGCTATATCGCCAAGGGCGTGGAAGAGGGCGCGACGCTGGTGACCGATGGCCGCGGTCATACCGTACCCGGCCATGAGAACGGCTTCTATGTCGGCGGCACGCTGTTCGACAACGTCAAGCCCGACATGACGATCTACAAGGAAGAGATCTTCGGCCCGGTGCTGTCGGTAGTGCGCGTGCATGACTTTGCCGAAGCCGTGGCGCTGATCAATGCGCATGAATACGGCAACGGCGTATCGTGCTACACCAGCGACGGCGGCATCGCGCGTGCGTTCGCACGGCAGATCCAGATCGGCATGGTCGGCATCAACGTGCCCATTCCGGTGCCGATGGCATGGCATTCGTTCGGTGGCTGGAAGCGATCGCTGTTCGGCGACCATCACGCCTATGGCGAAGAGGGCGTGCGCTTCTACACGCGCTACAAGAGCGTGATGCAGCGTTGGCCGGATTCGATCGCCAAGGGCGCTGAGTTCACCATGCCGGTGGCGAAATAACCCGCAACGATGATGACAAGAACAGCGATGGAGACATTCGACTACATCATCGTGGGAGCCGGTTCAGCCGGCTGTGTCCTGGCGAACCGCCTGACGCAGGACCCGGACGTCAGCGTGCTGCTGCTGGAGGCCGGCGGCAAGGACGACTACCACTGGATCCATATCCCGGTGGGCTACCTGTACTGCATCGGCAACCCGCGCACCGACTGGCTCTATCGCACCGAGGCCGAGGCGGGGCTGAACGGCCGCTCGCTGGGCTATCCGCGCGGGCGCGTGCTGGGCGGTTGCTCGTCGATCAACGGCATGATCTATATGCGTGGCCAGCGCGAGGATTATGACGAGTGGGCGCGGCTGACCGGCGACGATGGCTGGCGCTGGGACAATGTGCTGCCGCTGTTCAAGCGCAGCGAGGACCACCACCGCGGCCCGAGCGAATTCCATGGCGCCGGCGGCGAATGGCGCGTAGAAGGCCAGCGCTTGCGCTGGGACATCCTGGAGCGCTTTGCCGATGCCGCAGAAGAGGCGGGGATTCCGCGCACGGAGGATTTCAACCGCGGCGACAACTTCGGCGTGGGCTATTTCGATGTGAACCAGCGCCGCGGCATCCGCTGGAACACGGCCAAGGCCTTCCTGCGGCGTGCGTCGGAGCGTCCCAACCTGACCATTGTCACCGGGGCGCAGGTGAGCGGGCTGACCTTCGACGGGCGCCGCTGCACCGGCGTGAACTATATCGGTGGCGGCCGGCCGCACACGGTGGCGGCCACGCAGGAAGTGATCCTGGCCGCGGGCGCGGTCAATACGCCACAGCTGCTGGAGCTGTCGGGCATCGGCCAGGCCGAGCGCCTGCAGGCGCTGGGTATCCCGGTGCGCCATGCGCTTCCCGGCGTGGGCGAGAACCTGCAGGACCACCTGCAGCTGCGCTCCGTGGTGAAGGTCAGCGGCGTGCGCACGCTCAACACGCGCGCCGCGAGCCTGTGGGGCAAGTTCTGCATCGGCGTGCAGTACGCCTTCAACCAGAGCGGGCCGATGAGCATGGCGCCGTCGCAGCTGGGCGCCTTTGCGCGCTCGGACCCGTCGCAGGCGCGGCCGAACGTGGAGTACCACGTGCAGCCGTTGTCGCTGGACAAGTTCGGCGACCCGCTGCATGCGTTCAATGCCTTTACCGCGAGTGCCTGCAACCTGCGGCCAACCTCGCGCGGCAGCGTGCATGTCGGCAGCGCGGATTTCCGCCAGGCGCCGGTGATCGCGCCCAATTACTTGACGACCGACGAAGACCGGCGCGTCGCGGCCGACTCCATCCGGCTCACGCGCCGCATCGTGGCGTCGCCGGCGCTGGCGCCGTACCAGCCCGAGGAATGGCTGCCGGGTCCGGCATTCCAGACCGACAAACAGCTGGCCGAAGCGGCCGGCAATATCGGCACCACCATCTTCCATCCGGTGGGCACCTGCAAGATGGGCCGCGCCGACGACCCGATGGCCGTGGTCGACCATCGCCTGCGCGTGCTGGGCATCGACGGCCTGCGCGTGGTCGATGCCTCGGTGATGCCGCTGATCACGTCGGGCAACACCAATTCGCCGACCATCATGATCGCCGAGCGCGCCAGCGACCTGATCCGCGAAGACCGCCGGCAGGGCCTGGCGGCGGCGGAAGTATTGGTGCACCCGGCGCCGGCGGCAGCCGCTGCAGGCGCCTGACATGAGCGCGCCACGGGGTCGCGGGCGGGGCCGTGACCAAGTGGCGCAGCCTGCTCATGTGCGCTCGCAGAAAAACTGACACTTGGTTCATGTTTCATAGTGCAAACCCCGATGTTTTGCGATGCAACAGGCGCACACAATAGACGCCTCACAGGGTGCGTCGGCAGCACATCAAAGCCATCGCCGCAACCTGCGCGGGAGCCGCCCCGCACCTGAACAGAAAGCCGCAGGCAGGGCCGCAACCACGGCCAGCCTGACGGAACAAGCGGCAGCAAGGGCCTACAAGGCCGGTTCGGACCATTGTCAGTGCCGGGCATCACCCCGGCAGTTCAGCAAGAGGGCGGGCAGGAGACATGAACCAGCAGGAAACCATCCTGGAAACGCGGAACCTCACCAAGGAGTTCAAGGGGTTCACGGCGGTGAGCGACGTCAACCTACAGGTGCGCCGCGGGTCGATCCATGCGTTGATCGGGCCCAACGGCGCCGGCAAGACGACCTGCTTCAACCTGCTCACCAAGTTCCTGGAGCCGACCACCGGCACCATCCTTTTCAACGGCATCGACATCACCCGTGAAAAGCCCGCGCAGATCGCCCGGCGCGGCGTGATCCGTTCGTTCCAGATCTCGGCGGTGTTCCCGCACCTGACGGTGATGGAGAACGTGCGCATCGGGCTGCAGCGGCAACTCGGCACGGCGTACCAGTTCTGGCGCAGCGAGCGCTCGCTGGACGTGCTCAATGACCGCGCCATGGAGCTGCTCGAACAGGTCGGCCTGACCGAGTTCGCGCAGACGCTGACGGTGAACCTGCCGTACGGCCGCAAGCGCGCGCTGGAGATTGCCACCACGCTGGCGATGGAGCCCGAGCTGATGCTGCTCGACGAACCCACCCAGGGCATGGGCCACGAAGACGTGGACCGCGTCACGCAGCTGATCAAGAAGGTCTCGGCGGGCCGCACCATCCTGATGGTGGAGCACAACATGAGCGTGGTCTCGTCGATCGCTGACAAGATCACCGTGCTGCAGCGTGGCGCGATCCTGGCCGAAGGGCCGTATGCGGAAGTGTCCAAGGACCCGCGCGTGATGGAGGCCTACATGGGCACCGTCGACGCGGAACTGCAGGGCGCGCACTGAGACGGCCGGGGAACGATATGACTTCATTGAACACACCCGCCAACACACCCGCGCTCGAGATCAAGGACCTGCACGCCTGGTACGGCGAATCGCACATCCTGCACGGCGTTGACCTGACCGTGAACCGCGGCGAAGTGGTCACGCTGCTGGGCCGCAACGGCGCCGGCCGCACCACCACGCTGCGCGCGATCATGGGCCTGACCGGGGCGCGCAAGGGCTCGATCAAGGTGGACGGCCACGAGACCATCAGCCTGCCCACGCACAAGATTGCGCACTACGGCATTGGCTATTGCCCTGAAGAGCGGGCGATCTTCTCCAGCCTCTCATGCGAAGAGAACTTGATGCTGCCGCCGGTGCTGAAGGGCGCCGACACCAGCAAGGGCATGAGCGAGACCGATATCTACGAGATGTTCCCGAACCTGAAGGAGCGCCGCCAGAGCCAGGGCACGCGTCTTTCCGGCGGCGAGCAGCAGATGCTGGCGGTCGGGCGCATCCTGCGCACCGGCGCGAACCTGCTGCTGCTCGATGAAATCTCGGAAGGGTTGGCACCAGTGATCGTGCAGGCGCTCGCGCGCATGATCCTGATGCTCAAGCAGAAGGGGTACACGGTGGTGATGGTGGAGCAGAACTTCCGCTTTGCCGCGCCGCTGGCGGACCGCTTCTACGTGATGGAGCATGGCAGCATCGTCGAGCGTTTTGCCGCCAGTGAGCTGGAGGCCAAGATGCCGGTGCTGCACGAACTGCTCGGGGTCTGATCCGCACGGATCATGGGTTGATGTTTGGCAGGAACGGGTGGCGCGCACGCCGCCGCAAATCAGGAGACATAGAGATGAAAAAGACTCGGCTCGCGGCCGCGATGGCGGCCATTGCCATGGGTGCGGTTTCCTTCAGCGCCGTTGCCCAGGTGTCGGGTGACACCGTGAAGATCGGCTACATCACCGACATGTCGGGCCTGTACGCCGACATCGACGGCCCCGGCGGCCTGGAAGCCATCAAGATGGCGGTCGAGGACCGCGGCGGCAAGGTGCTGGGCAAGCCCATCGAAATCGTCTCTGCAGACCACCAGAACAAGGCCGACATCGCCGCCTCGAAGGCGCGCGAATGGATGGACCAGCAGGGCCTGGACCTGCTGCTGGGCGGCACCAACTCGGGCACCGCGCTGGCGATGAACAAGGTGGCTACGGAGAAGAAGCGCGTCTACATCAATATCGGCGCCGGAACCGCGCGCCTCACCAACGAAGAGTGCTCGCCGTACACGGTGCACTACGCCTATGACACGGTGGCGCTGGCTAAGGGCACCGGCAGCGCGGTGGTCAAGCAGGGCGGCAAGTCGTGGTTCTTCCTGACCGCCGACTACGCCTTCGGCCATTCGCTGGAAAACGACACCGCGGCGGTGGTCAAGGCCAGCGGTGGCACGGTGGCGGGTCAGGTGCGCCATCCGCTGTCGGCATCGGATTTCTCTTCGTTCCTGCTGCAGGCACAGTCGTCCAAGGCGCAGATCCTGGGCCTGGCCAACGCCGGCGGCGACACCATCAACGCGATCAAGGCGGCCAAGGAATTCGGCATCACCAAGTCGATGAAGATCGCCGGCCTGCTGATGTTCATCAACGACGTGCACAGCCTCGGGCTGAAGAACACCGAAGGCCTGCTGATGACCGACAGCTGGTACTGGGACATGAACGACGACACCCGCAAGTTCGCCAACCGTTTCTTCGGCAAGATGAAGAAGATGCCTAGCAGCCTCCAAGCGGCGGACTACTCGGCGGCCAGCACCTACCTGAAGGCGGTGGAAGCGGCCAAGACCGACGATCCGGACAAGGTCATGGCCGAGTTGAAGAAGATGAAGATCAACGACTTCTACACCAAGGGCTATATCCGCCAGGACGGCCGTGGCATCCACGACATGTACCTGATGCAGGTGAAGACCGCGGCAGAGTCGAAAAAGCCGTGGGACTACCTGAAGGTGGTCGCGACCATTCCGGGCGACCAGGCCTTCACCACGGTGGCCGATTCGAAGTGCGCAATGCTGAAGAAATAAGCTGATGTGAGATCTGCCGGCGGCGCGCCACCTGCGTGCCGCCGGCATCGGACGCGGTTCTTTGCTGCGGTGTTCGCCAAAGGTGTTCGCCGCAGCGTTCGCATTACCTGGCACCAACCGCAGCAATCCCCGCCATACAACGGCGGTATCAACGGCACTCCGCGATGGACATCTTCGGAATCCCCTTGCCGGCCATGCTTTCCCAGCTATTGCTGGGGCTGGTCAACGGCGCCTTCTATGCGATGCTGAGCCTGGGCCTGGCGGTTATCTTCGGCCTGCTCAACGTCATCAACTTTGCGCACGGCGCGCTCTTCATGCTGGGCGCGGTGCTGGCCTGGATGGGCATGGAGTACGCCGGGCTGAACTACTGGATCATGCTGCTGCTGTCGCCGCTGGTCGTCGCCGCCTTGGGCGTGGTGATCGAAAAGACCATGCTGCGCTGGATCTACAAGCTCGACCATATCTACGGCCTGCTGCTGACGCTGGGCATCACGCTGGTGATCGAGGGCATCTTCCGCTCCATCTACGGCGTCTCCGGGCTGCCGTATTCGGCGCCGGACGCGCTGCAGGGCGCGACCGACCTGGGCTTCATGATCCTGCCCAACTACCGCGCGTGGGTCGTGGTGGCGTCGCTGACGGTGTGCTTTGCCACCTGGTACGTGATCGAGAAGACCAAGCTGGGCGCCTACCTGCGCGCCGGCACCGAGAACCCCAAGATGGTCGAGGCCTTCGGCGTCAACGTGCCGCTGATGGTGACCCTGACCTACGGCTTCGGCGTGGCGCTGGCCGCGTTTGCCGGGGTGCTGGCCGCGCCGGTGATCCAGATCTCGCCGCTGATGGGGCAGAACCTGATCATCATCGTGTTCGCGGTGGTGGTGATCGGCGGCATGGGCTCGATCATGGGTTCGATCCTGACCGGCCTGGGGCTGGGCGTGGTCGAGGGGCTGACCAAGGTGTTCTATCCTGAAGCGTCGTCGACCGTGGTGTTCTTCATCATGGTGATCGTGCTGCTGCTGCGCCCGGCCGGGCTGTTCGGGAAGGAGAAGTGATGAGCACACCCTCCACATCATCGACGCCATCCACGGTGGCGGCCAACGCGGGCAACGCAGGAAAGGGACAAGGCGTGCAGAAGAAACTGTTGTACGGATTGCTGCTGCTGGCACTGGTGGCCGCGCCGCTGGCCGGTGCGTATCCGGTGTTCGTGCTCAAGGTGATGTGCTTTGCGCTGTTTGCGTGCGCCTTCAACCTGCTGATCGGCTATACCGGGCTGCTGTCGTTCGGCCATGCGGCCTTCTTCGGCGGCGCTGGCTATGCGGCCGGCCAGGCGATGAAGGTCTGGGGCGTGACCCCGGAAATCGGCCTGATCGTGGGCACCGGTGCGGGCGCGCTGATCGGCTACGTGGTGGGCTCGCTGGCCATCCGCCGGCAGGGCATCTACTTCTCGATGATCACGCTGGCGCTGGCGCAGATGCTGTTCTTTATCTGCCTGCAGGCGCCGTTCACCGGCGGCGAGGACGGCCTGCAGGGCATCCCGCGCGGCAAGCTGTTCGGGGTGCTGCCGCTGTCGGACGACCTGACGCTGTACTACGTGGCGCTGGCGATCATCGTGGCCGCCTTTGCGCTGATCGTGCGCACGGTGCATTCGCCGTTCGGCCAGATCCTGAAGGCGATCAAGGAGAACGAGCCGCGCGCGATCTCGCTGGGCTATGACGTCGACCGCTTCAAGCTGACCGCCTTCGTGCTGTCGGCGGCGCTGTCGGGGCTGGCCGGGTCGATCAAGGCGCTGGTGCTGGGCTTCGAGACGCTGACCGACGTGCACTGGTCGATGTCCGGCTCGGTCATCCTGATGACGCTGGTCGGCGGCCTGGGCACATTGTCGGGCCCGATTGTCGGTGCCTTCGTGGTGGTCGCGCTGGAGAACAAGCTGGGCGACATCGGCAACTTCCTGGCGTCGGTCACCGGCATGTCCTGGTTCGGCACGCTGGGCGAGTCGGTGACGATGGTGACCGGCGTGATCTTCGTGATCTGCGTGCTGACTTTCCGCCGTGGCATCATGGGCGAGCTGCTGGCGCGCTTCGGGGGCCACGCGGGCAAGCGGGAATAAACCCGGCAGGAGTGACCGCGAGTCGACATGCCCGATTCTGGGGCTAGGGTTTTTTCTAGCTTGTCCTCGATGCACCGCTTCGTTACATTCCATATACGGTTTTCGCAGGTTAAATGGAGGCGGAAGCGAGGAGACGACAGGCGCGCACCCGGTGTCGGGTAGCAGCGTTATAAATAAAGGGCGTTGCCGGGTGATCCTCGGCAACGCTTTTTTCATTTGGGCTTCCCAACCCCTCCTGTGGCGCTTTCGCCCCACCATGGGGCATCCAGGCTGCATCGGCATCACCTGGCTATCCTCCACATGCGACAATGCGGGCGCTCTCATTGCCCGCCATGCCTGCCGCCCCTGATTCCCCCGACTCCCCAGCCGTTCCGGATCGTCCTGACGCACCCGCGCCGCAGGGCTTGGTACGCCTCGGGCTGGGTGCCGACGCAGCCACGCTGGAGGCCTGGCTGGATACGGTGCAGCCACTGCCGGTGCCCGCCGCGCGCGCGCGCCGGCTGATGCTGGACGACCTGCTGGCCCAGTCCGGTCGCGGCATCTGCCTGCTGGTGGACGACGCGCAGGCTCCGCACGATCTGCTGGCGTGCCTGCCGGTGGCGCTGCTCCCGAGCCTGGAGCTTGCCGGCCTGGCCGCCTGCGGCATCGAGTGGTGGGTACGGCCCGGGCTGGACGGCGGGACCCGCCGTGCCTGCCTTGAGGCCTGCTGCGCCACGCTGGCCGACTGGGGCCGCGCGCACGGTATCCGCCACGCGCTGCTGGCGCCGGGGCTGGTGGCAGGGCAAGGCGGCGCGCCGCCGGGCTTCGGCCCGCATGGCAACGGCATGTGGCACCGCAGCCTGGTGCCGGCGGCCAAGGTGTTGGGCTGAACCGGCGCCGCCCGGCTGCGCGCCGGTCTGTCCGCACCGATCTCTTCCGATCTTTCCCTTTTCGCTTCCCTGCTTCCTGCAATGACGGAATTCGCATTCCTGGCGGTTGCCGCCTTTCTCGCCGGCCTGATCGACGCGGTCGCCGGCGGCGGCGGCCTGGTACAGATCCCGGCGATGTTCTCGGCCTATCCTAATATCGCGCCGGCCACGCTGCTGGGCACCAACAAGATGGGCTCGATCGCGGGCACCGCCAACGCGGCGCTGCGCTACGGCCGCAGCGTGCGCATCTACTGGGGCGCGACCGCGCCCGCGGTGGTGGCGGCCTTTATCTTCTCGATGGCCGGTGCCTGGGCGCTGACCAAGATCCCGGCCGAGCCGCTGCGCAAGGCGCTGCCGTTCGTGCTGGTGGTGTTGCTGGTCTACACCGTGGCCAGGAAGGACCTGGGCACGGAACACGCGCCGACGCTGTCGGGTTCGCGCGAGCGCGTCGCGGCGTTGCTGGCCGGGGCTGCCATCGGCTTCTATGACGGCGTGTTCGGTCCGGGCACCGGCAGCTTCCTGATGATCGCGTTCGTGCGGGTGTTCGGCTATGACTTCCTGCACGCGGCGGCCTCGACCAAGGTGGTCAACCTTGCCACCAACCTGGCGGCGCTGCTCTTGCTGGCGAGCAAGGGCCATATCTGGTGGCAGCTGGGCCTGGTGATGGCGGTGGCCAACATCGCCGGCAGCCAGGTGGGCAGCAAGCTGGCCCTGCGCCACGGCAGCGCCTTCGTGCGCAAGGTGTTTATCGTGGTGGTAAGCGCGCTGATCCTGAAGACCGCCTGGGACGCGTTCCTGCGTTGACGGCAAAGCCAGGCGGCGCGCGCGATGCGGGTTAATCCTCCCTTTTCGCGGTAGGTCGCTGTGCTAGACTCGATCCGAATTCCCGACCGTGCGGTCGGTGAATGGCCGGAGCGCGCCTATCCGGGGGAGTGGTGCGGACGGGGAAATTGGGGAGCGGCCTCGCGTCGTTCCTGGCTGTAGCGCAGGTGCCGGCGATGTGCCTGTGTTGACCCGAGGGGTCGATCCAAGGCCCACTGAACCGGATGGAATGCGCACCCGCTGGGCTGCGCCTCAAGGCCGTATGCGTCGTTGCAAATGCTCGCAATAGCCGTGCTATTGCTGCGCTTTGCGCCTAGCCTACGACCTTGCTGCGCAGCCCCTCGAGTGCGATTCATCCAGTTCAGTGGACCAGGGCATCCGCCGGTGGACGCCGGACGGATGCCTTTCCGTTTCAGGAACCGAAGGAGACAAGATGGATTTCAAGCGCGCCAGCCTGCTGGCAATCGCTGCGGCGAGCCTGGTTGCCGGTGCAGCCCACGCACAGGTCAAGGTCGGGGTGACGGTGTCGGCCACGGGTCCGGCGGCATCGCTGGGCATTCCGGAAAAGAACACCTTCACGCTGATGCCCAAGGAAATCGCGGGCAAGAAGATCGAGTACATCGTGCTGGACGATGCCTCCGACACCACCACCGCGGTCAAGAACACCCGCAAGCTGATCAGCGAAGACAAGGTTGACGTGGTGGTGGGTTCCACCGTGACGCCGAACTCGCTGGCGATGGTGGACGTGGCGGCCGAGAACGAGACGCCGATGATCACCATGGCCGCCTCGGCCCGCATCATCGAGCCGATGGACGCCAAGCGCGCCTGGGTTTTCAAGACGCCGCAGAATGACTCGCACATGGCGACCGCCATTGCCGAGCACATGACCAACAACAACGTGAAGACGGTGGCCTTCATCGGCTTCGCGGACGCCTATGGCGACAGCTGGGCGCAGGAGTTCGCCAAGGTGGCGGAGCTGCGCAAGATCAAGGTCGTCGCCAACGAGCGCTTTGCCCGCACCGATACCTCGGTCACCGGCCAGGTGCTGAAGATGATGAGCGCCAACGCCGACGCCGTGCTGATCGCAGGCTCGGGTACGCCCGCGGCGCTGCCGGCCAAGACGCTCAAGGAGCGTGGCTTCAAGGGCAAGATCTACCAGACCCACGGCGTGGCCAATGCCGACTTCCTGCGCGTGTGCGGCAAGGACTGCGAAGGCACCTTCCTGCCGGCTGGCCCGCTGCTGGTGGCTGAGCAATTGCCCGACAGCAACCCGGTGAAGAAGCCGGCCATGTCCTACAAGACTGCTTATGAGAAGGCCTTCGGCGGCCAGGTCTCGACTTTCGGCGGCCATGCCTGGGATGCGGGGCTGATCCTGCAGCATGCCATCCCTGAGGCGCTGAAGAAGGGGCAGCCGGGTACCAAGGAATTCCGCAAGGCGTTGCGGGATGCGATGGAGCAGATCAGGAATCTGCCGGTTTCGCATGGGATCATGAACATGAGTGCCACCGACCATCTGGGCTTCGATCAGCGGGCGCGGGTGATGGTGCAGATTGTTGATGGGAAGTGGAAGTTGCTGACTAAGTGAGGGTGGGGGGCGGCGTGGCGCTATGCGGTTGGATGTCGCTCTTGACTAGCGTGGGCTGTTTCGCCGGCGTAGCCGGCGACTTACTTCTTGTCCAAGCGACAAGAAGTAAGCAAGAAACGCGTCGCCTATGCGGCTGGCAATAAATTGCACGGCGTTGGTGGTTCGCACGGTGGTGCTTGCCGTTTGGGCGTGGGTGCCCGTTCGACCCTGCTACGCCATGTGAGTCAGGGATAGTGCCTGCGTTAACCCACTATTGAACGATCCCCATGCAGGGTGTAGGCCGCCTGCTGCCGACCGTATCGCGGGGACGCCTACGGCTGCTGCGCCGGCTCAAAATGCGCCGACGGTCATTGGGCGCTTGCGCGGAGCGCAGCCGAAGGCGTTGATGCGATATCGCTGGACAGCCGACGCCCGCCAAGAGCCACAAACCAACCGCATAGCGACAAAGCGAAACTCCCGCGCCCACGCCCACCACACGCCTCTCGTTAGGGCTTGCCCTGTACTTCCACAATAGGCAATCCGTTTACTATTGCGTAAATCCCAAAGCGCACAGCACCCTGTCGGCCCCCCTATGATGCAGGCAGGTATTTCCAAGAGACGGGGAGACAATGGACTTATCAATCGCTGCCATCCTGGCCCAGGACGGCATCACCTCGGGCGCGATCTACGCGCTGCTGGCACTGGCCCTGGTGCTGGTGTTCTCGGTGACCCGGGTCATCTTCATCCCGCAAGGGGAGTTTGTTGCCTACGGCGCGCTGACGCTGGCGGCGATGCAGGCCGGGCACGCGCCGCAGACCAGCTGGCTGCTGCTGGCGATGGGGGCGCTGACCTTCCTCTATGAAACTGTCACGGTGCTGCGCAGCGCCGAGTTGCGCCGCACGCTGGGCCAGCGGCTGGCGGTGCTGGCCGGCAAGTACCTGGTGTTCCCGCTTGCGGTGCACTGGCTGGCGCAGCAGTATGGCGCGCAGCCGCTGCCGATGCTGGCGCAGATCGCGCTGACGCTGCTGATCATCATCCCGCTGGGGCCGATGCTGTACCGGCTGGCCTACCAGCCGCTGGCCGAAGCCAGCACGCTGGTGCTGCTGATCGTCTCGGTCGGCGTGCACTTTGCGCTGGTGGGGCTGGGCCTGGTGATGTTCGGGGCGGAGGGCTCGCGCACCAATGCGTTCTCGGATGCGCGCTTCGACGTGGGGGCGCTCAGCATCTCGGGCCAGAGCCTGTGGATCGTGGGCGTGTCGGCGCTGTTGATCGGCGCACTGTACTTCTATTTCGAGCGCACGCTGCAGGGCAAGGCGCTGCGCGCGACCGCGGTGAACCGGCTGGGTGCGCGCCTGGTCGGCATCGGCACCACGCAGGCGGGGCGCCTGTCGTTCACGCTGGCCGCGGCGATGGGTGCGCTGTGCGGCATCCTGATCGCGCCGCTGACGACCGTGTACTACGAGTCGGGCTTCCTGGTGGGCCTGAAGGGCTTTGTCGGCGCCATCGTCGGCGGGCTGGTGAGCTACCCCGTGGCGGCGCTGGGTGCGCTGCTGGTGGGGCTGCTTGAATCCTATTCGTCCTTCTGGGCCAGCGCGTTCAAGGAGGTCATCGTCTTCACACTGATCATTCCGGTGCTGCTGTGGCGCTCGCTGACGAGCAAGCATGTCGAGGAGGAGGAATAAGCCATGACCATGCTGACCGACAAGCAGGCGGGGGTGGCCAGTGCCGAGGCAGGCAGCCGTGCGCGGCTGAACCGCAACCGGGTATTGGTGCTGGCTTTCATTGTGGTGCTGGTGTTGCTGCCGGCGCTGCCGACGCCGGAGTTCTGGATCACGCTGGGCAATTACATTGGCCTGTACAGCATCGTGGCGATCGGGCTGGTGCTGCTGACCGGGGTGGGCGGCATGACCTCGTTCGGGCAGGCCGCGTTCGTGGGGCTGGGCGCGTACAGCACCGCCTACCTGACCACGCAGTTCGGGCTGTCGCCGTGGTTCGGGTTGCTGGTGGGGCTGGTGATCACGGTGGGCTCGGCCTATGTGATCGGGCTGATCACGATGCGGATGTCCGGTCACTACCTGCCGCTGGCCACCATCGCGTGGGGCCTGTCGTTGTTCTTCGTGTTCGGCAACCTGGAGTTCCTGGGCAAGTACGATGGCATCAGCGGCATCCCGGTGCTGTCGCTGTTCGGCATCGAGCTGCAGTCCGGCCGCTCGATGTTCTACCTGATCTGGGCAGTGGTGCTGCTGGCCGTGCTGGCGATGCAGAACCTGCTGAACTCGCGCCCCGGCCGCGCCATCCGCGCGCTCAAGGGCGGTGGCGTGATGGCCGAGGCGATGGGCGTGAACACCGCATGGATGAAGGTGGTGATCTTCGTGGTGGCGGCGATCCTGGCGTGCGTGTCGGGCTTCCTGTATGCACACCTGCAGCGCGCGGTGAACCCGACGCCGTTCGGGCTGAACTACGGCATCGAATATCTCTTCATGGCGGTGGTCGGTGGCGTGGGTCACGTGTGGGGTGCGGTGCTGGGCGCCGGCATCCTCACCATCCTGAAGGACGTGCTGCAAGGCGTGCTGCCCAAGCTGCTCGGTGCCGACGGCAATTTCGAGATCATCGTCTTCGGCGTGCTGCTGGTGCTGCTGCTGCAGTACGCGCGCGATGGCATCTGGCCGTTCCTGCGGCGTCTGGTTCCTTCGGGGCCGCCGGTACTGGCGCCGGCGCAGGCCGAGGCCCTGGCCGTGCGCCAGAAGCCCGAGGCCGGCGACCTGATCCTGGATGTACGCGCCGCGCGCAAGGAGTTCGGCGGGCTGGTGGCGGTGAACGATGTCAGCTTCCAGGTGCGCGCGGGCGAGATCATCGGGCTGATCGGTCCCAATGGCGCGGGCAAGTCCACCACCTTCAACCTGGTGACGGGCGTGCTGCCGGTCACGCGCGGGGAGGTGCGTTACCGCGGTGAAGTGATCTCGGGCCTGCCGTCGCGCGAGATCGTCAAGCGGGGCATCGGCCGCACCTTCCAGCACGTGCACCTGCTGCCGACCATGACGGTGCTGGAGAACGTGGCCATCGGCGCGCACCTGCGCGGCGATTTCCGTGCCCAGGGCGGCGTCTCGGCCGCGATCCTGCGCATGAACAAGGCCGAGGAAGAGAAGCTGCTGTTCGAAGCGAAGCGCCAGCTTGAACGCGTGGGCCTGGCCGATTGCATGTACATGGAAGCCGGCAGCCTCGCGCTGGGCCAGCAGCGGATTCTTGAAATCGCGCGTGCACTTTGCTGTGACCCGGCGCTGCTCTTGCTCGACGAGCCGGCAGCGGGCCTGCGCTACAAGGAGAAGCAGGCGCTGGCCGAGCTGCTGCGCAAGCTCAAGGGCGAGGGCATGAGCGTGCTGCTGGTCGAGCACGACATGGACTTCGTGATGAACCTGACCGACCGGCTGGTGGTGATGGAATTCGGCACGCGCATTGCCGAGGGCGTGCCCGAGGAAGTGCAGAAGAACCCCGCGGTGCTGGAAGCCTACCTGGGTGGCGTGGAGTAAGGACCGGACATGAGCCTGATTCTCGAAGTGAAGGACCTCCACGTCCGCTACGGCAAGGTGGAAGCGGTGCACGGCGTCAACCTGAAGGTGGAGGCCGGCAGGATCGTCACGGTGATCGGCCCCAACGGCGCCGGCAAGTCGACCATGCTCAATGCGATCATGGGTGCGCTGCCTGTGACGGGGTCGTCGAGCGACTCGGTGAGCTACCTCGGCCACGACATGGCCGGCATCCCGGTGGAGGGGCGCGTTGCGCGCGGCATGTGCCTGGTGCCGGAGAAGCGCGAGCTGTTTGCGTCGATGACGGTAGAGGACAACCTGCAGCTGGGCGCCTTCCGCCGCAAGCGCGCCGGCGAGAAGAACTACCTGGACCAGATGGGCGTGGTCTACGACCTGTTCCCGCGCCTGCGCGAGCGCGCCCGCCAGGACGCCGGCACGCTCTCCGGGGGCGAGCGCCAGATGCTGGCGGTGGGTCGCGCGCTGATGGCCAAGCCGCAGTTGCTGATGCTGGACGAGCCCAGCCTCGGCCTGGCGCCGCTGATCGTGAAGGAGATCTTCCATATCATCAGCAACCTGCGCCAGACCGGCGTGGCCACGCTGCTGATCGAGCAGAACGCACGCGCCGCGCTGCAGGTGGCGGACTACGGCTATGTGATCGAGACCGGCGATATGGCGATGGAAGGCCCGGCCGACGAGCTGGCGGCGAATCCGAAGGTGATCGAAACCTATCTTGGCTTGGCAAAAAAGGCGGCTTGATCCGCTCGGTTTTCGCCAGAGGAATGAGGGCCTGCTGATGCAGGCCCTTTTTTATTGGTGGTGTGAATAACTTTGGGGATAACCCAATTCAGAGGCGCTTCGGACTGATGTCGCTACCAGTGCGCTGATATAGGTACGCCAATATCTATCAGATTGATTTTTGGCAATCAAACTTACCGCTTAACATCCATCCAGATCATAACTTGAGGATTGTTATTTTTGAGATGAATGTATTTCTGCAGAATTTTGGTTGTGTGAGTTATATCGTGAATAAAGTGTTGGTGCCGCTGCCTGCATCCTTCGCTGCGGTCTCCAGCAGCCAATCCCGGAAGCAGTTCAGCGCCGGATGGTCGCGCCGTTCCTTCGGCACACACAGGAAATAGCCCCGTTGCAGCGTAATTGGCAGGTCAAACGGCGCCGTTACGCGTCCGGCGGCAATTTCGTCGCGCACCAGGCAGCGCTGCAGCACGGCGACGCCGATGTCGGCGCGCACCGCCTGGATCAGGATCGAGACCTGGTCGAACGCTGTGGATAACCTTGGCGCAGCGTTGGGTACGCCGGCGGCCTGCAGCCAGTTTTGCCAGTTCGCCGGCGCGGTGGTGTGGTAGAGCAGGGGCTCGTCCAGCAGCTCCGCGGGAGACTGCCAGCGGCCGGCCTCGCGCCGTGCGCGGGCGCGGTCCGGATGGCAGACCGGCACCATTTCACGTCCCACCACATAGTCGGCCTGCAGGCCGGGCCACTTGCCGGCTTCACCAGCCAGGATGGCGGCGTCGGGGGACGGGCCGGAGAGGTCCTCGTCGCGCTGGTAGGGCACGAAGTCCAGCCGGATTTCCGGATGGCGGCGATGGAAGTCCGGCAGACGCGGCACCAGCCAGACACTGGCGAGCGTGGGCACGACGGACAGCGTCAGGTGGTGCCGGCGGTCGCCGGCGCGCAGGGCGGCGCTGGCGTGCTCGATCGTGGCCAGCGGCCCGGCCACGGCATCAAGCAATTGCCGGCCGGCATCGGTCAGCACCAGCCGGTGGGCATTGCGCTGTAGCAGCGGCTGCCCGAAATGCGCTTCGAGCCGCGCGATGGCGCGGCTGATGGCACCCTGCGTCACGCACAGTTCGTCCGCTGCACGCGTAAAGCTGCCCAGCCGTGCCGCGGTGGCAAAGGCGTGCAACTCGGACATCGATGGGGAATGCAGCCGCATGGCGGAGGAGGGGAGGAAGGGCGGGCGGCTGCCGGAGCGGCCGCTGCAGGATGATCTTTGGTAATGCAAACGTGCAATATAGTCGTTTGTGCCCGCCCGGTAAACGGCTGACACTCGTCCGGTTCATGCACAAAACCAACAGGAGAAACCCCATGGTCCGAGCCAGGATGTCCCGCCGCCAGCTGCTGCTGTCCGGTACCGCCGCCGCCACGCTGGCCTTTGTCGGCAGCGCTTGCGCGCAAGCCAACTACCCGACGCGCCCGATCCGCCTGATCGTGCCGTTCGCGGCGGGCGGCTCCACCGATCTGTCGGCGCGCCTCGTGGCCGAGTTTGCCGGCCGCGAGCTGGGCCAGTCGATCGTGGTCGAGAACAAGGGCGGTGCCGGCGGCTCGCTGGGCATGGAGCAGGTGGCCAACGCCGCGCCGGATGGCTACACCATCGGCATGGCCACGGTCAGCACGCACGGCTCTAACCCCGCCGTATTCCCGAAACTCAAGTACGACCCGATCAAGGACTTTGCCCCGATCACCAACGTGGTGTCGATGCCGAGCGTATTCACGGTGCATCCGAGCGTGCCGGCGAAAACCATGCAGGAATTCATTGCCTTAGCCAAGGCCAATCCGGGCAAGTATTCGGTTGCCTCGCCGGGCACAGGGACCCTCGGCCACGTAAATCTTGAGAACTTCCAGATGCTGGCGAAGATCGAGTTGCTGCATGTGCCGTACAAGGGTGCCGGCCTTGGGCTTAATGATGCGGTGGCAGGGCAGGTCAATGCAATCTCGGACAACCTGGCCTCCGCGCTGCCTCACGTGAAGTCGGGCCGCCTGCGCGCGCTGGCGGTGCTTGGCGCCACGCGCTCGCCGCAGTTGCCAAACGTGCCCACCTATGCGGAACTGGGCTACAAGGAGATGGGCGACGGCGGCTGGTTCGGCATCGTCGCGCCCGCGGGCACGCCGCCCGCCATCGTGGCAAGGCTGAACCAGGCCATCCTCAAGGCCATGCAGAACCCTGAATTCAAGCGCAAGGTGGAAGAGTCCGGCGGCACGTTGGTGCCGACCACGCCGGAGCAGTTCAAGGCCCAGATCCAGCAGGCCATTGCGCGCTATGCCCGCGTCGCCAAGGCCGCCAACATCCAACTGGACTGACGCATGGCTGAAGCGAATCACCTGGCCGCCGCGCTGCCGCCGGTCATCGTTCGCCTGCCGGAAGGGGAGGTGCTACCGCTGGTGTGTGACTCGCCGCACAGCGGCACCGCGTACCCGGCTGATTTCGGTGCGGCGATCCCGGCCGTGCGCCTGCGTGGCGGCGAGGATACCCACGTCGATGCCTTGTGGGAGGCCGTGCCCGCAGCAGGCGGTACGCTGCTGGCGGCCACCTTCCCGCGGGTCTATATCGACCCGAACCGGATGCCCGACGACATCGACCCGGCCCAGCTCGACGGCACCTGGCCGTCGGCGCTGGCCCCGGGGCCGAAGACGCAGCTGGGCTACGGCCTGATCTGGAGCCGGGTCGACGCCAGCACGCCGATCTATGACCGCCGCCTGTCCGTGGCGGAAGTGCAGGCCCGTATCGACCGCTACTACCGGCCGTACCATGCGGCGCTGGCCGAGGCCGTGGAGGGTGCTCACCAGCGCTTTGGCGCGCTCTGGCACCTGAACCTGCACTCCATGCCCAACAACGCCTACGAGCGGCTCAAGATCGCCAGCCTGCACCCGCTGGCGGACTTTGTGCTGGGCGACCGGGACGGCACCACCTGCGAGCCGGGGCTGGTCGACCTGGTCGAACGGGAACTGCGCGGCATGGATTACACGGTGGCACGCAACGACCCATACAAGGGCGTGCAGCTGATCGCGCAGATCGGCCGGCCGGCGGAGCGGCGCAATAGCCTGCAGATTGAGATCCGGCGGCCGCTGTATATGGACGAAGTGACGCGCGAGCGCAATGCCGGGTTCGCCACCTTGCAGCGCGATCTTGGCAAGCTGACCGAGCAGGTTGCGGGCTATATCCGCGCGCAGCTCTGAGGCGCTTGTTCCACGTGAAACATCCGGCCGGGCCATGTGCCCGGCCTTTTTGTTTCACGTGGAACATAACGTCGCTTTCGAGCGACTCGCCGGGTATCGCCAACGCCATGTTTCACGTGAAACATGGTTACCGTCGGAAAGCGGCTAGTCGAATACCGCTATAATTTCGCATTCCCGTATTTTCCCGCCAGCCTCCTGGAGGAGGTGCCCCATGCTTTACCCAAAAGAATTCGATGTCATCGTCGTTGGCGGTGGCCATGCCGGCACTGAAGCTGCTCTCGCCGCGGCCCGTATGGGCTGCCAGACGTTGCTGCTGACCCACAACATCGAGACGCTGGGCCAGATGAGCTGCAATCCATCGATCGGCGGCATCGGCAAGGGGCACCTGGTCAAGGAAGTGGACGCGATGGGCGGTGCCATGGCCGCCGCCACGGACGAGGCCGGCATCCAGTTCCGCATCCTCAACTCCAGCAAGGGTCCGGCTGTACGCGCCACGCGCGCCCAGGCGGACCGCGTGCTGTACCGCAAGGCGATCCGTACCCGGCTGGAAAACCAGCCGAACCTGATGCTGTTCCAGCAGGCCGTGGACGATCTGATGGTGGAGGGCGACCGCGTAGTCGGCGCCATGACGCAGGTCGGCATCGCCTTCCGCGCCCGCGCGGTGGTACTGACCGCCGGCACCTTCCTGGACGGCAAGATCCACGTCGGGCTGGACAACTACACCGGCGGACGCGCCGGCGACCCGGCAGCGGTGTCGCTGTCGGCGCGCCTGAAGGACCTGAAGCTGCCGCAAGGCCGCCTAAAGACCGGTACGCCGCCGCGCATTGACGGCCGCACCATCGACTTCTCGGTGATGGAAGAGCAGCCCGGCGACCGGGATCCGGTACCGGTATTCTCCTTCCTGGGCCGTCCGGAGCAGCACCCGCAACAGCTGCCGTGCTGGATCACCCATACCAATAGCCGTACCCACGACATCATCCGTGGCGGGCTGGACCGCTCGCCGATGTACACCGGCGTGATCGAAGGGGTAGGGCCGCGCTACTGCCCCAGCATCGAGGACAAGATCCATCGCTTTGCCAGCAAGGAAAGCCACCAGATCTTCCTAGAGCCGGAAGGCCTGACCACCAACGAGTTCTACCCCAACGGGATCTCGACCAGCCTGCCCTTCGACGTGCAGCTGGAACTGGTGCACTCGATCCGCGGGATGGAGAACGCGCATATCCTGCGCCCCGGCTATGCGATCGAGTATGACTACTTCGATCCGCGCGGGCTCAAGGCATCGCTGGAGAGCAAGGCCATCCGCGGCCTGTTCTTTGCGGGACAGATCAATGGCACCACCGGCTATGAAGAAGCCGCCGCGCAGGGCCTGCTGGCCGGCATCAATGCTGGCTGCTATGTGCGCGAACGCGATGCGTGGACGCCGCGCCGCGACCAGGCCTACCTGGGCGTGCTGGTCGACGACCTGATTACCCGCGGTGTGACCGAGCCGTACCGCATGTTCACCAGCCGCGCGGAATTCCGCCTGAGCCTGCGGGAAGACAACGCCGATATGCGCCTGACTGAGGTCGGCCGTGAGCTGGGCGTGGTCGACGATGCGCGCTGGGATGCCTTCAACCGCAAGCGCGACGCTGTTTCACGTGAAACAGAGCGCCTGAAGAGCACATGGGTGAACCCGACCATGCTGCCGGCCGAAGACGCCGTACCGCTGCTGGGCAAGCCGATCGAACGCGAGTACAGCCTGGCCGACCTGCTGCGCCGGCCGGAAGTCCGCTATGAAGCACTGATGGCGCTGCAGGGCGGCCGACTAGCCCCGGAAACGCCGCTGGACGCCGAGCCGATGCTGGCAGAGCAGATCCGCGAGCAGATCGAGATCGGCATCAAGTACCACGGCTATATCGCCCGCCAGGCGGCGGAGGTCGACAAGCTGGAAGCCAACGAGTCGACGCGCCTGCCCGAAGGGCTGGACTACACCGAAGTGCGTGGCCTTGGCTTCGAGGTCAGCCAGAAGCTGAACCAGCATCGTCCGGAAACGCTGGGCCAGGCCTCGCGCATTTCCGGCGTGACGCCAGCCGCGATCTCGCTGCTGCTGGTGCACCTGAAGAAGAAGGGGCTGGGGCGCACGCGCTCTGAGTCGGGCGCACCTTCCGGCAACTCCGAAGAGGCCGCCTGAGTGCCCGGTCCGCGACACACCATGACCGACGACGCCACGCAGCGTCGTCGCCTTGAAGCCGGTCTGGCCGAGATCGGGCTGGCGCTGGCGCCAGCCCGGATCGACACCTTGTTTGCCTACCTGGCGCTGCTGCGCAAGTGGAACGGCGTCTACAACCTGACCGCAATCCGCCACCCCGATGAGATGCTTACGCATCACATGCTGGACTCGCTCGCCGCCGTGCCGGCGCTGGCCGAAGCCGCGCGCGCCGCAGACGTAGGCACGCCGGCGCGGGGCAGGGTATTGGACGTGGGCTCGGGCGGCGGCATGCCTGGCCTGCCGCTGGCCATCGCCTGTCCCGACGTGTCGGTGCTGATGGTGGACATTGTGCAGAAGAAGACGGCCTTTCTGACCCAGTGTCGTGCGCAACTCGGGCTTTCCAATGCCGCGGCGCATTGGGGGCCGGTGGAGAAGCTGGACGATGCCGATGGCTTTGCCGTGATCACCTCGCGCGCGTTTGCCGAGCTGACCGACTTCGTGAACCTGTCAGGCCAGCTCCTCGCACCCCACGGCAAGCTGATCGCCATGAAAGGTGTTTATCCACAGGCCGAGCTGGACCGGATGGAAGCTGCCGGGCTGATGGCGCAATGGCAGGTCGATGCGGTGCCCCGCATCACCGTGCCCGGGCTGGATGCCGAGCGCCACCTGGTGGTGCTGTCGCGGCGCGCAAGCGCCCACGCATGACGTACGCCGCGGCGCTGCATGCAGCGCCGCGAACTGCCAGCCCCGCGCTGGTCGGATGAAATGAAGCAGGAGCCTCAGTAGCTTATGGCCAAGGTATTCGTGATCGCAAACCAGAAGGGCGGGGTAGGCAAGACCACCACCACGGTCAACCTCGCCGCGGGCCTGGCCGCGCAGGGCCAGCGCGTGCTGCTGGTCGACCTGGACCCGCAGGGCAATGCCTCGATGGGTTCGGGCATCGACAAGCAGGCGCTGGAGCACAGCGTGTACCAGGTGCTGGTCGGCCTCGCCAGCATCAAGCAGGCGCGCCAGCGTTCCGAGACCGGCAGGTACGACGTGCTGCCCGCTAACCGCGAACTGGCCGGCGCGGAAGTGGAACTGGTCGACCTGGACCAGCGCGAGCGCCGCCTCAGGCATGCCATCGAAGAGGTCAATGACGAATATGACTTCGTGCTGATCGACTGCCCGCCGTCGCTGTCGCTGCTGACGCTGAACGGCCTGTGCGCCGCGCACGGCGTGATCGTGCCGATGCAGTGCGAGTACTTCGCGCTGGAAGGGCTGTCGGACCTGGTCAACACCATCAAGCAGGTGCACGCCAACCTGAACCGCGACTTGCAGGTGATCGGCCTGCTGCGCGTCATGTTCGATCCGCGCGTCACGCTGCAGCAGCAGGTGTCGGCGCAGCTGGAATCGCACTTCGGTGAAAAGGTCTTCAAGACCCTGATCCCGCGCAATGTGCGGCTGGCCGAGGCACCGTCCTATGGCATGCCGGGCGTGGCGTTCGATCCGTCATCGAAGGGCGCAAAAGCGTACCTGGATTTCGGCGCCGAGATGATCGCGCGCGTCAGGCAGCTGGGCTGAAGGAGAGGGCAAGCATGAGCACTGCAAAGAAAAAGGGCCTGGGCCGCGGCCTCGAAGCGCTGCTGGGCGGGCCGGCTGAAATCGTTGAATCGGCGAAGCAGGAGGGTGCGCCCACCGTGCTGCGCCTGACCCAGTTGCAGCCGGGCAAGTACCAGCCGCGCACGCGCATGGATGAAGGCGCGCTGCAGGAGCTGGCCGCCAGCATCCGCGCGCAGGGCCTGATGCAGCCGATCCTGGTGCGCCGCGTGGCCGAGCCGGACCGCTATGAAATCATCGCGGGCGAGCGGCGCTTCCGTGCGTCCAAGCTCGCCGGCCTGGACAAGGTGCCGGTGCTGGTGAAGGACGTGGCCGATGAAGCCGCGGCCGCGATGGCGCTGATCGAGAACATCCAGCGCGAAGACCTGAACCCGCTGGAAGAAGCGCAGGGCATCATGCGCCTGATCCGCGAGTTCAGTTTCACGCATGAGCAGGCGGCCGAGTCGGTCGGCCGTTCGCGCAGCGCGGTGTCGAACCTGCTGCGCCTGCTGAACCTGGCCGCGCCGGTGCAGACCATGCTGATGGCGGGCGACCTCGACATGGGCCACGCGCGCGCGCTGCTGGCGGTGGACGGCGCCAACCAGATCACGCTGGCCAACCAGATCGTGAACAAGCGGCTGTCGGTGCGCGAGACCGAGAAGCTGGTGGCGTCCACACTCAAGCCGTTCGACCTGAAGTCGCTCAAGCAGAAGGGCGCCAACAACGTGCGCGACGTGGCACGGCTGGAAGAAGAATTGTCGGATGCGCTGGGCCTGGCGGTGCAGATCAAGCTGGGCGCGCGCGGCAAGGGCCAGCTTACTATCCACTTCAGCGACAACGACGCGCTTGAAGGCGTGCTCGAGCGCCTGCGCGAATCCACTGAAAGGCAGAAGGTCGCCTGAGGCAAGATGCGAACGCGCAAGTAACTTCGCGTGCGCAATTCGGTGCGATTAACGGCCATTGCGGCGATGACTGTTGCGTGTACGCTGCAGTGGCCGTTCCAAGGGCCGGTATACGTACGGCGTGCCCCGTAATCCCTCATCATGCGCAGGGTTCGCTGCGCAATCCAATTACGTCAAACATCATTGCTGCGCAATTTTTGCGCGGCCATCATGCAATCGTGATGGCAACCGTTGTGCGCAACGCACTGCAAGGTAAATGTAAGCGGATTGACGCGAATCAGTAGTTCCCCTTAAAATCGTGCGGTTTGAATTCTGGTCTGGCCGAAAAGTTCCGGCCTGGAATGAGGCAGGCAGGTAGTGGTTCGAGACCGTCAGCAGCAAGGCGCCGGGTCCCGTCAGGATGATGACTGGGACGACTGGAAAGAGGGCGCAGACCGAGAGGAAGATGCGGTCGATCCGCTGTCGCGCGCCGAAGCGGAAACGCTGTTTGGCGAACGCGCGCTGCGTCCTTCGCGCATGACCCCGGGCAAGGTTGTCCTGGCGCAGGTGATTGTCACCCTGCTGTCGGCACTGTGCTGGGCGCTGTTCGCGAAAGAGGCGGGCCCGTACGGCTGGTCGGCGCTGTTCGGCGGCATGGTGTGCTTCGTGCCGAGCGGGTTCTTCGCGTTCCGCCTGTGGCTGGCGCGCGACCGGGCTTCGGTGGGCGGACTGGTCCTGGGCGAGGCGATCAAGGTCTTTGGCACGGCGGTACTGCTGGTGCTGGTGGTGGTGCTGTACCGGGATCTGCGTTGGGTGCCGATGCTGGTCACGTTCCTGCTAGCGCTCAAGACATATTTGGTGGTGGCCCTGGTGATCCGCTAGGCCAGTCGCACGAAGACGGTGCTTCATCCGGAGGTGGGGCACCAAGACGGAATATCAAGATTTGCCGTGCCGGTTTCACAGTGGTGACACCGGACACGGCCAAGGTTGGACCCCGCTTGCATTGCGGTGACCGGCGAATCCGCCGAAGGCAATGCAAGACGCGTACCGGGCGTTTGCCAGACAGTGGCGGCGCGCGGCCTGAAGATTTCGCAATATACCGTTCGTATCGACATGTCTGATGCTACCCAAGGCGCCGAACACGCGCTGACACCCTCCGGCTATATCGCCGAACACTTGCAGAACTTGAACTCGGTCGGCGGCAAGCAAGCGTCGGTGGTCGATTTCTCCGTGCTCAACTACGACACGGTGTTCTGGTCCGTCCTGTGCGGCGCCATCGCCGTGCTGTTCCTGTATGCCGCCGCGCGCCGCGTCACCGCCGGCGTGCCGGGCCGCTTCCAGGCCTTCGTCGAGATGATCGTCGAGATGGTCGACGACCAGGCCAAGGGAATCATTCACGGCGACCGCTCGTGGATCGCTCCGCTGGCGCTGATGGTGTTCTGCTGGATCACCATGATGAACGCCATCGACCTGATTCCGGTCGACTGGGTCACCGGCCTGAACAGCCTGCTGGGCGTCTTCCACATTCACCTTCCCCACCACCGCGCAGTGGCCACGGCCGACCTGAACGGCACGCTGGGCATGTCGTGCTCGGTGCTGGTGCTGATGATCTACTACAGCTTCAAGATCAAGGGCACGGGCGGCTTCATGCACGAACTGTTCTCGGCCCCGTTCGGCGCCAAGTGGTACCTGGCTCCGTTCAACCTGATCCTGAACCTGATCGAATTCCTGGCCAAGGCCGTTTCGCTCGGCATGCGGTTGTTCGGCAACATGTACGCCGGCGAACTCGTGTTCCTGCTGATCGCGCTGCTGGGTTCCATCTGGACGTTCGGCGCCGACCTGTCCGCGCTGGGCTTTGTCGGTCACGTGCTGGCCGGCACGGTATGGGCGATCTTCCACATCCTGATCGTCCTGCTCCAGGCCTTCATTTTCATGATGCTGACGCTGGTGTACATCGGCCAGGCTCACGATCACCACTGATTTTCGGTTTTTGGTTTTTTGGTTTTTTGGTTCTAAGTCTCTCTAAATTAAAGGAGTCATCATGCAAGCATTTCTCGCCAACATCCAGGGTCTGACCGCCATCGGTATCGGCATCATCATCGGCCTGGGCGCTATCGGCGCCTGCCTGGGTATCGCCCTGATGGGTGGCAAGTACATCGAAGCCTGCGCACGTCAGCCTGAGCTGATGAACCCGCTGCAAACCAAGATGTTCCTGCTGGCTGGCCTGATCGACGCTGCATTCCTGATCGGCGTGGGTGTTGCAATGCTGTTCGCCTTCGCCAACCCGCTGCTGGCTGTCATCAAGTAATTCTTTTCGGTCTGCATGATGCTGACGGGCGGCGCGGGCCACCAGCCCAGCCGCCTTTTGTGCATTTATCTGTAGTTTGATTACCGAAAGGAACACACCATGAATCTGAACGCAACGTTTTTTGCGCAGATGGTCGTGTTCTTCATCCTGTGGTGGGTTGTTGCCAAATTTATTTGGCCGCCGCTGGTGAAGGCGCTCGACGAACGCGCAAAGAAGATCGCCGATGGCCTCGCCGCTGCCGAGAAGGGCAAGGCCGAGCTCGAACTCGCCAACAAGCGTGTGGACCAGGCTATGGCCGAAGCCCGCACCGAAGGCGCCCAACGCGTCGCTGACGCCGAGAAGCGCGCCCAGCTGACGGCGGACGAGATCAAGCACAACGCCCAGGCAGAAGCCGCACGCATCATTGCCCAGGCCAAGGCCGAAGCAGACCAGCAGGTTACCCGTGCACGTGAAGAACTGCGTGACCAGGTTGCCGTGCTGGCCGTCAAGGGTGCCGAGCAGATCCTCAAGCGTGAAGTGAACGCGCAGGTCCACACCGACCTGCTCAATCAACTCAAGGCTGAGCTCTAATCATGGCTGAAACCGCAACCATTGCCCGTCCCTACGCTGAGGCGCTGTTCCGCGTCGCCAGCGAATCGAGCGCAGGCAATCTGGGTGCATGGTCCGAGCTGGTGTCGGAGATGGGGCAGGTTGCTGCCAATCCCGACATGAAGGCGCTCGCCGGCGATCCGAACGTTCCCGGCGAGAAGCTGGCCGAACTGTTCCTGTCGGTGCTGAAGTCCCCGCTGAATGACGAGGCTCGCCGCTTCGTCAAGCTGCTGGTGGATAACGGCCGCCTGACGGTGATGCCGGAAATCGCCGAGCAGTTCCATGTGCTCAAGAACGCCCGCGAAGGGTCGTCGGATGTCGAGATCACCAGCGCATTCCCGCTGGAAGGTTCGCAGTTGAACGACCTGGTCGCTGCACTCGAACGCAAGTTCGGCCGCAAGCTGTACGCGCAGGTGGCGGTGGACCCGTCCCTGATCGGCGGCGTGAGCGTCAAGGTCGGCGACGAAGTGCTCGACACCTCCGTGCGTTCGCGCCTGGCTGCCATGCAAGCCACGCTGACCGCCTGACCGCACCGGCCGACGGATTGAAGAATTAGGAGCATTGTGATGCAACTGAACCCCTCAGAAATCAGCGAGCTGATCAAGACCCGCATCTCGGGCCTTGGCGCTGAAGCTGAAGTGCGCAATACCGGCACGGTGATCTCCGTGACCGATGGCATCTGCCGCGTGCATGGCCTGTCCGGCGTGATGCAGGGCGAGATGCTGGAATTCCCCGGCAACACCTTCGGCCTCGCGCTGAACCTCGAGCGCGACTCGGTCGGCGCCGTGGTGCTGGGTGACTACGAACACATTTCCGAAGGCGACACGGTCAAGTGCACCGGGCGCATTCTGGAAGTGCCGGTGGGCAAGGAACTGCTGGGCCGCGTGGTCAACACGCTGGGCCAGCCGATCGACGGCAAGGGCCCGATCAACGCCAAGGAAACGGACGTGATCGAGAAGGTCGCCCCGGGCGTGATCGCGCGTCAGTCGGTGAGCCAGCCGGTGCAGACCGGCCTGAAGTCGATCGACTCGATGGTGCCGATCGGCCGTGGCCAGCGTGAGCTGATCATTGGCGACCGCCAGACCGGCAAGACCGCCGTGGCTGTCGACGCGATCATCAACCAGAAGGGCAAGGGCATGTACTGCGTGTACGTCGCCATTGGCCAGAAGGCTTCGACGATCGCCAACGTGGTGCGCAAGCTGGAAGAGCACGGCGCGATGGAATACACCGTCGTCGTGGCCGCCGCCGCTTCGGACTCGGCCGCCATGCAGTACCTGGCTGCCTACGCCGGCTGCACGATGGGCGAGTACTTCCGCGACCGCGGCGAAGACGCGCTGATCGTCTATGACGACCTGACCAAGCAAGCCTGGGCCTACCGCCAGGTGTCGCTGCTGCTGCGCCGCCCGCCGGGCCGTGAAGCGTACCCGGGCGACGTGTTCTACCTGCACTCGCGCCTGCTGGAGCGTGCTGCCCGCGTGAACGCCGAGTACGTCGAGAAGTTCACCAACGGCGCCGTCAAGGGCAAGACCGGTTCGCTGACCGCGCTGCCGGTGATCGAAACGCAGGCCGGCGACGTGTCCGCGTTCGTGCCGACCAACGTGATTTCGATTACCGACGGCCAGATATTCCTGGAAACCGACCTGTTCAACGCCGGTGTCCGTCCCGCCATCAATGCCGGTATTTCGGTGTCGCGCGTGGGTGGTGCTGCCCAGACCAAGGTGGTGAAGAACCTGGCCGGTGGTATCCGTACCGACCTCGCCCAGTACCGTGAACTGGCTGCTTTCGCGCAGTTCGCTTCGGACCTGGACGATGCCACCCGCAAGCAGCTGGAGCGCGGCCGCCGCGTGACCGAGCTGCTGAAGCAGGCGCAATACCAGCCGCAGCAGGTGTGGCAGCTGGCCGCGTCGCTGTTCGCCGCCAACAACGGCTTCCTCGACAACGTGGAAGTGAAGGACATTCTGCCGTTCGAGAAGGGCCTGCACGACCATCTGAAGACCAAGTACGCCGACCTCATCAACCGTATCGAAGAGACCAAGCAGCTCTCGAAGGAAGATGAACCCGCCCTGCGTGCCGCGATCGAGGATTTCAAGAAGTCCGCCGCGTTCTAACCGCGCAATTCTCCGATACCGCCGCCGCGCCTGGCTAACGCCGGCGCGGCGCTGGTTCGGACGGAGAGGAAAGTATGGCCGGAACGAAAGAGATTCGAACCAAGATTAAGAGCGTGCAGAACACGCGCAAGATCACCAAGGCGATGGAGATGGTCGCCGCATCCAAGATGCGCAAGGCGCAGGAACGGATGCGCAATGCCCGTCCCTATGCCGAGAAAGTGCGTAACATCGCGGCGCACCTGGCTTCGGCCAACCCCGAGTTCAAGCACCCGTTCATGCAGGAGCGCGAAGTCAAGCGCGTCGGCATGATCGTGGTCACGACCGACAAGGGGCTGTGCGGCGGTCTGAACACGAACGTGCTGCGTGCGGTGACCAACGAGCTGAAGAGCCTGCAGGGTCGCGGCGTGGGTGTGCAAGCCACTGCCATCGGCGGCAAGGGCATGCAGTTCCTGAGCCGCATCGGCGCCAAGGTGGCCTCGAATGTGGTGCAGCTCGGCGACACCCCGCACCTGGAAAAGCTGATCGGCGCGATCAAGGTCCAGCTCGATGCCTTCACCAACGGTGAGGTCGACGCGGTGTACCTGGCGTACACCAAGTTCATCAATACGATGAAGCAGGAACCGATGGTCGAGCAGCTGCTGCCGCTCGCCGCCGACAAGCTGGTTCAGACTGAAGAAGAGAAGCGCGCCTACTCGTGGGACTACATCTACGAGCCTGACGCGCAGACCGTGGTGGAAGAGCTGTTGGTTCGCTACGTCGAGGCGCTGGTGTACCAGGCCGTGGCCGAGAACATGGCGTCCGAACAGTCGGCGCGCATGGTGGCTATGAAGGCGGCATCCGACAATGCCAAGAACGTGATCGGCGAACTGCAGCTGGACTACAACAAGACCCGGCAGGCAGCGATCACCAAGGAATTGTCAGAGATCGTCAGCGGTGCGGCAGCGGTCTGAGGCGTTAAGAATTCAAGCTATCGGAGATACGAAATGAGTATCGGAAATATTGTGCAGTGCATCGGCGCCGTGGTGGACATCGAGTTCCCGCGCGACGCGATGCCGAAGGTGTACGAAGCGCTGGTGCTGGAAGACAGCGGCGAAACGTCGTTCGCCGAAAAGGGCCTGACGTTCGAAGTCCAGCAGCAGCTGGGTGACGGCGTGGTCCGTACCATTGCCCTCGGTTCGTCGGACGGCCTGCGCCGCGGCATGCCGGTGAAGAGCACCGGCGCGCCGATCTCGGTGCCGGTGGGTCAAGGCACGCTGGGCCGCATTATGGATGTCCTGGGTCGACCCATCGACGAAGCTGGCCCGATCGCTTCCGACGAGCGGCGCGCGATTCACCAGAAGGCGCCGAAGTTCGACGAACTGTCGCCTTCCACCGACCTGCTGGAAACCGGCATCAAGGTGATCGACCTGATTTGCCCGTTCGCCAAGGGCGGCAAGGTGGGTCTGTTTGGTGGCGCAGGCGTGGGCAAGACCGTCAACATGATGGAGCTCATCAACAACATCGCCAAGCAGCACAGCGGTCTGTCGGTGTTCGCCGGCGTGGGCGAGCGTACCCGTGAAGGGAACGACTTCTACCACGAAATGAAGGACTCGAACGTGCTCGACAAGGTGGCCATGGTGTTCGGCCAGATGAACGAGCCGCCGGGCAACCGTCTGCGCGTGGCACTTTCCGGCCTGACCATGGCCGAGAAGTTCCGCGACGAGGGCCGTGACATCCTGTTCTTCGTCGACAACATCTACCGCTACACGCTGGCTGGTACCGAAGTGTCGGCACTGCTGGGCCGTATGCCTTCCGCCGTGGGCTACCAGCCGACGCTGGCTGAAGAAATGGGCAAGCTGCAGGAGCGTATTACGTCGACCAAGACTGGCTCGATTACGTCGATCCAGGCCGTCTACGTGCCTGCGGATGACTTGACCGACCCGTCGCCGGCTACCACCTTCCTGCACCTGGACTCGACCCTGGTGCTGTCGCGTGACATTGCCGCTCTCGGTATCTACCCCGCAGTGGACCCGCTCGACTCGACCTCGCGTCAGATGGACCCGCAAGTGGTTGGCCAGGAGCACTACAACGTTGCGCGTGCCGTGCAGCAGACCCTGCAGCGCTACAAGGAACTGCGCGACATCATCGCGATTCTGGGCATGGACGAACTGTCGCCGGAAGACAAGATGGCCGTGAACCGCGCTCGTAAGATCCAGCGTTTCCTGTCGCAGCCGTTCCACGTGGCCGAAGTGTTCACGGGTTCGCCGGGCAAGTACGTGCCGCTGAAGGAAACCATCCGTGGTTTCAAGATGCTGGTGGATGGCGAGTGCGATCACCTGCCCGAGCAGGCGTTCTACATGGTCGGCTCGATCGACGAAGCCTTCGAAAAGGCCAAGAAGCTCCAGTAAGCGGCGTCTTTCGCCTTCATGCGTCGTTGCGGCCGCCTTGCCGTAGTTAATCTACTGTCTGCGGCGGCCGCGCCTGGCACGAAGGCGAAATACTTGCTTCCCGGAAACGGGAAGCCAAAGCTTTCAGGAGAAAGGATCTGATATGGCAACCATTCTTGTAGACGTCGTCAGCGCGGAAACGTCGATCTTCTCCGGCCAGGCGAAGTTCGTGGCGCTGCCGGGCGAGTCGGGTGAGCTGGGCATTCTGCCGGGTCACACGCCGCTGATCACGCGCATCCAGCCGGGTGCCGTGCGGATCGAGAAGGAAGACGGCAGCGAAGAGTTCGTGTTCGTTGCCGGCGGCATTCTCGAAGTCCAGCCCAAGCACGTCACCGTGCTGGCCGATACCGCTATCCGCGGTGGCGACCTGGACGAAGCCAAGGCGCAGGAAGCCAAGCGTGCTGCCGAAGAGCTGATGCAGAACCAGAGCAGCGATCTGGATCTGGCACGGGCTCAGAGCGAGCTCGCCGTGGCGGCTGCCCAACTGGCTGCCATCGCCCGCCTGCGTCGTAAGAAGTAAGCAATTAGTGGGTTGTCGCGCTGTTGTTTTTCTGGCGCGACAATGAAAAAAGGCAGCCGCATGGCTGCCTTTTTTTTGGGCGTGGCGATATGCTTTTGTCCTGCCTGGACAAAAAAAAGCGCGCGGGCCGGGGAGGCTCCGCGCGGACGGGAAAATCCCTTCGAGGGGTCAATTCGAAGGAACGGGTACGGTCCAGGTCGACAATCAAGGCGCAACGGATATCCAATATCCGACCAGAGGCCGCAAAGGCCACGCGCTGCAACGGTCTACCTGGTGCTCCGGTCCAGCGGCGATCTGCTGGATCGGATAATCGGGTTACTGCTTCAAAAAGGCTTTCTTCACCACGCCCCTTTAAGTCTGCACAGCCTTATTCACTGGGGCGCCACACGCCGCACAGCGGGTGTGTCAATGCATTGTGGGGGAAACTCCCCGGCATGGCAGTAACAAAATGTATCGTTTTGCAAGAAGTTGAAAGCCCGAGGCGTCGGGATCTGGCGTGTTCGGCATATTTTCATGCGTTCACGTCACGTTAGCCGAAGAAAGGTGCCGTTGGCTTATCTTTAGCGGCGCGATTTCCGTGTTCGCTCCCCCACCAATCCCTGCGTGACAATTCCGGTTACGATTCAGGACGCCTGTGGCCTTCGCGTTGCGTTTTTGCATGTCCGCGGGCCCGCCCTTGCCCACCCGGAGACGCGATGCACCCTGAGATGCAGCAAGCCATACAAGCCATGCTGGCGATGAAGACCGTGGCCGTGGTCGGCCTGTCCGACCGCCCGGAGCGTCCCAGCCATGAGGTTGCGGAGTTCCTGCAGGACCACGGCTTCCGGATCGTACCGGTCAATCCGCGCCATGCCGGCGAACGCATTCTGGGCGAGACCTGCCACGCCACGCTGCGCGAAGCCGCCGACGCTGCCGCGGCAGCAGGCAGCCCCATCGCGTGGGTCGACATCTTCCGCCGTGCCGAGGAAACGCCCGGCGTGGTCGATGAGGCCATCGCCATTGGCGCACAGGGTGTCTGGCTGCAGCTGGGCATTGTCAACGACCATGCCGTGCGCCGCGCATCTGATGCCGGCCTGCTGGCGGTTCAAGATTGCTGCAGCAAGGTCGAGCTGACGCACCAGCTCGGGCTGGACTGATTCCCGCCTGGCACCGCTTTCACTTTCCGCTTTCCCATCAGCCGCCAACCATGGCCATCGACCCGCAACTACTTGCCTATTACCGCCGCCTGGCGGAGCGCTATGCCAATGCGCCCGCGCCGGCCGACATTCCCGCACAGCGGGCCCGTTTTGCCGAGATCGCAGCCGCGTCGCTGTTGCCGGAACCGGCCGGCATCACGGTGCAGGACCTGGAGCTTGCGCTCGCCGGCCGCACGCTGGGTGCCAAGCTGTTCCGGCCGGCCGGCGAGACAGCGCCGCGGCTGGTGGTCTACTTCCACGGCGGCGGCTGGGTGATCGGCTCGCCGCAGACGCACCATACGGTTGCCGCCTTGCTGGCGGCCGACACGGGCTGTGCGGTGGCCAGCGTCGACTACCGCCTCGCCCCCGAACACGCGTTCCCGGCACCCTGCGACGATGCCGCCGAGGCCGTGCTGTGGTTCGCCGGGCAACGCCAGGCACTCGGGCTGGCGACCGACTTCCTGGCCGTGGCGGGCGACAGCGCCGGCGGCCACCTGGCGGCGCAGGCAGCGCAGCAGCTCAACGGCGGCGGCGCGGTGCAGGTCGATGCGCAACTGCTGATCTATCCGGTGACGGCACCGGTGCTCAGCACCGAAAGCTACCGCGCCTTTGCCGACGGCCCTGGCCTGACGCGTGACGAGATGGCCTGGTTCTGGGCCCAGTTCATCGGCGCCGAGGCCCTGGCGCAGGGCGCCGCCCACCCCGACCCCCGCGTGCACCTGATGGCCGCGCCGCCGGTGCGCCCGCCCGCCACCGTGCTGATGGTGGCCGCGCACGATGTGCTGCGCGACGACGGCCTGGCCTATGCCGACTTCCTGGTGCGCCACGACGCCCCGGTGATTACCATCGAGGCCAGCGGCATGACCCACGGCTTCGCGCGGCTGCAGCCCGATGCCGAACGCGCGCGCGAATGGATGCGGCGTGCCGCATCGGCCTTCGCCGGGATGATCGACGACGTCTGAGCGGCATCCACCGGCAGCCATCCCTTAGAATGGCGGTCTTACGAGGATGACCATGACCGCACTGCAGAACGATACCTTCCTGCGCGCGCTGCGCCGCCAGCCGACCGAATACACGCCGCTGTGGCTGATGCGCCAGGCGGGCCGCTACCTGCCCGAGTACAACGCCACGCGCGCCCGCGCCGGCAGCTTCCTCGGGCTGGCGAAGAACCCGGCCTACGCCACCGAAGTGACACTGCAGCCGCTGGACCGTTATCCGCTGGACGCGGCGATTCTCTTTTCCGACATCCTGACCGTGCCCGACGCGATGGGCCTGGGCCTGTCGTTCGCACAGGGCGAGGGCCCGCGCTTTGCGCATCCGCTGCGCACCGAAGCCGACGTGCAGAAACTGGCCGTGCCGGACATGGCGTCGCTGCAGTATGTCTTTGACGCGGTGAGCGAGATCCGCCGCGCACTGGTCCAGGACGGCCGCCAGCGCGTGCCGCTGATCGGCTTTTCCGGCAGCCCCTGGACGCTGGCGTGCTACATGGTCGAAGGCGGCGGCTCGGACGACTTCCGCACGGTCAAGGCGATGATGTACGGCCGCCCGGACCTGATGCACCGCATTCTCGAGATCAACGCCCAGGCGGTGACGGCGTACCTGAATGCCCAGATCGAAGCCGGCGCGCAGGCCGTGATGATTTTCGACACCTGGGGCGGGGCGCTCGCCGACGGCATGTACCAGGCGTTTTCGCTGGCCTATATGCGCCGGGTGCTGGCCGGCCTGAAGCGCGAGCACGATGGCCAGCAGGTGCCCGCGATCGTCTTTACCAAGGGCGGCGGCCTGTGGCTCGAGGCGCTGGCTGACACCGGCGCCGACGCGATCGGGCTGGACTGGACCGTCAACCTGGCCGAAGCGCGCCGGCGCACCGGCGGGCGCGTGGCGCTGCAGGGCAATATCGACCCGACCGTGCTGTTTGCGCCCGAGGCCGCGATCCGCGAGCAGGTGCGCGGTGTGCTGGACAGCTACGCCGCCGCCGGGGGCAGTGATGGTCACGTATTCAACCTGGGCCACGGCATTTCGCAGTTCACGCCGCCGGAGAACGTCTCGGTGCTGGTGGATGAAGTGCATCGCCACAGCCGCCAGCTGCGCGCCGAGCAGAAGTGACGGTGACAGTATGCGGTCGGCCTGGCGGCTGCTGCGGCGCCCTGCGCTGCAGCGCGCCGGCGCGCCAGCGTACCCAGTGCTGCGGGAGCCGCGCCGCTGGACCCTGTCAAGTTAACTTTTTCGCCAGCATTCGCCAAAAAGGTGCTCGGCCTTGACTGGCAGCACTTGACTTATGCACACCGATAGGTTTGCCGCAGTGCGGGACAGGGTTATTCCCTAACCTATCCGGGGGATGTTTGCAAGCCCTTGATTTTTAAGGATTTGGAAGATTTGCAAAGGAAGGCCCGATGCCGGTGGATCCCTTGTTTCTCGGGGCTTCCCGGCCAGCCAGTGCGACTTTTCAACAAAGTTATCCACAGGGGCGGTGGAATTAGTGGAAAACCAGTCATCTATCATCGACTTAGGGCCACATTTGAAGTTTTACTTTAAGTTGATGTTGCGCCGCACACTAGATTTCCACCCTCCATACGCCTGCCGCCCGTTGCACAAAGGTTGCGCAAACGCGGTGCACCAGGAAGGGCCGCATGGCGCCAACTAGCGGCGCGCTCCCACTGGTCGAGGACAGCACGGCGGTGGGCGCCGTGATGCCGTCCGCAGCCGCCCAGCCAGTCATCCGGGTCGCGCTGGACACCCCCGCCGACGACTGCTTCGACTATCTCGCCACGCCCGAGGTCGCCCCAGGTGACCTGGTGGTGGTGCCGTTCGGCCGCCGTAGCATGGTCGGCGTCGCGGTGGCGTACGCCGACAACTCCGATGTGCCCGCCGACCGGCTGCGCCCAGTGGCGCAGCGCCTGGACTGGATGCCGCCGCTGCAGCGCGACTGGATCGAGCTGGCCGCCTTTGCCGCGCGCTACTACCAGCGCCGCCTGGGCGAAGTGATGCTGCCGGCCTTGCCGCCGGCCTTGCGTGAGGCCGAGAGCTGGCCAGGCCTGGCCCAGCGTGCCCGCACCGACGAATACCGCCTGTTGCCCGAGCATGCAGAGGCCCTGCTGGCTGCCGTGCCGCCACGCGCACGCAGCGTGCGTGCCCTGGCGCAGGCGCTGGCCGAGCGCGCCGCCGCGGCCGAGCCGCTGACGCTGGCCGACGCCCGCGTGCTGTGCGCGGCGGCACCGGCGCGGCTGGCCGAATGGCAGGCCGCCGGCTGGGTCGAGGCCAGCCGCACCGCGCGCACCCTGCTGCTGACCGACCCCGCGCAGCCGCCATCGGCCGCGCCGCCGCTGCACGACGAGCAGCGCGCCGCGGTGCAGGCCATTGCCGAGGCCGAGGGCTTTGCGCCGTTCCTGCTGCACGGGGTGACCGGCAGCGGCAAGACCGAGGTCTACCTGCATGCGATGCAGGCGGTGCTCGAACGCGACCCCCAGGCCCAGGTGCTGATGCTGGTGCCTGAAATCAACCTGACCCCGCAGTTGCAGGCCCGCATCGCCGCGCGCTTCCCGCACCTGCCGCTGGCGGTGCTGCACAGCGGCCTGGCCGACCAGGAGCGCAGCCTGCAGTGGCTGGCCGCGCACCGCGGCGAGGCCCGCATCGTGCTGGGCACGCGCATGGCGGTGATGGCGTCGCTGCCGGCGCTGGCACTGATCGTGGTCGACGAGGAACACGACACTTCCTACAAGCAGCAGGAAGGGCTGCGCTACTCCGCGCGCGACCTGGCGGTGTGGCGCGCCAAGCAGCGCGGCATTGCCGTGGTATTGGGTTCGGCCACGCCGTCGATGGAGACCTGGTGGCGGGCCGGGCAGGGCACCTACCGCAAGCTGGTGCTGCGCGAGCGCGCCCAGGCTGAAGCGACCCTGCCGACGGTGCGCCTGGTCGACCTGAACCACGAGCGCCAGCGCCAGCGCGCGCTGTTCGAAGGGTTGTCGGTGCCGCTGCTGGAAGCCATCGACGCCCGCCTGGCGCGCGGCGAGCAGAGCCTGCTGTTCCTGAACCGCCGCGGCTACGCGCCGGTGATTGCCTGCGACAGCTGCGGCTGGCTGTCGGGCTGCCCGCGCTGCTCGGCGTACCTGGTGCTGCACCGCCCCGAGCGGCGCCTGCGCTGCCACCACTGTGGCCTGGAGGCGCCGGTGCCGCACCACTGCCCGGACTGCGGCAATGTCGACATCGCGCCGCTGGGGCGCGGCACGCAGCGTATCGAAGAGGCATTGGCGGCGCGCTTCCCGCAGGCCCGCATCGCCCGCATCGACGCCGATTCCACGCGCCGCAAGGGCAGCGCGCAGGCCATGTTCGACGAGGTCCATGCTGGCGAAGTCGACATCCTGGTGGGCACGCAGATGGTGGCCAAGGGGCACGACTTCCAGCGCGTGACCCTGGTCGGCATCGTCCATCCGGATGCGGCCATGTTCAGCCACGACTTCCGCGCCGCCGAGCACCTGTTCGCCTCGCTGATGCAGGTGGCCGGGCGGGCAGGGCGGGCCGGCCTGCCGGGCGAGGTGCTGATCCAGACACGCTACCCGGACACCCCGGCATTGCAGGCGCTGACGCGCCACGACTATGATGGATTCGCGGCCAGCCAGTTGCGCGAGCGGCGCCAGGCCGGGTTGCCCCCGTTCTGCTACCAGGTGCTGGTAACCGCCGAGCACGGCCAGCTGGAGCGTGCACTGCAGTTCCTGGAAGTGGCGCGCCGGCATGCCGAAACCTGCGAGCTGGCGGCCGAGGTGCAACTGCACGACCCGGTGCCGATGTCGATGGTGCGCATCTTCAACCGGGAGCGTGCGCAGATGCTGGTGGAGGCCACCTCGCGGCCGGTGCTGCAACGCTTCGTGGCTGAGTGGGTACAGACTTTCGCAGATGTAGGGACGGAGGCAAAAGGGGTGCGCTGGCAGCTTGAGATCGACCCGTTGCGGATCTGAGCCGGCTGGCGTGGCAGTGAAAGGTGCAACCCTTGCATTAGGGTTTTCGATAGGGTTGCACCAGGTTGCACCTTGGTGATTTTCGGGAGTAAGATCGCGCCAGCTCACAGGCTGCGGCCGGTCGCGCGCCCGTGCCTGCCGGCATGGACGAGGTAGCACCGGCGGCGGCTCCAGTCTTTCGGAGAATTGCCCGCATGGCCACCACCACTCTCGGCGTCAAGCTCGACGACGCCTCGCGCGACCGCCTCAAGCGCGTTGCCCAATCCATCGACCGCACGCCGCACTGGCTGATCAAGCAGGCCATCTTCACCTATCTCGAGCAGATCGAGCGCGGCCACCTGCCGCACGAGACCGGCGCCGCCGGTAGCGCGGATGCGGATGGTGCCGACGGAGCCGAGCTGGTCCATGGCGATGCGCCGCAGCCGTTCCTGGAGTTCGCCCAAAGCATCCAGCCGCAATCGGTGCTGCGTGCTGCCATTACCTCCGCCTATCGGCGTCCAGAAACCGATTGCGTGCCGGTGCTGCTGGAGCAGGCGCGCCTGCCGCAGCAGCAAGGCGAGGCCGCCATCAAGATGGCCAAGACCCTGGCCACACGGCTGCGCGAGCAGAAGGTCGGCACCGGCCGCGAAGGCCTGGTGCAGGGCCTGATCCAGGAATTCTCGCTGTCGTCGCAGGAAGGCGTGGCGCTGATGTGCCTGGCCGAGGCCCTGCTGCGCATCCCCGACAAGGCCACCCGCGACGCGCTGATCCGCGACAAGATCAGCGGCGCCAACTGGCAGTCGCACCTGGGCCAGAGCCCGTCGCTGTTCGTCAACGCCGCCACCTGGGGCCTGCTGCTGACCGGCAAGCTGGTCGCCACCCATACCGAATCGGGCCTGACAACGGCGCTCACGCGCATCATCGGCAAGGGCGGCGAGCCGCTGATCCGCAAAGGCGTGGACATGGCCATGCGCCTGATGGGCGAGCAGTTCGTCACCGGCGAAACCATCTCCGAGGCGCTGGCCAACGCGCGCAAGTACGAGGCCGAAGGCTTCCGCTACTCCTACGACATGCTGGGCGAGGCCGCCATGACCGAGGCCGACGCGCAGCGCTACCTGGCCTCGTACGAGCAGGCCATCCATGCCATCGGCCAGGCCTCACGCGGGCGCGGCATCTATGAAGGCCCGGGCATCTCGATCAAGCTGTCGGCGCTGCACCCGCGTTACAGCCGCGCGCAGCATGAGCGCGTGGTGGGCGAACTGTACGAGCGCCTGAAGTCGCTGACGCTGCTGGCACGCCAGTACGACATCGGCATCAATATCGACGCCGAGGAAGCCGACCGCCTGGAGATCTCGCTGGACCTGCTCGAGCGCCTGTGCTTCGAGCCCGAGCTGGCCGGCTGGAACGGCATCGGCTTCGTGGTGCAGGGCTACCAGAAGCGCTGCCCGTTCGTGATCGACTACCTGATCGACCTGGCCCGCCGCAGCCGCCACCGCCTGATGATCCGCCTGGTCAAGGGCGCCTACTGGGACAGCGAGATCAAGCGCGCCCAGGTCGAAGGGCTGGAGGGCTACCCGGTCTATACGCGCAAGGTCTACACCGACGTGTCGTACATCGCCTGCGCGCGCAAGCTGCTGTCGGTGCCGGACGCGATCTACCCGCAGTTCGCCACGCACAATGCGCATACGCTGTCGGCCATCTATCAGATCGCCGGCCACAGCTACTACCCCGGCCAGTATGAGTTCCAGTGCCTGCACGGCATGGGCGAGCCGCTGTACGACCAGGTGGTTGGCGCCACTGCGGACGGCAAGTTCAACCGCCCGTGCCGCATCTACGCGCCGGTCGGCACGCATGAAACGCTGCTGGCCTACCTGGTGCGCCGCCTGCTGGAGAACGGTGCCAATACCTCGTTCGTGAACCGCATCGCAGACGACACCATCTCGCTGGACGAGCTGGTGGCCGACCCGGTCGCCGTGGTCGAGGCCATGCACCGCGACGAGGGCGTGCTGGGCCTGCCGCATCCGCGCATCCCGTCGCCGCGCACGCTTTACGGCAAGAGCCGTCCCAATTCGGCCGGCATCGATCTCGCGAATGAGCACCGGCTGGCCTCGCTGTCGTCGGCACTGCTCGCCGGCACCAGCGAACGCGCCGTGGCCGAGCCGCTGCTGGGCGCAGAGTTGCCGCGCGCTGCCGACGCCATCACGGCACCGGTGCTGAACCCGGCCGACCACCGCGACGTGGTGGGCCATGTCACCGAGGCCAGCCAGGCCGACGTTGACGCCGCGCTGCAGGCCGCCATCAATGCCGCGCCGATCTGGCAGGCGACGCCGCCGGACGTGCGCGCGGCCGCGCTGGAACGCGCGGCCGACCTGATGGAAGCCCAGATGCAATCGCTGATGGGCATCATCATGCGCGAGGCCGGCAAGACCTTCTCCAACGCCATCGCCGAAGTGCGCGAAGCCGTGGACTTCCTGCGCTACTACGCCGCCGAGATCCGCCGCAGCTTCGACAACGAGACCCACCGCCCGCTGGGCCCGGTGGTCTGCATCAGCCCGTGGAACTTCCCGCTGGCGATCTTCACCGGCCAGGTAGCCGCGGCGCTGGCGGCCGGCAACCCGGTGCTGGCCAAGCCCGCCGAGCAGACCCCGCTGATCGCTGCCGCCGCCGTGCGCCTGCTGCGCGAAGCCGGCGTTCCGGCCGGCGCGGTGCAGCTGCTGCCGGGCCGCGGCGAGACCGTGGGCGCCGCGCTGGTGGGCGATGCCCGCGTCAAGGGTGTGATGTTCACCGGCTCGACCGAAGTCGCGCGCATCCTGCAACGCAACGTCGCCGGCCGCCTGGACGCCGCCGGCCGCCCGATCCCGCTGATCGCGGAGACCGGCGGGCAGAACGCGATGATCGTCGACTCGTCGGCGCTGGCTGAACAGGTGGTGGGCGATGTCCTCAGCTCCGCTTTCGATTCAGCCGGCCAGCGCTGCTCGGCGCTGCGCGTGCTGTGCCTGCAGGAAGACGTCGCCGACCGCGTGCTGGAAATGCTCAAGGGCGCCATGCAGGAACTGAACATGGCCAACCCGGACCGGCTGTCGACCGACGTCGGCCCGGTGATCGACGAAGAAGCGCGCGGCAATATCGTGCGCCATGTCGACGCCATGCGCGCCAAGGGCCGCCGCGTCCACCAGGCCGACCCCAACGCCGCGCAGGGCGCCAGCTGCCGCAACGGCACCTTCGTGCCGCCGACGCTGATCGAACTGGACAGCATCGAGGAACTCAAGCGCGAGGTGTTCGGCCCGGTGCTGCACGTGGTGCGCTTCCCGCGCGCGGCGCTGGACACCATGGTCAGCCAGATCAATGCCACCGGGTACGGCCTGACGCTGGGCATCCATACCCGCATCGACGAGACCATCTCGCACATCGTCAGCCGTGCCCATGTGGGCAACCTGTATGTCAACCGCAATATCGTCGGCGCCGTGGTCGGCGTGCAGCCCTTTGGCGGTGAAGGCCTGTCGGGCACCGGCCCGAAGGCGGGCGGCCCGCTGTACCTGCACCGCCTGCTGTCGGTCTGCCCGCAGGATGCAGTAGTACGCAGCGTGCGCGCGTCGGACGCAGGCGGCGGCGCCGAGGCGGCCACGCTGCGCGACGAGGCCGCAGCGGCCTTCCAGGCCTGGGCCAGGGCCGAGCTGCCGGCGGTGGCCGGCGCCTGCGAGCGCCTGGCCGAGGCATCGCCCTCGGGCCTGACCGTGACGCTGCCCGGCCCCACCGGCGAGCGCAACACCTACACCCTGCTGCCGCGCGAGCGCGTGCTGTGCCTGGCCACGCAGGAGGCCGACCTGGCCCTGCAGCTGGGCGCCGTGCTGACTGTCGGCGCCGAGGCCGTATGGCCGGAAAACCCTGTCAGCCGGGGGCTGTTTGCGCGCCTGCCTAAGGGCGTACAATCGCGCGTCCGCATGGTGGCCGACTGGACCGTTGCGGACACGGCAATCGATGCGGTGCTGCACCACGGCGATTCCGACCAGCTGCGCACGGTGTGCGAACAGGTGGCTGTGCGCCCCGGTCCGATCATCGGCGTGCAAGGCCTGGCGCAAGGTGAACCAAATATCGCGCTCGACCGTTTGCTGATCGAGCGCTCGCTCTCGGTCAACACCGCGGCCGCGGGCGGCAATGCCAGTTTGATGACGATCGGCTGAGGCAACCCTCGGACCTCGTCATGTCGAAGCACGCAGCGGTGGCGGCGATCCCGCCCCGTTGCGTATTGAAGCAAGGTGCGGCACTGCCAGGCTGCGCCGCTATAACTGCCGGCAACGGCACCACATCGGCACCATTTGGGACCCAAGGAGATCTGATGAGCTCGACATTCCACAAGACGGCAATGACCGTTGCCCTGACCCTGGCTGGCCTGACCGCCGCCTCCGCCGCGTTCGCGCAGGCCCAGGAAATCAAGCTGGGCTTTGCCGGCCCGATGACCGGCGGCCAGGCGCAGTACGGCAAGGACATGCAGAACGGCATCGTCCTCGCAATCGAGGACATGAACGCCACCAAGCCCAAGATCGGCGGCAAGGAAGTCAAGTTCGTGCTGGTCTCCGAAGACGACCAGGCCGACCCGAAGACCGGTTCGGTGGTGGCGCAGAAGCTGGTGGATAACGGCATCCAGGGCATGCTGGGCCACTTCAACTCGGGCACCACCATCCCGGCGTCGATGGTCTACAGCCGCGCCGGCATTCCGCAGATCGCCATGGCGACCGCACCGGAATACACCAAGCAAGGCTTCAAGACCACCTTCCGCATGATGACCTCCGACACCCAGCAGGGTTCGGTGATCGGCGCCTTCGTGGTGAAGAAGCTGGGCGCGAAGAACATCGCCATCGTCGATGACCGCACCGCCTACGGCCAGGGCCTGGCCGACGAGTTCGAGAAGGCCGCCAAGGCCGCCGGCGGCAAGGTCGTGCGCCGCGAGTTCACCAACGACAAGGCGGTGGACTTCAAGGCCGTGCTGACCAACATCAAGCGCAGCAACCCGGACATCATCTTCTACGGCGGCGCCGAGACCCAGTCCGCGCCGATGGCCAAGCAGGTCAAGGAACTGGGCATGAAGGCCCCGCTGGTGTCGGGCGAAATGTCCAAGACCGACAACTTCCTGAAGCTCGCCGGCCCGGCCGCCGAAGGCACGGTGGTGTCGCTGGCCGGCCTGCCGCTGGACCAGATGCCTGGCGGCTCCACGTATGAGAAGAAGTACGAGAAGCGCTTCGGCTCGAAGGTGCAGACCTACTCGCCGTACGCCTATGACGGCGCCACCGCGATGATGTCCGCCATGGTCAAGGCCGGGTCGACCGATCCGGTGCGTTACCTGCCGGTGCTGGCCGCTACCAATATGCAGGGCGTGACCACCAAGATGCTGGCGTATGACGCGCGTGGCGACCTGAAGGATGGTGGTATCACTGTCTATAAGGTGGTTGGCGGCAAGTGGACGGTGCTGGAGACGGTTGGCGGGAAGTAACGCCTCGGTTTCTACCGGTCTGCACATAGAAAACGCCATCCTCAGGGATGGCGTTTTTTGTTTGCTCGGTCCGTATGGACGATGCGCTAAGGTTCAGGATGCATAGGGCTGCGCCTATGCGAGCGACCTGCCAGCCGCATCTGGATATCTGCAACGATACCGCTTGCTTCGGCATCGTTAAGAGCGGCAAGTTGAAACCGGTCTAATCGTCTGAGGGCATCTTCGACGAGACCGCGTTCAATCAGGACGTCCATCATGGGCTCTGACATCGGCGAGGCCGCAACGGCAATGAGCCCGCGAGGGTCGGCATCCGGCTGCATTACCAGCGAGGCGAGCAGGTTCGGAACCGGCTCACCGGACAAGGCGTTGGCAATCGTGGAGCTTGCCTTCGCCCAGTTGTTGTAGCGTGCAAGCGCGAGGACATCCAGATCGAGCGAATCGATTGCGAATGCGGGAGGGTTCGAGTCGAGAATTCGACGCATTGAGCGCAAGGTATCCGGTGCCAAGGAAGCAAGCGCATAAGGCAGTTGTGCTGTCGTAGCCAGGATCTGCGCTAGCTCCTGGTTGGAAAGGCCTGAATTCTCGATCAAGCCGAGCAAATGAAGCTGTTGTCCTGGATCCGCAATGAGTGGAAGGTGAAAGCTGATTTCATTCACGTACTCATTGATATTGATCGTGCCGTTTGATCTCGCGGCATCTAACAGCGCGATGCTATCCTGCGTTTCGCCAAGTCGTGAATATTGCAATGTCGCCTGATGGGCAGTTGCATGATCGCTGGAGCCCGCCACCTTACGCAGCGACCCAAGCACCAAGGGATTTCCGGGAAGCTGCCACTCATCCGCGGAAGTCATTGATGCATTGCGTTCAAACTGCGAGGAAAGGAGGTTTACAAGCGAACGCCTCACTCCATCGTCATAGCTACCACGATGCAGGCTGTTTTCAATCCGTTCGATGATCTGCTCTTTATTTTTTGGTTTGATGAATTGCATCGTATCCAATAGATAACGGGCAGTCTCAGGCTCCTGGGCGTGGATTTCGAAGGTCTTCCATAGCTGGTCGATTTTCTCGTCGGCGGTCAGGTTTGAATTTTCCAGCATGCCCTGGATGTCAGCGGGCAAGCGATCACTCTGCTCATGCTCGAATCGCTGAGAAGATGCGGCCGGCTCATCTGAAATGGGTGGGGTGAGAGCCGCCGGTAAAGAGTCACCCGCGCTCGGGGGCGAGTATCCAGCGAAGTGCTTTCCGCCGTCACGGTCTGGGACGAAGCCGTACCAGGCTGCGCATACAAGAGAAGCTCCTGTAACTAGCAGGATGATCGTAAGCCGGCTCATGGCACATACTTCTCCATCGCTCATTACTTGGGCAGAAGGAAGACTCCCCTCTCATTCAGAGAGCTGAACAGAGTGGATGGCCGATCTGTCTTGTACATGACATTCCATCGCGCCAGGTTTGAATTCGAAAGTGGAGAAAATGCATCGATGACAAACTTGTCGCATCGGTAGAGGCCGCGGACCGGCCGACGATAGCTTGTGCATGCCGGTGGTGAGCACGCTGGTCTCGCCGAAATATAGCCGTCTGTAATGGTGTAGTCGGCGCCGATCTGCTTGATCACCAATGCGTTTTGGACAATCGCTTCCTTCATGCCAAGGGAGATCAAATACGAGCAGGCTGCATCCACGCACATGCGCTGCTGCGGCAGTTTTTCCAATTCAGCTACAAATACGGCTCCCCAGTAATGGGTGCGGGATTTGAAATCTGCTAGTGAATTCATGTTGATGGCATTTCCGCTTGTGTTTAGAGCCTCAATGACATGTTTTCCGGTCCAGATTCCCACATGCCCTACGCCCCGTAGTCCGACGAGATCCAAATTTCGACCGACTATATCGGCAGCACTGACCGGATCTGAGCCGACTTGCATCGGCACCACTGTTGGCGGGCGACGCCATTGTGCGTATGCTGGCATCGCCAGCAGTAGCGCAATACCGAGGGAGATATGCGACACCCTCCGGAATATGGGAGCTTTCATCGGCTTCTCGGTTATGGTTGACACCGCTACGGACCGTTCCAACGTCATTTCTCGCCAGTTCAATAACGAGAATGCGTTTGTCTTGTCTCAACCTAGTTCGAAGTCATCCGCCTTTCAGTAGCCGATTGCGTAAATGTTGGCGCGAAGATTCGCCGAATGTACGCAGACGATCCCGATGCCGCAGTCGTCAACACGGGTCGCGACCTGACGGATGTTGAAGACGAACCGAGCGCCTCGCATTCGATGCCGACGCGAATCGCTCCCCAGTTGGCGCATAATCCCGCACTCGCACATTTTTTCAATCCATAGGAGCAGTACGTGTCCGAGCAGGAAGCCAGCTACGACCACGCCATCGGGCTAGCCAACCAGGGGCGCTTCGCCGAAGCCCTGCAGATTGCCGACCAGCTGTCGCAGGCCCGCCCCGAGGTGGTTGATTTCGTCACGCTGCGGGCGCGGCTGCACTTTGACAACGGTGACGCCAACGCCGCGCTGGCGGTGCTGGACGAGGCGCTGGCGCGGCTTGACACGCAGCCGCTGCAGCCGCCGCACCGCTGGGCCTCGCGCGGGGTGATCGCGCACCGTTACGGCGCCATGCTGATGAGCCTGGGCCGCGATGCCGAGGCGCGCCCGTGGCTGCATGAGGCCGCGCAACGCAGCGGCCTGCTGACGGGCGAATGGGCCGCGCATTTCCACGCCGGCCTGGCCGCCCTGCGCATGGGCGACATGGCCGCCGCGGCACGCTACTGGCATGACCTGATGGTCCGCAATCCCGACCTGGGCGCCGACGACATCGCACCGCTGGTGACGGACTACATCGCCCGGGCCGAGGCCGCCGGCGTGCCGGTGGAGCCGCTGATGCGCGTCTGCCTGGGCCGCGTGGCGCTGGACAACCCGCATCTGCTGGCGCTCGATCCCGCAGCCGGTGACACCGTAGCCGCCGACCAGGCCGCCCGTGTGCTGGCCGAGCACCCTGACCACCCCGACGCGCGCCGCCTGCGTGCACCGCTGCGCCACGGCGTGGGCGACGTCCAAGGGGCACTGGACGACCTGGCGGTCTACCTGCGCCAGGTACCCGACCCGCAGAGCCAGGTACGCGAACTGGCCTGGCGCCACCAGCTGGCGCAGCACGCCGACAGCACCCAGCCGGCCGATCGCGAGCCGTGGCTGCGCTTCACGCTGACTGACCAGTCCGACGACGGTGCCGGCTACTACCGCGCCGCCATGGCGCTGGGCGAGTTCATCGACGAGGTGCCGGCCGCCGAGGCCGCGCTGCGGCCGGTGCTGGTGCAGGCCGGCCGTGCCGGCGTGGCGCGCTTCGACCAGTACTTCGCCACCGGCCAGGGCGATGCCGCGGGGCACGGCGGCAATGCTGACCCGCACGTCTATTCGCTGCTGTGCCGGCTGCTGTCGCGCAGCCTGCCGGCCGACGCCGCGCACGTGGACGAGCGCATCGCGCTGCACCAGCAGGGCATGGCCGCCAGCGAGTTCATCGACCACTGGATCGACCTGCTCGACTGCCACGCCGACGCGGGCCAGCACCAGAAGGTGGCCGAGCTGGCCGGCGAGGTGCTCAACCGCTACCCGCTGGAGCGCAACCCGGCCGACGTGACCTGGGCCTTCAGCCGCATGATCGCGGCCTGGAAGGCCATGGGCGGCGCCGAGCCGACCGAGGCCGCGCGTGCCGCGATGATGCACATGGATGCCCGCCTGGACGCGCTGCCGGTGGAAGCCCGCAGCGAGGCCGCGCACCCGATGGCGCACGCGCGCGCGCACTTTGCCGCGCTGCTGCAGGCGCAGGTGGCCGGCATGGACGAGCACGACCGCACCGATGCCCTGGCCGAGATCGAGGCCCAGCAGCGCCGCGCGCTGCTGGTGGAGGACGCCTGGCTGTACAACCGCTTCGGCCAGGTCTGGCGCGACGTGGGCGAGCCCGAGCGCGCGCTGCCGCTGTTCGAGCAGGCGGTGGCGCTGACCGAGGGCGATCCGCTGGACCAGGCCGGCCCGCGCGTGCAGCGCGGGCTTGTCCACAACGCAGCGCGGCGCCACGATGCCGCGCTGGCCGACTTTGTTGCCGCCTTCGCCGTGCGTGACGACTGGGATGCCGAGGTGTACCTGCGTGCCGTGCAGTCGGCGCTTGGCCTGGACCAGCGTGAAACCGCGCTGGGGTATTTCGAGAAGGCCCGTGCCCGCGGGGCCGCGCAGGCCTCGACGCGCACTTTGTACGCACAGGTGGAGGCCGCGCTGAAGGCAACCCGGCCGATGTGGAAAGTCTGGGGCGTCTGAAACGTCGCTCCGGACCCGCGAGCGGTCTGGATGTGTAAGGTATGTAAAAAACGCCATCTGGAGATGGCGTTTTTTACATACAGATGACAGAAGTTGTGCGCGTGTTTTGTGCGGTGTCGGACAATCACTGACATGGATTGTGAAGTGCTTACATTACCATGTCGCCATGAATGGACTGAGCCAACTTTTTCCAAGCCTCCCGCTCGCGCCCGGCGGCCTGTTCTGGGTCGGGCTGGCGCTGGTCGGCGCCGGCCTGGCCGGTGAGCTGAGCCGGCGCTGGCTGCGCTGCCCGCGCATCGTCGGGTATGCCGCGGCGGGGCTTTGCGCCGGCATGCTGGGGCGCGGCATCGTCGACGAGAACATGATCAACCAGACCCGTATCCTGATCGATATGGCGCTGGCGCTGGCCTTGTTCGAACTCGGGCATCGCCTCTCGCTGACCTGGCTGCGCGCCAACCGCTGGCTGCTGCTGACCAGTGCCTTTGAAAGCCTGCTGACCTGGGGCCTGGTGGCGGCGGTGCTGCAATGGATCGGCGCCTCGCCCGGCGTGGCGATCCTGGCCGGCGGCATCGCGGTCAGCACCTCGCCCACCATCGTGCTGCAGCTCAAAAATGAGTTGCGCGCCGACGGCCAGGTCACCGAGCGCCTGATGGCGATGGCTGCGCTCAACAGCATCTACGCCGCCGCCATCGTGCAGGTCGCCACCGGCTGGCTGCATTCGGAATACGGCAACCTGGGCGCAGCGCTGCTGCATCCGCTGTACCTGCTGGTGGGCTCGTGCCTGCTGGCGTGGGTGGTGGGCAAGCTCGGCCATGCCATCTATGACCGCATGTCGGCCGACGACCACTACAGCTTCCTGGTGCTGGTGGGCCTGGTGCTGTTCACGCTGGCGCTGACCCGGGTACTAAAATTGTCAATGCCGCTGACGCTGATGCTGGCCGGTGTCGTGTTCAAGCACCAGGACAACCAGCCGCATGTGTGGCCGCCGCATTTCGGCAGTGCAGGCAGCCTGCTGATCATCGTGATGGTGGTGTCGCTGGGGCTGCCGCTGACGGCACAGGACTGGGCCGTGGGTGGCGTCTACGCCATCGTGCTGGTGGTGCTGCGCCATGTGGCCAAGCTGGCGGGAGTGGTATCGCTGGGCTCGTTCTCGGGCCTGAGTCTGCGCCAGTGCATGGCGCTGGGGCTGGCGCTGGCGCCGATGTCGGGCCTGGCCTACCTGCTGATGCATGACGTCGCGCGCCTTTACCCGGGAACCGGCCAGCCGCTGGCGGCCATCATCCTGTGCGCGCTGGCCATCGAACAACTTTTCGGTCCGGTGATCGCGGCCTGGGCGCTGCGCTACGCAGGCGAAGTCCGCGTCGACATCCGGGCCAATGGAGGAGGGCGCTGATGTCGCTCGAACCGTTCAAGCACTCAGAGGCGCTGACCTTCGGCGTGGAGCTGGAGCTGCAGCTGGTCAACCGGCATGACTATGACCTGGCCCCGTTCGCGCCCGACCTGCTGCGCGCGCTCAAGGGCGCCGAGCATGCCGGCGACATCAAGCCGGAGATCAGTCCGTCGATGATCGAGATCAGCACGGGGATCTGCCACAGCTACCAGCAGGCGCTGGAAGAACTGAGCGTGATGCGCGACCTGATGGTGGCAGCCTCGCGCTCGCTGAACCTGGGCATTGCCGGCGGCGGCACCCACCCGTTCCAGCAGTGGGCCGACCGCACCATCTCGGATTCGCCGCGCTACCAGTACATCTCCGAGCTGTACGGCTACCTGGCCAAGCAGTTCACCGTGTTCGGCCAGCATGTGCATATCGGCTGCCCCAGCGCCGACGAATCGCTGTTTTTGCTGCACGCCATCGGCCGCTACGTCCCGCACTTTGTGGCGCTGGCGGCATCCTCGCCCTATGTGCAGGGCGTGGATACCGGCTTTGCCTCGGCGCGGCTGAATTCGGTCGCGGCCTTCCCGATGAGCGGGCGTGCGCCGTTCCTGCTGACGTGGGACGCCTTCACCGCGTATTTCGAGAAGATGCGCAATACCGGCGTGATCGAGAGCATGAAGGACTTCTACTGGGATATCCGGCCCAAGCCGGAGTTCGGCACCATCGAGGTCCGCGTGATGGACACGCCGCTGACGGTGCAGCGCGCCTGCGATATCGCCGCCTATATCCAGATGCTGGCGCGCTACCTGCTGCTGTCGCGCCCCTTCATGCCGCAGGAAGACGATTACCTGGTGTACACCTTCAACCGCTTCCAGGCCTGCCGTTTCGGGCTGGAGGGGGAGTACGTGCATCCCAACGAACTGACGCGCATGCCGATCGCCGACCATATCCTGTCGATCTGCGACGCGCTGGTGCCGCACGCCGAGGCACTCGGCTCGCTGGAGGCGCTGGCCAATATCCGCGCGCTGGCCGAGCGTCGCGACGGCGATGCCGAGTGGCTGCGCCAGGTCGATGCCGATGCGCGCAGCCAGCGTGAAACGGTGCGCAAGGCGTGTGACCGGTGGGCTTCCTGAGCCTGCGCCGGGCTGCCCTCTGTCTTATTTGACGCTGTAGCCGCGCCCCTGCATGCAGGCGCCCCAGGCCTGGTAGTACGAGCCCATCGCCTGGCTGGTATTGGCCGCCGCCTGCTGGTTCGCGGCGTCCGCCTGCCGCCGCGACTGCCGGTGCGCCACGCCGCCCCCCACCGTACCCGCTGCAGCGCCGACCGCCGCACCCTTGCCGGCATCGCCTGCAATCGCGCCCACCACAGCACCCGCCGCGGCGCCGCCCGCGGCACCCCGCACCCGCTGGCCGCTCTGCGCCTGGGCCGGCGGCGGGGCGTTGGCGGCCTGTGCCGGATCCACGCCGGTCTGCTGCTTGGCCCAGCTGTAGCATGCACCGTCGTCGCTGGCCTGCTGTTGCTGGCTCTGGCCCTTGGCCGGATAGGCCATAGGCTTGTTCTGCGCCATGGCCTGGGCCGGGATCAGCACGATGGCCGCGGCCAGTGCGCCGAGGCAGCTGTATAGCTTGCGAGGCTGGCATTGCTTCATGATGGTGTTCCCCCAACGGGTGTCGGCGTACGTAACGCTGGATGCACCGCCCGGTGCACAAGTGGCGCGCCGTTCTGTGAAGGTCAGTATTTGCGGCCTGCAGGGGTAAGTCAAATCAGCGTTTTGACGGCCTGATGTTATTTGTTTGTGGTTGGTGGCGGGGACAGCAGGAACGCGACCGCTTCCTGCCACCAGGCCGTATCGACATGCCCGGTCCAGTCGTTATGCCCGGCGCCGTCGATCACCGCCAGCCGCCGGGGTTCGCCCAGCGACGCATAGAGCGCCTGGCCGAAGCGTGCCGGCACGATGGTGTCGCGTTCGGCGACCGCGACCATCACCGGGCGGCCGAAGCCTTCCAGGTTGGCCGCGCTGTCGTAGCGGTCGCGCAGCACCCAGCCGGCCGGCAGCCAGGGATAGTGATGCGAGGCAATATGCGCAAGCTTGTCCCACGGCGTGATCAGCAGCACGCCGGCGACGCTCTCTCGCTGGCGCGCCGCGGCCGCTGCGGCCACGCCCGCGCCCAGCGACTCGCCGATCAGCAGCAGTGGGCCGCCGAACTGGCGCCGGGCCAGCGCAATGGATTGCTCCGCGTCATCCACGAAGCTGCGCTCGCCGAGCGCGCCCGTGCGCGGTCCGTACGCCGGATACTCGGCCAGGATCACGCGAAGGCCCAGCTTCGTCAGCGCGCTGGCGTAGTAGTCGCGATGCCCGGCGTGACCGGCGTTGCCGTGAAAGACCATGGCGGTGGCACGCGCGGATCCGGCCGGCTCGGCTACCAGTCCGCGAAAGTCCTGCGGCCCCGGCCAGGCGCGCAGCCCGGGCGCGACCATGTCATCGACCGTCGCCTTGTCGGGGAAGTAGAGGAAGTGATCCTGCAGCATGAAGGCCCCTGCAAGCAGGACTAAACCGGCGGCCAGCCAGCGCAGCAGGCCGTGCCGAACCGGCGTGGTCCGCGGCGACACCAGCAGTGCCGGTGCCGGAATGATGGCAGCCATGGCAAGGCGGCTACGCGCCGGCGAACACCGGTTCGCAGCGCACCTCGGTCCTGACCGAGTTGGCGATAAAGCAGGCGTCATGCGCGGCGTGGTGCAGGGCATCGAGCGCTTCGCGCGTGGGCTCGCGCTCGCCGCCAAACGTCACCTGCGGGCGCAGCGTCACCACGGTCATCGCCATCTGCCCGTCCGCGTTCTTTGCCATCACACCAGTGGCCGCATCGAGGTAGCGGTCGACGACGAAGCGTTGCTTCGCCGCCAGCGACAAGAACCACAGCATGTGGCAGCTCGACAGCGAGGCGATAAACATCTCCTCCGGATCGACTGCGCTCGCATCCGACATCGGCAATGGCACCACATGGGGCGACGACGATCCCGGGACTTCCGCTCCGCCGTCAAAGCGCAGCACATGCCTGCGGCTGTAGCGGTTGCCGGCGAAATCCTGCCCGTCGCGGTGCCACAGGACCTCTGCGGTGTATGTGGACATGCAAAGACTCCTAACGTTAGGAAAACCTCAGGCGCCGTGCGGCACGCTTTCACCGTCGCGCAGGCCCAGGCGCTGGTTGGCCGGCACGGCGACATCGATCAGCTTCGGGCGCGGCAGGTTCAGGTTGCGCATCATCTCGATGAACTCTTCGCGCGTGCGGCCGGCGACGCGGCTGTTGTGGGCGCGCTCCTGGCCGATGGTGGACGAGGTACGGCCCTTGTAGTCGTGGGCCGGATAGACCTGCGTGTCGTCGGGCAGCGCAAACAGCTTCCTGGTCAGGCTGTCGTAGAGCGTGCCGGCGTCGCCCGACTGGAAGTCGGTGCGGCCGCAGCCGTCGATCAGCAGGGCATCGCCGGTGAAGACGCGGCGTACCATGCCGTCGGGCGTGGGCTCTTCCCACAGGTAGCTCATGCTGCCGGCAGTATGCCCGGGTGTATGGATGGCGCGCAGCACCTGCTTGCCGAAGGCGACAGTATCGCCGTCGATCAGCTGCTTCTGGGCGGGCTTGATATCGCAGCCGGACGGCGCCGCAGTGTGCGCGCCGGTCTGCAGCGCAAGGTGGCCGGCCGAGGTGATGTGGTCGGCATGGGCATGGGTTTCGATGACCCAGGCCAGCCGCGCGCCGGTGGAATTCAGCAGCGCCAGGTCGCGTTCCAGCTGGTGGTCGACCGGATCGATCAGCAGCGCGTCCCCGGTGGCGGCGTCGATCAGCAGGTAGGTGAAGGTGGACGAGGTCTCGTCGAACAGCTGGTGGAAGGTCTGCATGGCTGCCCTCTTGTTTTTCGTTCGGGGAACGCCGCCATGATACGCCGCGCTGCCCCTAGCATTCCACGATATTCACCGCCAGCCCGCCGCGCGCGGTCTCCTTGTACTTGGTCTTCATGTCGGCGCCGGTCTCGCGCATGGTCTTGATCACCGAATCGAGCGACACGTAGTGCGTGCCGTCGCCGCGCAAGGCCATGCGCGCCGCGTTGACCGCCTTGACCGAGGCCATTGCGTTGCGCTCGATACACGGGATCTGCACCAGCCCGCCAACCGGGTCGCAGGTCAGCCCGAGGTTGTGCTCCATGCCGATCTCGGCCGCGTTCTCCACCTGCGCGGGGCTTCCGCCCGTCACCGCGGCGAGCGCGCCGGCCGCCATCGAGCAGGCCACGCCGACCTCGCCCTGGCAGCCGACTTCGGCGCCGGAGATCGACGCATTGAGCTTGTACAGCAGGCCGATCGCGCCCGCGGTCAGCAGGAAGTCGACCACGCCCTGCTGGTTGGCGCCGGGCACGAAGCGGTCGTAGTAGTGCAGCACCGCCGGGATAATGCCCGCCGCGCCATTGGTCGGCGCGGTGACCACGCGCCCGCCGGCGGCGTTCTCTTCGTTGACGGCAATGGCGTACAGGTTGACCCAGTCCATCACCGAGAGCGGGTCGGACAGGGTGCGCTCGGCGCGCTCGGTCAGGCTGCGGAACAGTTCGGGCGCACGGCGCTTGACCCTGAACGGCCCCGGCAGCTCGCCGTCGGTGCGGCAGCCGCGCGCGACGCACGCCTGCATCACATCCCAGATATGCAGCAGGCCGCTGGTGACTTCCACCTCGCTGCGCCAGGTCAGCTCGTTCTCCATCATCAGCCGCGCGATGCTCTTGCCGCTGGCGGTGGCCATCTCCAGCATGTCCTTGCCGCTGCGGAACGGGTGTGGCAGCTGCTGCGCGGCATTGAGCACCTGCGTGTTGGGTGCGCCCGCGGTCACGACGAAGCCGCCGCCGACAGACAGGTAGCGCGCCTCGCGCAGCGATGCGCCGCTGGCGTCGAAGGCATGGAACTTCATGCCGTTGGGGTGCTCGGCCATGGCCTCGCGCCGGTAGAAGGCGATGTGCTCCTTCTCGACGAAGCGCACGATATGCTGGCCCAGCAAGGACAGCTCGCGGCTCGCGCGCAGCGCGGCCAGGCGCGTGTCGATCGAATCGGGATCGATGGTGTCGGGGGCCTCGCCCATCAGGCCGAGGATCACGCCCTTGTCGGTGCCGTGGCCCTTGCCGGTGGCGCCCAGCGAGCCGTACAACTCCACGCGCACGCTGGCTACCTGCGGCAGCAGGCCGTCGCGCTCAAGCCCCTGCGCAAACATCAGGGCCGCGCGCATCGGGCCCACGGTATGCGAGCTCGACGGGCCGATGCCCACCTTGAACAGATCAAAGACGCTGACTGCCACGGAATGTCTCCAGCAATGGGATGGCCCTGAAGAGGCTCTTTTTGGTGGGTTGGCGTGGCTGCGACGGGCACCACGACATCGCGATGCCCGTCATCTCGAGCATAGTTCGTTGGCGGGCCGCCGCGGCTGCGGCGGCGCTACGCCTCAGTCCACCACGTAATCGCTGACCGGCACGCAGGCGCAGAACAGGTTGCGGTCACCGTACACGTTATCGGCACGGCCGACCGGCGGCCAGTACTTCTGCGTGCGCAGCGATGCCACCGGGTAAGCGGCTTCCTCGCGCGTGTACTTGTGGGTCCACTCGTCGGCGGTCACGACCGCGGCGGTGTGCGGCGCGTGCTTGAGCGGGTTGTCGTCGCGGTCGAAGGTGCCGTCGGCGACGCGGCCGATTTCCTGGCGGATCGCGATCATCGCATCGATAAAGCGGTCCAGCTCGTGCAGCGCCTCGCTCTCGGTCGGCTCGATCATCAGCGTGCCCGGCACCGGGAAGCTCATGGTCGGGGCGTGGAAGCCGTAGTCCATCAGGCGCTTGGCCACGTCTTCATTGCTGATGCCGGTGTCCTTCTGCAGCGGGCGCAGGTCCAGGATGCACTCGTGCGCGACCAGGTCGTGCTGGCCCGTGTACAGCACCGGGTAGTACGGCGCCAGGCGCTTGGCCACGTAGTTGGCCGCCAGGATCGCATTCTCGGTGGCGGCGGTGAGGCCGGCCGAGCCCATCATCGCGATATACATCCATGAGATCGGTAGGATGCTGGCCGAGCCGAACGGTGCCGCCGACACGCCGCCGATGCCGCGGTCGTCGCGGCGGTAGCCCACGCTGTCCTGGTTGGGCAGGAAGTCCGCCAGGTGCGCACCGACCGCGACCGGGCCCACGCCCGGGCCGCCGCCGCCGTGCGGGATGCAGAAAGTCTTGTGCAGGTTCAGGTGCGACACGTCGCCGCCGAACTGGCCCGGCGCGGCGGTGCCGACCATCGCGTTCATGTTGGCGCCGTCCACGTAGACCTGGCCGCCATGCTGGTGCACGATCTCGCAGATCTGCTGCACGCCCTGCTCGAACACGCCGTGCGTGGACGGGTAGGTGATCATGATCGCCGCCAGGTTCCTGCTGTGCTGCTCGGCCTTCTTCGCCAGGTCTTGCAGGTCAACGTTGCCGTTCTCGTCGCAGGCCACCACCACCACCTTCATGCCGGCCATCTGCGCCGACGCCGGGTTGGTGCCGTGCGCCGACGACGGGATCAGGCAGATGTCGCGATGGCTTTCGCCACGGCTGGCATGGTAGGCGTGGATGATCAGCAGGCCGGCGTACTCGCCCTGCGAGCCGGCGTTGGGCTGCAGGCTGACCGCGGCGTAGCCGGTGGCGGCGCACAGCATGGCCTCGAGCTGGTCAATCATCTCGCGGTAGCCCACGGTCTGGTCCAGCGGCGCGAACGGGTGGATCTGGCTGAACTCGGGCCACGTCACCGGGATCATCTCGCTGGTGGCGTTCAGCTTCATCGTGCACGAGCCCAGCGGGATCATGGTGCGGTCCAGCGCCAGGTCCTTGTCGGCCAGCATGCGCAGGTAGCGCAGCATTTCGTGCTCGGCGTGGTGCGTGTTGAAGACCGGGTGGGTCAGGTATTCGCTGGCGCGTGCCAGCGCCGCCGGGAAGGCGTCCTGCGCGACGGCCTCGAGCTTGTCGAAGTCCAGTTCGGCGGGCAGCGGCTTGCCTTGCGTGAAGACTTCCCACAGCGCGACCACGTCGGCGCGGGTGGCGGTCTCGTCCAGCGAGATGCCGACGCGCGTGGCGCTGATATGGCGCAGGTTGATGCCGCGCGCGGTGGCTGCGGCATGGATCGCATCGGTGTTGAAGCCGGTTTCCAGCGTCAGCGTGTCGAAGAAGCTGGCGTTGGTGCGCGCGAAGCCCAGTGCCTGCAGGCCGGCGGCCAGCGTCGCGGCCAGGCGGTGCACGCGCTGCGCGATGCGCTTCAGGCCCTGCGGGCCATGGTAGACGGCATACATCGAGGCCATCACGGCCAGCAGCACCTGCGCGGTACAGATGTTCGAGGTGGCCTTCTCGCGGCGGATATGCTGCTCACGCGTCTGCAGGGCCAGGCGATAGGCCTTGTTGCCCTGCGCATCGATGGTCACGCCGACCAGGCGGCCCGGCATCGAGCGCTTGAATGCGTCCTTCACCGCCATATAGCCGGCGTGCGGGCCGCCGAAGCCCAGCGGCACGCCGAAGCGCTGCGAGTTGCCCACGGCCACGTCGGCACCCCATTCGCCGGGTGCGGCAATCAGGGTCAGCGCCAGCAGGTCGGCGGCAGCCACCACCAGGCCGCCGGCGGCGTGCACGGCATCGGCGATGGCGCGGTAGTCGTTGACGTCGCCATTCACGCCCGGGTACTGCAGCAGCACGCCGAAGGCGTTGGCCGCGGCGGCATCGGCGGCGGGGCCGACCTTGACTTCGATGCCCATCGGCAGCGCGCGCGTGCGTACCACTTCCAGCGTCTGCGGCAGCACGTCGTCGGCCACATAGAAGGTGTTCGAATCGTGCTTGTTCACGCGCTGCAGCAGCGTCATGGCTTCGGCTGCAGCAGTGCCTTCATCCAGCATCGACGCATTGGCGATATCCAGCCCGGTCAGGTCGGTGACCATCTGCTGGAAGTTCAGCATCGCTTCCAGGCGGCCCTGCGAGATTTCCGGCTGGTAAGGCGTGTAGGCGGTGTACCAGGCCGGGTTCTCGAAGATATTGCGCAGGATGACGCCGGGCGTGACGGTGTTGTAGTAGCCCTGGCCGATAAAGCTCTTCAGCACCTTGTTCCTGCCTGCCAGGCCGCGCAGCCTTGCCAGCGCGGCTTCCTCGCTGAGCGGCTCGGTGAACTCGCCCATCGGCATGCCGTCGCGGCGGCGGATGGCGTCGGGGATGACGGCGTCGATCAGCGCGGCGCGGCTGTCATAGCCAAGCACCTTCAGCATGTGCTGCTGCTCGGGGGTATCGGGGCCGATATGGCGGGCGGCGAAGGCGTCGCGCGCCTCCAGTTCGGCCAGCGTGGGCCGGTTCACTTGGGCGGCGTTCATGGGAAGCGGGGCGTTCATTGGCAAGAACCTCGTGGGGTGCGCGCCGGCCGGTGGTCAGCCGGGACGGCGCGCGTCTGTCTGCAGGGGCCGGTCCGCCAGTCCGCCCGTAGGCGGCAGGGACCGGCGCCGCCGGCGTCAGGCGCCGACGCTGGCCTTGTAGGCGTCGGCCGACATCAGGCCGTTGACGTCGTCGCCGTTGGCCGGCTTGAGCTTGAACAGCCACGCGTCGAAGGCGTCGGCGTTGACGCTCTCCGGGGCGGCCGTGGCGGCCTCGTTGACGGCGATCACTTCGCCGGCCACCGGGGCGTAGATGTCGGAAGCGGCCTTCACCGATTCCACCACTGCCAGCGCGTCGCCGGCACCAACCGACTTGCCCACTTCGGGCAGTTCCAGGAAGACGATGTCGCCCAGCGCGTCCTGCGCGTGGTCGGTGATGCCGATGGTGAGCGTGCCGTCGGCTTCGACGCGTACCCACTCATGCGACTCGGTGTACTTGAGGTCAGCGGGGAAATTCATGGAGGTTCTCCGGATTCAGATCTGTTTCTTGTTGGGTGATGCCTGCCCGGCGAAGCTGCCGGCAGGCGAGGGCGACCGTTGGTATGAGCCTCAGCTCACGAGTGCCTTGCCATTACGCACAAACGGCAGTTTAACCACAGTCGCGTTGAGTTTGCGGTCGCGGATCTCCACCTGCACGGTATCGCCCACGGCGACATCCTTCGGCAGGCGGGCAAAGGCGATGGACTGAGACAGCGACGGGCTGAAGGTGCCGCTGGTGATTTCACCGTCACCGGCCGGGGTGATCACTTTCTGGTGGGCGCGCAGGACGCCGCCTTTGTCACGCAGGATCAGGCCGAGGAATTGCTGGCGCGAACCGGCCGCGGCCAGTGCCGCCTTGCCGGTGAAGTCGCGCTCGCTCTGCAGGTCCACCGTCCAGGCCAGGCCCGCATCCAGCGGCGAGGTGTTGATATCCATGTCCTGGCCATACAGGTTCATGCCGGCTTCCAGGCGCAGCGTGTCGCGCGCGCCCAGGCCCGCCGGGCGCACGCCGGCGGCGTTCAGCTTTTCCCAGACGGCGGCTACGTTTTCGGCCGGCACCACCAGTTCGAAGCCGTCTTCGCCGGTGTAGCCGGTGCGCGCCACCATGATCTCGCCGATGGCCGGGTCCTGGACCACGGCGGCGTTGAAGGGCTTGAGCGCGTCCGAAGGCTGGGTCGAGGGGAAGGTGCTCCACACCTTGGTACGGGCGTTGGGCCCCTGCACGGCGACGATCGCCAGAGGCTGCACGCCTGCAGGCGCAACATCCTCACGGCGCGGCGTGATGGTCACATCGCTGCCGGTAGCGGCATTGCGCGCGCGGATCCATTCGATGTCGCCCAGCGCGGTGCTGGCGTTGACGACCAGGCGGAAGCGGTCTTCGGCAAAGAAGTAGACGATCAGGTCGTCGATCACGCCGCCTTTCTCGTCCAGCATGCAGGAGTAGAGCGCCTTGCCCGGGGTCTGCAGCTTGTCGACATTGTTGGCCAGCAGGCCGCGCAGGAAGCTGCGGGTATTGGCGCCGGTGAGGTCGACCACGCACATGTGCGACACGTCGAACATGCCGGCGTCGGTGCGCACGGCATTGTGTTCTTCGATCTGGGAGCCGTAGTTGACCGGCATGTCCCAACCGCCGAAATCAACCATGCGGGCGCCGAGGGCGCGGTGGATGGCGTTGAGGGGCGTGGCCTGGAGCGTCATGGAATCCTCGGGGGCAATCTCGGTTGGCGAAAACAAAAAAGGGCCATCCGCCGCAACGCTCGCCGCGCCTGAATGTGGCGTAGCAATCCGCTGCGGCGGATGACCCCTCTGTCCTCGATACCTGAGAGATTACAAGGCGGATCCTGCCGGACCCCGTCCTCGTGCGCCCCTTCGGTGGGCACGCTCGCCACGAATGGCGGGTGCCGCTCTCCAGAGTGCGGCATGCATCGTGTGCATATTGCATGCCGATCCGATCGGTCCGTGGTGCCTGAGAGTTTTCGGGTGATACCCCTTCGGCGGCGCAGGCGATGCGCGCTCTCCCGGTCGGATGCGCGCAATGTACGGGAGGCCCCGGCCTTTGTCAAACCGGCCAGGGGAGCCTGCCGTACCTGTCGCTGCGGCGGTCCGGCTTACTTCTTCTTGTCGTCGGTGACAACGTTACCGATCACGCCGCCCACGGCCGCGCCACCCAGCGTACCCAGCGCACTGCCGTCGGTGAGGATGGCGCCGCCCACGGCGCCCGCGCCCGCGCCAATGGCGGTATTACGCTGCTTCGGGGTCATGTCCGCGCAACCGGCAAAGGCCGCAACGGTCGCGCCGATCAGGGTCACCTTGGTCAAAGTCTGCAGGGTTTTCATTATTGGCTCCGATGTGATGATTCAAGCATGTCACCCCCGCCGCGCAGGCCGGGGGACATACCAGTTAGAGCGTTGCGTTGCGCGATTGGCTCCGGCCTTTACGAAGTGTTACGCCGGTGACACAACCGGCCCTGTCAACGCGGTTTTCGCCGACTGACCTGCCGCGGCCAGCGTGTTAACATCGTCAGCTTTGCCGCCGTGCCCGTTTTTGGGGTGCTGGCGTGTCCCGCCTGGCCTTCCGCTGTTCCTGCTGATTTCCCTGCCTCCAACCGCATCCCACGCATGACCCATGGCCTGAACTCCGCCCAATCCGAAGCCGTCCGCTACCTGGACGGCCCTTGCCTGGTGCTGGCCGGGGCGGGCTCCGGCAAGACCCGGGTGATCACGCAGAAGATCGCGCATCTGATCGAGGACAAGGGTTTCGAGCCGCGCCATATCGCCGCCGTCACCTTTACCAACAAGGCCGCCAAGGAGATGCAGGAGCGCATCGGCAAGCTGATGGAGGGCAAGACCACGCGCGAGGGCAAGCGCATCCCGCTCAAGCAGCTGACGGTCTGTACCTTCCACTCGCTCGGGGTGCAGATCCTGCGCATGGAGGCCGAGCACGTGGGCCTGAAGCCGCAGTTCTCGATCATGGATTCGGACGACTGCTTCGGCCTGATCCAGGAGCAGCTGGGCACCACCGACAAGAAGCTGATCCGCGGCGTGCAGGGCACGATCTCGCTGTGGAAGAACGGCATGGTCGATCCGGAGGCAGCGATCGCGCAGGCCGCCAATGCCGACGAGCACCAGGCCGCGCTGGTCTACCGCAACTACGTGGCGACGCTGCACGCCTACCAGGCGGTGGATTTCGACGACCTGATCCGCCTGCCGGCCGAGCTGTTCGCGCGCAATGAAGCGGTGCAACTCAAGTGGCAGAACCGCCTGCGCTACTTCCTGGTCGACGAATACCAGGACACCAACGCCTGCCAGTACCAGCTGCTCAAGCTGCTGGCGGGCGGCTCGCACCTGCGTGCGCCGGCCTTTACCGCGGTGGGCGACGACGACCAGGCCATCTATGGCTGGCGCGGCGCCACGCTGGACAACCTGCGCGGGCTGCAGACCGATTTCCCGGACCTGAAGGTGATCAAGCTGGAGCAGAACTACCGCTCCACCGTGCGCATCCTGGAAGCGGCCAACGCGGTCATCGCCAACAATCCCAAGCTGTTCGACAAGAAGCTGTGGAGCGAGCACGGCATGGGTGACCCCATCGCCATCCACCCGATGAACGACGAGGAGCACGAGGCCGAGTCGGTGGTGTTCCGCCTGTCCGCGCACAAGTTCGAGCGCCGCGCGCAGTTTCGCGACTACGCCATCCTGTATCGCGGCAACCACCAGGCGCGGCTGTTTGAGCAGATCCTGCGGCGCGAACGGATTCCCTATGTGCTGTCGGGCGGCCAGAGCTTCTTCGACAAGGCCGAGATCAAGGACATCTGCGCCTACCTGCGCCTGATTGCCAACCCCGACGACGATCCCGCCTTTATCCGCGCCATCACCACGCCGCGCCGCGGTGTGGGCACTACCACGCTGGAAGTGCTGGGCACCTTCGCGGGACAGGCCAAGGTGTCGCTGTTCGAGGCCGCGATGATGGGCGGCATCGAAGGCAAGCTGCAGCCGCGCCAGCTGGAGCCGCTGCGCGTGTTCTGCGAATCGATGGTGCGGCTGGCCGACCGTGCGGCCAAGGATCCCGCCACCGTGGTGCTGGACGACCTGATGGAAGGCATCCACTACGAGGCCTACCTGTACGACGCCTTTGACGAACGGCAGGCGCAGTCGCGCTGGACCAATACGCTGGAATTTCTGGACTGGCTCAAGCGCAAGGGCACCAAGCCCGAAGGCGCGGAAGGCGAGGAAGCCACCGGTTTCGACAATGCCGACGGCTTCGGCAGCGAAGGCAAGAACCTGCTCGAACTGACCCAGACCGTGGCGCTGATGAGCATGCTGGAAGGCCGCGAGGAAGATCCCGACGCGGTGCGGCTGTCCACGCTGCATGCGTCCAAGGGGCTGGAGTATCCGCACGTGTTCCTGGTCGGCGTGGAAGAGGGCATCCTGCCGCACTGCCGCGAAGACGAGGACATGAGCGACGAGAAGATCGAGGAAGAGCGGCGGCTGATGTATGTCGGCATCACCCGCGCCCAGCGCAGCCTGCATGTCAGCTGGTGCAAGAAGCGCAAGCGCGCGCGCGAGACCTACTCGTGCCAGCCTTCGCGCTTTATCGGCGAGATGAAGCTGGAGGAAGCGCCTGCGCCGGTGGATGAAACCCCGGCGATGAGCCCCAAGGACCGGCTCGGCGCGCTCAAGGCGCTGCTGGGAACCGGCGGCAAGACGGCCCCGGGCTGAACGGGCGCTACAGTCCCGATACAAAGGCCTACCAGGCTGACAAGACGCCGGGTGCAGGCGTACCTAGTATGGCGGCTGTGCTGCTCGCGCCGTTTGCGCCGGTGGCGCCGCGGCAGGCCCGCCCGGTCTGCCTGCTGCGCCGGACTTCTCGTTCGGAACTTCCCTGTTATTCGGCCCCCGGCACGTGAAGCGTACGGGGGCGTTTTTTTGCGGCGGCTGCGAACCTACCGCTGCGGTCCGCCCGGCGGCGGCATCATCGCGCCCGCGGGCGGCAGGCCCAGCCAGCGCGCGGCTTCGGGCGCGGCGCGCAGGCGCCGGCGCTGGGCCGCGTCGAGGCTGTCGTCGAGCGCCAGCCAGCGTTCGCGCACCGCGCGGCGGTCCTGCTCCAGCGCATCGTGCAGTCGGTCCATGGCCTGCGCGCGCGGCCGCAGCGGCGCGTCGGGGGTTTCGTCGGCGGTCTCGCGCAGCAGGCGCGCGTGCAGTTCCAGTGCATGGGCCTCGGCTTCGCGCGTGGCGCTGCGTGCGGCCTGCCAGAGCCTGGCCTGCGCGGCACTGAGTCCCAGGGACTCAGCGAATGCCGGCGCGGCGGGCGGTGGCGGCATCGCCCCTGTCGGCGGCGGGCCGGATTGCAGCGCGCTGGCCGGCGTGGCCAGCAGGCACACGGTGCACAGCGCCAGCAGGGAAGCGGCGGTGCGCAGGCGGGAAAGGGGAAATGGCATGGCGTTCTCCTGTGATGGCGGACACCGTCGTGGCAACGTGCCGCACGATGCCCGCGGTTGGCTCGGGTCAATGCCGGTCCATGCTAGGGAAGGCTGCATGCCAATGCTTGAGCACTTGGTCAGGCCCGTATTGCAATCCCGTACAAAGGACGGCTGGCCGGCAAGACTGCGTATCAGGGCTGATACAAAGCCGGCACAGTGGGGGCATCGCGGGCTGGTAAAGTTGGGCACCGCATGCCCCCCGGCACCGGCCCCTGCTGCCGGCATATGCCGATCCCTTCGCTTATGGAATTCACCCCCACACTCCCGATCCGCCTGCTGATCGTCGACGACGATCCCCAGATCCGCGCCATGCTGGCCGACTACCTGTCCACCTTCGGCATGCAGGCCGATGGCGTCGAGGGCGGTGCCGAGATGCGGCAGGCGATGGCCGCCACGCGCTACGACCTGGTGATCCTTGACCTGTCGCTGCCCGGCGAAAACGGCCTGGCGCTGTGCCGCGAACTGCGCGCGCGCACCGAAGTCGCGGTCATCATGCTGACCGCGCGCGCTGAGTTGGCCGACCGCGTGGTCGGGCTGGAAGTTGGCGCCGACGACTACGTTACCAAGCCCTTCGAGATGCGCGAACTGGTGGCGCGCATCCACACCGTGCTGCGCCGTATCCGTGGCCACGGCGCCGACGCGCGCCAGGGCGCGGCGCCTTCCGGGCATGAGGTGCGCTTCGGCGACTGGCGCCTGAACACCACGCTGCGCCAGCTGGTCGACCGCGACGAGGTGGTGGTGCCGCTGTCCAATGCCGAATTCCGCCTGCTGCTGGCCTTTGTCGAACAGCCCAACCGCGTGCTCGACCGCGAACTGCTGATCAACCAGGCGCGCGGCCGCGGCCTCGATGTGTTCGACCGCAGCATCGACCTGCTGGTGTCGCGGCTGCGCCAGAAGCTGCGCGACGATCCGCGCGACCCCACGCTGATCCGCACCGTGCGCGGCGAGGGCTATGTCTTTACCGCCACGCAGCAAGGATGAACGCGATGGGCCGGCTGGCGCGCCATGATTCGATGTTCGTGCGGCTGTTCGTGGTGATGGCTGCGATCATGCTGGCCATGCACCTGCTTGGCATGACCGTGATCGAAAGCCTGTTCCCGCGGCCGGGCAGCGAGCACGTGCTGCGTGACCGCCCCGGCGGGCCGCCGCCTCCGCCCGAGGCGTGGCCGCCCGGGCCGCGGACGGAAGGCGCGCCCGCCGGGGTGCCCGCCGAACGCATGCCGCCCCGGCCGCCGCCGCGCTGGCCCTGGCCGCCGCACCTGGGCCTGCTGTTCCAGGTAGCGGCGATCGTGGCCGCTTCGTGGGCCGGCGCGCGCCTGCTGGCGCGCCCGGTGCAGGAGCTGGCCAGCGGTGCCGGCCGGCTGGCGCAGGACGTGCACGCCGCGCCGCTGGACGAGCGCGCCGGCCCGGCCGAAGCGCGTGCCGCGGCGCAGGCGCTGAACCATATGCAGCAGCGCATCCGCACGCAGCTGGCGCAGCAATCGCGTTTCCTGGCGGCGGTGTCGCACGACCTGCGCACGCCGCTCACGCGCATGAGCCTGCGCATCGAGCGCATGGACAGCGCGGATGTCCGTGACGTGCGCTACCGGCTGCGCCAGGACCTGGCCGAGATGAACGGCCTGATCGATGCCACGCTGTACTACCTGCGCGACCGCGACGAAGCCGGTGGCCCGCGCCAGCGTGTGGATGTGCTGGCGCTGCTGCAGGCGGTGGTCGACGATGCCGCCGAGACCGGCCACGAGGTCGCGCTCAGCGGCCAGGCGCAGCCGCTGCTGGCGTGCCCGTCCGAACTGCGGCGCGCGGTGGTGAACCTGGTGGAAAATGCGCGGCGCTACGCCGGCGCGGCCAGCATCGTGCTGACCGACAGCCCGCAGCGCGTGCTGATCGACATCTGCGACAACGGCCCCGGCATCCCGCCCGACGAGCTGCCGCGCGTGCTCGAGCCGTTCTACCGCGTCGAATCCTCGCGCAGCCGCGCCACCGGCGGGGTCGGCATGGGGTTGTCGATCGCGGCCGACATTGCCGCGCGCCATGGCGGCGAGCTGACCCTGAGCAACCGCCCCGAAGGCGGCGTGCGCGCGCGCCTGTCCTTACCGCGCGGCTGACACCGCCAGCGTGACGTACTGCGAGCCGCGCTGCCCGTGCGTGAAGTCGAGCGGGAAATCGCCCACGTCCACGCGCCCCTGCAGCGCCCGCCGCATTTCGGCCGCGCCGCTGCCGCGCAGGCCGGCCAGTGCGCGCGCCAGCCACGCCGCGCCGATATAGCCGGCTAGCGTGGCCGGCGACGGCGGCTCATCCAGGTATTGCTTCATGCGCGCCACGTGTTCCTTCACCACCCGCAGCGTGGCCTGCTGCGGCCCGGGCGCGATCTGGGTCAGCACCATGCCCCCGTTGTAGCCAGCGCCCAGGATCTCGCGCGCGGCGGTGGCGCTGACCGACGACAGCCCGACCAGGAAACCGTACCAGCCCTGCACCGCCAGCGCGCGGCCCAGCCCGGCGTAGGCAAGGGTATCGCCCGCCACGATCACCGCGCCCGGGCGGGTGGCGGCGATGCGCCGGGCGGCGGCGTCGGGATTGGCCTCGAGCGGCACCGCGCGCGTCCCGGTCTGCGCCTCCAGCCGGGCCAGTGACGGGGCAGCGAAGTCCGGCGCCAGGGCCAGCGCGATGCTGGTCAGGCCATAGCTGCGCAACTGGCGTACCGCCGCGTCCAGTTCGGCCTGGTAGTCGGCGCGGGTGAACCAGACATTGTCGGCCGCCAGCCCAAGGCCCGACAGCGGCGCCACGATCTGCACGCCGCGCCGGCCCAGCTCGGCCGATGCGGCCAGCGCCGGCAACAGCCGGTCGCCCGGGCCGAACAGCAGCTCGGCGCGGTCGGTATCGGCCAGCGACACCGCCTGCGCCAGCGCGCGGCGCGGGTCGGGATCGGCGTCGCGGACCACGTGCGCGATGCGCACCGGGCCGTTGCCGGCGTTGACGGCATCGAACATGACCTTGGCCCCGGCCAGGTAGTCGCGCGCAAGGTCGGCTTGCGCGCCGCCGCGGTCGAGCAGGTGGCCGACCACGACCGTGCGGCGCGCCTGCGCCTGGGCCTGCGACAGCGCTGGCCAGGCGGGCAGGGCCAGTGCCGCGCCGGCGGCGGCAAGCAGGCGGCGCCGTTGCCCGGCCGGTGCTGCCAGGTGGCTGCGCAGCGGTGGGTACGGCGGAAACATCGGAGTCTGGTCGGGAGTTGGCATTGCAGGGGCAGGGGCAGGTGACGCGCGGGCCGGCGGTGGCGCGCAGCGTATCCGCCACACATGACACCAATGTGACGGCCGCCGCCCCTCGGCGCCGCGCGTATCTGGCAGGTCCGATGCCCGCGCTTGACGGCGGTCAACGCGCCAGCGGCGGTGCAGTCCTACGATGGGCCGTCACACACCCATTCCCCCGCGCCCCCAATGACCCCGTCTGCCATGACTTCCCCTGCGCCCGACCGCCGCGCGCTGTCCGACTTCCGCGCGCTGGCCGGCCGCATCGACGGCAACGGCCCGCGCTATACCTCGTACCCGACGGCCGACCGCTTCCGCAACGGCCCCGACCTGTCGCTGTACCACGACGCACTGGCCGCCTGCCGGGCCGACGCGCCGGCGCCGCTGTCGCTGTACCTGCATATCCCGTTCTGCGAGAACATCTGCTACTACTGCGGCTGCAACAAGATCATCACGCGCGACCATGGCCGCAGCGCCCGCTACGTCAACTACCTGGGCCGCGAGATGGCGCTGGTGGCAGACCGGCTCGGGCCGCGCCGCCAGGTGCTGCAGTCGCACTGGGGCGGGGGCACGCCGACCTTCCTCGACCCCGACGAGATGCGCCGCGTGATGGCGCTGCTGCATGAGCATTTCGAGCTGGCGGCCGAGGGCGAGCATTCGATCGAGATCGATCCGCGCCGCGTCGACCACGCCCGCATGGCGCTGCTGGCCGAGCTGGGTTTCAACCGCGTCAGCCTGGGCGTGCAGGATTTCGATCCCGAGGTCCAGCAGGCCATCCATCGCATCCAGCCCTTCGAAGAGACCCGCACGGTGGTGGATGCCGCGCGCACGCTGGGTTTCCGCTCGGTCAGCCTGGACCTGATCTACGGCCTGCCGCACCAGACCGCGGCGCGCTTTGGCCGCACCATCGAGCAGGTGCTGGCGCTGCGTCCCGACCGGCTCTCGGTCTATAGCTACGCGCACCTGCCGCATGTGTTCAAGCCGCAACGCCGCATCGACGAAACCGCCTTGCCGCCCGCCGGCGAGAAGCTCGACATCCTGGTCTCCACCATCGAGCGGCTGACCGCCGAGGGCTACGTCTATATCGGCATGGACCATTTCGCGCTGCCCGACGACGACCTCGCCGTGGCCCAGCGCGAAGGGCGGCTGCAGCGCAACTTCCAGGGTTACTCCACGCACGCCGGCTACGACCAGGTCGGGCTCGGCATTTCCGCGATCGGCGCGATCGCGGGGCGCTACGTGCAGAACGCGCGCACGCTGGACGAGTACTACGGCGCGCTCGACCACGGCCGCCTGCCGCTGGCGCGCGGCGTGGCGATGAACGCCGACGACCACCTGCGGCGCGAGATCATCGGCGACCTGATGTGCAATGGGGTGCTCGATATCCCGGCGCTGGAAGCGCGTCACGGCATCCGCTTCAGCACGGCCTTTGCGCCGGAGCTGGCCGACCTCGCCGCACTGGGCGCGGACGGGCTGGTGCAATGCGCGCCGGAACGCATCACCGTGACGCCGCTGGGCCGGCTGCTGGTACGGCGCGTGGCGATGGTGTTCGACCGCTACCTGCGCGAGGATGCCGTGCGGACCGCGGACACTGGTGCCCAGGCCGCTGCCGCCAACGATGGCGCGCAACCGGTACGCTTTGTGCCGCGGGCGCGGTACTCGCGCGTGGTGTAGCGGCCGCGCAGGCGGTACGGACGAAAAAAAGCCCGCGCAATGTGCGCGGGCTTTTCGTTTGCAGCGGGCGGACTTACTTGGCGGCGTTGGCCATGTAGTCCGAGGCGGCGATCACGTCCGCGTCCGGGCCGGCGTAGCCACCCTTGGGCGGCATCACGCCCTTGCCCTTGAGCGCAAAGTTGTGGACCGCGCCCATGCCTTCCTTCAGGCGCGGTGCCCAGGCGGCCTTGTCGCCGAACTTGGGCGCGCCTGCCACGCCGGCGGCGTGGCAGGCGGCGCAGACCTGCTCGTAGACCTTCTTGCCCACGTCGGCCGAAGCGGCGGCCGGCGCAGCAGCGGGTGCGGCGGCAGCAGCTGCCAGGGCCGCAGCAGCGGGAGCTGCCGGTGCAGGCGCGGCAGCGGCGGCCGGTGCGGCGGCGTCAGGGGCCGCGGCGGTCGTCGGCGCGGCCGCCGCCGGGGCAGCCGGTTCCGGGAACTTGGCACCGCCGGCGTCGGCCATGTAGACCACGGCACGGGCCAGTTCGAAGTCGGCGTAGTCGTCCGGCGTGGTGCCGGCGCGCGCGGCCATCGCGCCCTTGCCGTTCATCACCGACTTCATCAGGCCGTCAAAGCCCTGGCCGATGCGCGCGGTCCAGTCGCCGGCGGTGCCGTACTTGGGTGCACCCGCTGCGCCGGTGGCGTGGCACGCGGCGCAGATTTCCTTGTAGACCTGCTCGCCCGTCTTGAAGACGCGAGGCGCGTTGGGATCCTTGATTTCGAGCGAGGCGACCGGCTTGATGCGGTCGTTGACGGCTTCCGCCGTGGTGACAGCTCCGGCACTTTCAGTCGAGCCGTGTCCGACAAAGTTGACCAGCAGAATGATCACGATGATCGGCACCAGGAAAGCCGCGACCACAACTGCGATCAGCTGCTTCGGGGTTTTGATGGGAGACTCGTGTTCGTCGTGTTCGTTGTGGACGTCGCTCATACAGAACTCTCAGTTTTGCAGGAAACCTTCTGGCCGCTTACGCTCGGCTTGCTTATTCTGGCCCGGTCTGGTCATTCGCTGACCGCTATCCGGCCCCATCCGGACCGCCCGTGCTGCCTGCGGCCCTTGCCTGACTTGGGTCTGTCGCTATTTGCGCGCTGCGGACTGTCTCCCGGACCGGGCCTGATTGTCGCCGACAACAAGCCGCGCGGCCTTGACCCCGGTCGACTCATTGCATCGGCGGTGTGGCAGGCACGATTTGACGCAAATAGCTGGCGATTATAGCGCCAAAGGCCCCCCGCCAGTGCCAAAAAGCGGCGGTTGCGAGACGTTCCCTGAAGCCCCTGGCGGGCCCGCATGGACGGCACGGGGCAAAAGCGGTATCCTATGCGACTTTCCTGCGGCGGCACTCGCCCGCCACAACCGCTGTACCCACAAACCGGTTGCAAAACCGTCCTGTGCGCCCGTAGCTCAATGGATAGAGTACTGCCCTCCGAAGGCAGGGGTTGCTGGTTCGATCCCAGCCGGGCGCGCCAATTTCCTTCCTGATCTGTGATGGCCGTGGCCATGCCTGTGGCAATGGCCGGGATGCTGCCGTTCGCGGCCTGAGTGCGCGCCGCCACGGCAAAGCCCGCTATGCCGGGGCAGCCCGGGCGGGGACTGGCACTTAATGCGCCCGCTGAAAACTTTCAGCACGGATGTAGTCGTGCTGCGCGCCTGTGCTGATAGATTCACCCGATCGCATCCAACCACCCGCCGTCGGGACGACGCCATGGCAACTCCGAAAATGCACCGGCGCAGCAGGCGCGCCGCGCTCGCAGGGCTGGCGCTGGCGGCCGCTGCTGCCACGGGTTATGCCGCGCCGCTGAACCTGCCCGGCTCGCTGCCCAATATGGCGGGGCTTGGGGTGGGCTCGACCACCGAATTCGCCGGCGGCAAGGACCGCATGATCGGGGTGGTGCCGGGCCTGCGCTATGTCACGCCGGGCGGCCGGCTGCTGGAATGGTACGGGCCGTACGCGCAGTTCAATTTCGGCGGGCTGACCGGCTTCCAGTGGGGGCCGGCGGTGGCGCTGCGGCTGGGGCGCAACAACGTGGACGATCCCGTGGTCGCGCAACTGCACGAGATCGACACCACGGTCGAGGCCGGCGGCTTTATCGGCTATGAATACCTGAACCAGGGGCGCATCCCGTGGCGGCTGCGTGGCGGCATCAACGTGATGACCAACGCCGGCATCGTTTACGGCGGCACGCATATCGTTGCCACGGGTTCGCTGTGGGTGCCGCTGCATCCGCGTGTCTATGCGGGCGTTGGCCTGGGCGCGACCTGGGTCAGCGGCAGCTTCAACCGCACCTACTTCGGCGTGACGGGGGCGGACGCCGCCGCCAGCGGCCTGCCCGCCTACAGCCCCGGCGGTGGGCTGGAGCAGCTCACCGGCTGGCTGGCGCTGATCTACCAGTTCAACAAGCACTGGTACGGCGGCGCGATGGTATATGCGCAGCGGCTGACCGGCGACGCCGCCGCCAGCCCCATCGTCACGCAGCGCGGCACGCGCAACCAGCTGACCTACGGCGTGGGCATTGCCTACGCCTGGCGTTAGTCCGGTCCTGCCGGGCCGCTTGCTATGATGCAGCCATGACCGACGACCTCGTCATTCCCCACCACGAATACCTGATCACGGCGATCCGCGCGCAGGGAGCGGGCGGCCAGAACATCAACAAGGTGTCCAATGCCGTGCACCTGCGCTACGACGTGCGGGCATCTTCATTGCTGCCCGACCACAAGGAGCGCCTGCTGGCGCTGCACGATCATCGCATCACGCGCGACGGCGTGGTGGTGATCAAGGCCCAGCAGTTCCGCAGCCTCGACCAGAACCGCGACGAGGCGGTGCGGCGGCTGCATGAACTGGTGCGCAGCGTGGCCACGCCGCCGCGCGTGCGCCGTGCCACGCGGCCCACGCTGGCATCGCGCCGGCGCCGGCTGGAGTCCAAGAGCCAGCGCAGCCAGGTCAAGGTGCTGCGGGGCCGGGTGGTCGACTAGCGCCGCAGCAGTCCGATTTCAGGTACCGGTCTTGAATACCGCGAGCGCCGGCGCGTTGTCGCCGGCATCCGCCTGCGGCGGCCCGAAGCGCGCGCCCGGGCGCCGGTAAGCCGGAAAGAAGCCACACAGGTCGTCCAGCGTGGCTTCGTCGCCGCCAGACAGCGCCACGTACCGGTCGGGGTCCACCACCAGGCGCTGGGTCCGGTACACGTGCGTATCGTGCGAAAAGCCGCGCTTGAACTCGTACAGCGAGTCTTTGGCCGATCCCAGCCCGCCGCCCAGGTGCAGGTAGTGCAGGCCGTTGGTGCGGCCCCATTCGCGCGCGGCATGGATCACGGTCTTGGTCGGCTGGCGGTGGCGGTACGCCCAGTCCCAGGCGGACAGGTGATATTGCATGATGCCCGCACCATGCGCCACGGTGAACAGCGCCGCGCCGATCACGCAGCCTTCTTCCTCCGCGACGAACAGCAGCAGGTCTTCGCCCAGCGTGTGCACCAGGGTGCGGTAGTACTGCGCGTCGAAGAAGTAATAGGGCAACGCGTCCAGACGCGCCATGGTCGCGTTGTACAGCGCGATAAAGCGCGGCAGCGTGGCGAAGTCACGGTCCAGGCGTGCGCTCACGCCCGCGCGCCGGGCGCGGTTGATCTCCTGCCTGTGGCCCGCCCTCGTTTCGTGCCACAGCCGCTCGGCGCTCTTGGTCAGGTCGACCGACACCGTCTCGCCCTGTTCGACCACCAGCCCGAGGCGGCTGTCCCAGTCGGCATTGAGCAGGGGGTGCAGGCGGATAAACCACGACACGCAGCCGTGCTCGCGCAGCAGCGCAAGGGCGGCGCCCAGGGCCTCGTCGGCAAAGCCGGCCGGGGCATCGGTGCTCAGCACCGGGCCGCCGTAGCCATAGGCCGAGGTGGCGTCCCAGTTGCCGCAGGCAATGGGCCGGCGCACCAGCGGAACCAGCAGCTCGTGGGCGCCGTCGCGCACCAGCACCGCGGCGGCGCTGCCGTGGTCGCTGCGCTCGGCGGCGGTATGCCAGCCAGGCTTGTGGTGGCAGTCATGGCGACATCGGGCCAGCGTGTCGCGCCACGCAGGGCTTGTCGGTTCCAGCAGGCTCGATCGCATCGAAGCCTCCCTGTCAGGTGGCCGGCGCGCTTGCGCCCGGCTTCAGCGCGCGGATTGCAGCGCGGCAATGCGCTGCTCGATGGGCGGATGGCTCGAGAACAGCGCCAGCCACGACTTGCCGCCGGCGATGCCCATCGCCTGCATGTTCTGCGGCAGGCCGTCCGGGTCCAGGCCGCCCAGGCGGCGCAGTGCCGACACCATCGGCGTGGGCGAACCCATCAGGCCGGCCGCGCCCGCGTCGGCGCGGAATTCGCGGTGGCGCGAGAACCAGGCCACGATGATGCTGGCCAGGATGCCGAACACGAGTTCGCAGACGACCACCGTGACCATGTAGCCGATGCCCGGCCCACTCGATTCCTCGTCACTCTTGCGCAGCATCGAGTCGACGAAGTAGCCGACCACGCGCGCCAGGAAGATCACGAACGTGTTGACCACGCCCTGGATCAGCGTCAGCGTGACCATGTCGCCATTGGCCACGTGCGCCACCTCGTGCGCCAGCACCGCTTCGACTTCGTCGTGCGACATCGACTGCAGCAGGCCGGTGGACACTGCCACCAGCGAGCTGTTCTTGGTTGCACCGGTGGCGAAGGCGTTGGGTTCGCCGTCGTAGATGGCCACTTCAGGCATGGGCAGGCCGGAGCGCTGGGCCAACTTCTCGACGGTCTGCACCAGCCACAGCTCGGTGCTGGTGCTGGGGTGGGTGATGACCTGTGCGCCGGTGGACCACTTGGCGATGGTCTTGGACATCAGCAGCGAGATAAAGGCGCCGCCGAAGCCCATCAACGCGGCGAACGCGAGCAGGGTGCCCAGGTTCAGGCCGTTGGCGGTCAGGTAGCGGTTCACGCCCAGAACGCTGGCGGTGACGCTGAGGACAAGCATGACGGCGAGGTTGGTCGCCAGGAAAAGCAATACGCGTTTCATGAGTATGTGGTGGAGCAGTACGGCGGAAAGACGCGGACGAGCCGCAGGCGCGCGCCGCACGCGGGGCACGGCACACAAGAACGGGCGAGCGCGGCCAGGGCCGCGCCCGGGGATTCAGGCGCGCGGCGGACGCTGCAGCAGTGGCAGGTCGGGTTCGGGCAGCGGGGCGCCGGCATAGCGCGGCGGCCCGGCGCGACCGAACCAGGTCGCAAGGTGCAAAGGTGGCGCCGGCAGGAGCTGCTCGGCGAGATCGGCACCGGGCTGCAGTTGTGGCTCGGCGGTTTCGGAGGAGGGTGGCGGCTGGCCACCCGTGGCGGCATCGTCGTCGAGGTTGCCGCTGCCAGCGGTGGTGGCGGGCGCGCCCACCGCATCGGCAGGGGACGCCACGGCGTGCGCGAGCGTGTCCGCCCAGCCCGGGAGAGGCAGGCAGGCCAGCATCAGGATCAGCAGGAGAAGCCGGATGGAGCGCACGCGAAGACGGCTTGTCAGTAAGTGTTCAAGGAATTCTACAGGATGCGCCATGGCGCAGGCCGCAAGCATGAGGGATACCACACCATGCGCAACCAGTTGCCTGGGGCTGCTCAACTTGGACCGGGCTACACTATCGCCTACCCTGTAGTGGTTACAGGGATTGCCTGGCCAGAGAGGAAACGATATGCGCATTGGCGAACTCTCCCGTACCAGCGGCTGCGACGTCGAGACCATCCGCTACTACGAACGCGAAGGGCTGCTCGACGCGCCCCGGCGCGAGGCCAACGGCTATCGCCGCTATGACGACGGCCACCTGGTCCAGCTGAATTTCGTGCGCCACTGCCGCTCGCTCGGCATGGGCCTGTCGGATGTGCGGCGGCTGCGTGAGTTCGAGCGCAATCCGTCGCAGGACTGCGACGACATCAATACGCTGCTGGACCGCCAGATCGCGCAGATCCATGCGCAGCGGGTGGCGCTGGAGGCGCTGGAAGGGCAGTTGCGCGCGCTGCGCGAGACCTGCCACCACCACCAGCCCGCCAGTGAATGCGGCATCCTGCAGAACCTGCAGCAGGCCGCCGCCGGCGCGGCCTGCGAATGCCATGCGGGCGCGCACGAGGCCGGGCCTGCTGCCAACGGGTGACGCGCGCAGGCGCGTCGCTGTGCTACGATGACTGCTCCCGTGATCGCACCACTGCGGTGCACGGGCCCGGCGGCAGCGCAGCCAGTGAGCGATGTAGTGAGCAACGACTTACGTGGCTCGCCTGTTCAGAGCACCATCCGCTGCCCCTTATCAAACCTTCTGCATGACCATGACTGATCGCCTGACGCCGATGATGCCCGATGCGCCTGTCCGCCTGATGCGGACCGGCCGCGCGCACGCGTCCGCGATCGCCACGGCCAACATCCTGCCCCAGCGCGCCACGCGCGCGGTCTCTCCCCGCCGGATCAGCGCACCGCCTGATTCCGCCCGGTTCCCAGCCTGATTCGTCTCCATAGCGGGGCCCGGGCCGAACCGGGCCCGAGCCAGCGTTCTCAGTTTTTCCGGCCACTGCCGCAAGGCCCGCGCCGGATCGTTGATGTCCGCGCTGCTGCGCAAACGCCAAACCTGCCAGACCTGACCGCCGCCGCCTGCCATGCTGACCGGGCCGCGCCAACCACCTGACTGCCGGAGGACCCGCCATGACGGCCACCAAAACGAATACCGCCACCCTGTACCTGACCGAGCTCGACGTGACCCGCCTGGAGCGCATCGCCAGCCGCGCCGGCTCGGCACAGCTTGAGGACATGCTCGACAGCCTGCTGGCGCGCGCCACCATCGTCGCGCCCGAAGAGATCCCGACCGACGTCGTCACCATGAACACGCGCGTGGTCTGCAACCTGCCCGGCGAGCAGGCCCCGCGCAACTGGACGCTGGTGTACCCCGACGCGGCCGACTTTGATGCCGGCCGGCTGTCGGTGCTGTCGCCGGTGGGCCAGGCGCTGCTGGGCGCGCGCGCCGGGCAGACCGTCAGCTACCGGCTGCCCGACGGCCGCGAGCAGCAGGTGAGTGTCGCCGGGATCGCGTTCCAGCCGGAAGCCAGCGGCCAGTACACGCTTTGAGCCGCATCCTGAGCCGCATCCCGGCCGCCTGAGGCGTGCTGCCGGGGCCACGCAGGCGCGTCCTGCGCCGCGCGTGCGCGGCGATCCATGGACACCATTCATCGGCAAGCCAGTCGTTTCACGACTCGCAACGCACCATTCGTCGCAGCGGTATTTCTGCTTGCGCGGACTGTGACTAATCTTCAGTCCGTGCTCGCATCGCAACATAGATTGCGGAGCGGTCGGAGTCTTATCCCGGTCCATACAAGAAAGAACGACGAAATCAGTTGAAGGAGTCCCAAATGATCGCCAGACGTATCCTTGGCGGCGCGCTCGTGTTCGCGGCGGTCGCCGCGTCCGCTGTGGCGTTGGCTGCCCCCGCTGCCAGCAAGGTTGGCAAGTTTGATGTGTATGCCGATGCGCTGAAGGCCGGCAAGTACGATGTGTATACGGACGGCGCCAAGCAAGGCAAGTTCGATACGTACACGGACGGAGCCCGCACTGGCCGCTTCGACCCGTACTCGGAAGGCTCGCGCCGCGACGGCAAGTTCGACAGCTTCACCGAAGGCTCGCATAGCTTCAGCGGCGAGATCTCGAAGAAGGACAAGTTCGATACCTTCAGCGAAGGTGCGCACACCTTCACGGGTGATATTGCCGACCGTGCGCTCGACAATTCCCGCTCGGGTGACGGTTCGCTGTACGGCTATCGCGTCTGATCCTCGCAGGTCTTCCCAAAGACCTCGTGCGGCCACTGCGGTGGCCGCAAGTTTTCTCTCCCGCCTGCCCGGCTGACCTCCTCCTCCTTCTCTCTTCGCCAGGCAGGCGCTTTTCTCTTCCGTCGGCTCGTGACCGCGTCAGCGCGCAGGCATGCCCCTCATGCTGAAGGCGGCTGCGTGGCTGTCGCGTCGTGTCCGGGTTCCGGCTGCGCGCGCGGCAACCTGCGCGCGATCGCTGCATAGAGCAGCGGCACCGCCAGCGTACCCAGCACCGTCGCACCCAGCATGCCGCCCAGCACGCCGGTGCCGACCGCCTGCTGCGCACCCGCGCCCGGGCCGGTGCTGATCGCCAGCGGCACCACGCCCAGCACAAAGGCCAGCGAGGTCATCACCACCGGCCGCAGCCGCTGGCGCGCCGCGCGCGTGGCGGCTTCGACCGCGTCCATGCTGCCCGCGGCGCTGCGCCGCAACTGCTCGGCATATTCGACGATCAGGATCGCGTTCTTGGCCGCCAGCCCCATGATCACCACCACGCCCACCTTGAAGTAGACGTCGTTGGGCATGCCGCGCAGCCAGACCGCCGCGGCCGCGCCCATCAGGCCGGTCGGCACGATCGCGATCACCGCCAGCGGCAGCGTCCAGCTTTCATACAGCGCCACCAGGCACAGGAAGATAAACAGCAGCGACAGCGCGAACAGCCACGGTGCCTGCGTGCCGGTCTGCTCCTGCTCGAAGGCGCGTCCGGTCCAGCGCACGTCGTATTCTGGCCCCAGCTCGCGCACCAGTTCGGCCAGCCGCGTCATGGCCACGCCGGTGGTGTAGCCCGGCGCCACCTCGGCATTAATGTGCACCGAGCTGAAGCCGTCGAAGCGCTCCAGTGTGACCTCGCCGCGTCCCCATTCCAGCGAGGCGAACGCGGCCAGCGACACCATCGCGCCCTTTGCGTTGCGCACGTGCACGCGCGCCAGCTGGTCCGGCTGCATGCGGAAGGGCGCGTCGGCCTGCAGGATCACGCGCCGCACGCGGCCCTCGCGCGCGACTTCGTCGATATAGCGCGAGCCCAGCGTGGCCGACAGCGTGTGGTGCACGGTATCGGCATCGACGCCGAAGGCCTCGGCCTTGCGGTAGTCGATCTTCAGGTCCAGCGCGGGCACCGGCTGGCCGGTGGTGGCGCGCACCTCGCCCAGCACCGGGTCCTGTTTGGCGCGCTCAAGCAGCTTGTCGCGCGCGGCGAAGAGCGCCTCGCGCCCCACCGCCTGGCGCGCCACCAGGCGCATGTCCAGGCCGCCGATGCTGCCCAGTTCCGGCAGCGCCGAGCTGTTGTACGCAAACAGCTGCGCCGCGCCGCGGCCCGGCCAGGTTTCCAGCCCGGCCGACAGCCGCTCCAGCACGGCCTGGGCCGTGTGCTTGCGCCCGCGCGCCTTCCAGTCGGTCAGGCCGATAAACAGGCTGGCGCGCTGCTCGCCGCTGCCGCCGCTGGACCAGCCCAGCACGGCAAAGCTCGAATGCACCGGGTAGTGCTCGTCGCGCATCCACTGTTCCAGCCCGGCCACCAGCCGGCGCGTGTCGGCCTGCGTGCTGCCGGCGGGCAGCTCGACATCGACCACGATCTCGCCGGTATCCTCTTCCGGCAGGAAGCCGCTGGGCATCTTCCACAAGGCGTAGCCGCATGCCAGCGTCAACGCCAGGTAGACCGCCAGCCAGCGCAGCCGCTTGCGCTGCAGCGCCTGCACCCAGCCGGCATAGCGCCCGGTGAAGGCGGCAAAGCGCGCATCGAACCAGGCCAGCGGCCCGCGCGCCGGCGCCGCGCTGTGGCGCAGCAGGCTGGCGCACATGGCCGGCGCCAGCGTCAGCGCAAAGAACAGCGAGAACGCGATCGACACCGCCAGCGTCACCGCGAAGTGCCGGTAGATCACGCCCACCGCGCTGCCGAAGAACGCCATCGGCACGAATACCGCGCACAGCACCAGCGTCACCGCCACCAGCGCGCCCGAGACCTCGCGCATCGAGCGCGCCGCGGCCTGCATCGCGCCCACGCCGTCGGTGCGCATGATGCGCTCGACGTTCTCGACCACCACGATGGCGTCGTCCACCAGGATGCCGATCGCCAGCACCACGCCGAACAGCGTGATCACGTTCAGCGACAGCCCCAGCGCGTACAGGCAGGCGACCGTGCCCAGCAGCGATACCGGCACCACGATGCACGGGATCAGCGTCGCGCGCAGGTTGCCCAGGAACAGGTACAGGATCAGGAACACCAGCACCGTGGCTTCTACCAGCGTCAGCACCACGCGCGAGATCGACGCCTGCACGAAGGTGGCGCCGTCATACGAGATTTCATAGCGCAGGTCGCCCGGAAAGCCCTTGCTGGCGGCATCGAGCGCGGCACGCACGGTGCGCGAGGTCTGCAGCACGTTGGCGCCGTCGGCCAGCTTCAGCCCGATCGACGCGGCGTTGCGCGTGTTGAGCGTGGAGCCGTAGCGGTAGTCGCTGGCGGCCAGTTCCACCCGCGCCACGTCGCGCAGCAGCACGGCGGAGCCATCGGTCGCGGCGCGCACCACGATGCGCCCGAACGCCTGCGCATCGCTCATCGGCGCGGGCGGGCGCACGATGGCCTGGAACGGCTGACCCGGCACTGCCGGCGCGGCGCCCAGCTGGCCCGGCGTCACGTTGCCGTTGCGCGCGCGGATGGCGGCCTCGACCTCGGCCGTGGTCAGGTTGAAGGCGTGCAGCTTGTCGGGATCGAACCAGATCCGCAGCGCGTATTCGGCGCCATACGGCTCGGCCTTGCCGATGCCGGGCATGCGGCGCAGCAGCGGCAACACCGAGCCGGCGGCAAAGTCGCCCAGCGCGGTCTCGTCCAGCTGCCCGCTGTCGGACACCAGCGACACGTACATGAAGGCGCTGCTGCTGGCCTGGTCGACATAGACGCCGCCGCGGCGCACCGCCTCGGGCAGCAAGGGCTCGGCCTGCGCCACGCGGTTGCGCACGTTGACCTGCGCCAACTGCGGGTCGGTGCCCTGGCGGAAGCCCAGCGTCACCGTGGCGGTGCCGCCTTCGCTGCTGGAATCCAGGTAGAGCAGGCCGGGGATGCCGTGCATCTGCTGCTCCAGCACCGCGGTGACGCGGTCCTCCACCGTGCGCGCGGACGCACCCGGGTAATCGGCATAGATGATCACCGTGGGCGGCGCCACCGCCGGGTACTGGGCGATGGGGATGCGGTTCAGGGCCATCAGGCCCGCTACCACGGTCAGGATGGCCAGCACCCAGGCAAACGCCGGGCGCTTCAGGAAAAACGACGCCATGTCAGGTCAGGGCTGGCACGGGCGCACGGCAAGTGAAGATCGGCCGTGGCTCCGGTGCGGTTGGAACGGAACGGCTTGGGTGTAGAGACGCCGCAAGGCTCAGCGGCAAGAGGCGGCAAGTCGCGGCAATGCTGGGCCGATGTTGCCGGCGGGGCCGCGTGTCGGGTCGCCTGTCGGTCAGGGGGCGCGTGGCCCGTCGACCGGGGCCGGCGTGCACCGCGGCGCGTGCAGGGGTCCTGTGGGGAGAACCCGGCGCTGCGGCAGGAAGGATCGGTGAGGATCGACGCCGGCGACTGGCCGTCGTAAAGCGGCCTTGCCGGCGATTATAGACAGGGAACGGGGGGTGGGCAACGCAAACGTCACATTGCCGGCACCCCTCAGACGTCGGGGGTGGAGCCCGCGCTTACAGGTCGCGCGAGGCGAAGGTATCGCACTTGCGGATATCGCCGGACTCAATGCCGCGGCGCAGCCAGCGCACACGCTGCTCGCTGGAGCCGTGGGTAAAGGCCTCCGGCACGACATAGCCCTGCGACTGGCGCTGCAGCCGGTCGTCGCCGATCGCGGCTGCGGCCTTCAGGCCTTCTTCGACATCGCCGGGCTCCAGCAGCTGCTGGTTGGCGCGCTGCGCGGTGGCGGCCCAGACACCCGCCAGGCAGTCGGCCTGCAGTTCCATACGCACCGACAGCTGGTTGGCCTGCGCCTCGCCCATGCGGCGGCGCGCGCTGTCGACCTTGTCCGATACGCCCAGCAGGTTCTGCACATGGTGGCCAATCTCGTGCGCGATCACATAGGCCTGGGCAAAGTCGCCGCTGGCGCCGAAGCGCTGGCGCAGCTCGTCATAGAAGGCCAGGTCGATATAGACCTTCTGGTCGCCGGGGCAATAGAACGGGCCCATCGCCGACTGGCCGGTGCCGCAGGCCGTGGGCGTGGCGCCGGAGAACAGCACCAGCGTGGGGGGCGCATAGCGGCGGTTCAGCTGGGTTTCAAAGATGTGTTGCCAGGTGCGCTCGGTATTGCCCAGCACCTTGCGCGTGAACACCGTCATCTGATCCGTTGCCGGCGGGCGGTTCACCTGCTGCTGTTGCTGCTGCGGGCCGGAGCCTTGCAGCACCGAGGCGCCCTGCATGATCAGCATCGGGTCGATGCCAAAGAAATAGGACGCCGCCAGCGCGACGATGACCGTGCCGATGCCGATGGTCTTGCCGCCGACACCGCCGAATCCGCCGCGGCGGTCTTCAACGTGCTGGCTTTCGGCTTCGTCATCTAGGCGCATGGGGGGCTCCGGGGGGAGGGGGAATTGCAGGGTAGGAGGATGGCAAGCAGTATAGCAATCTGGGGTCAGGTGCTGTCTTCGACACCAAGCCAAATAAAAAAACACCACCCACTCACCCTGGAGACGGGCAACGCAGGCGGTGTGCGGCAAAACAAAGAAACCGGGTTTGCACCCGGTTCCGTCGTGACCTGAACGTTCCGGGACGGGAACGCAAGCAGCGCTGTCAGGCCAAGGCAGCCTCACGCGCAGCCGGTGCGGTTGCCACCGCGCTGGCGCCAACTTCAGCCACGCGCAGCAGGTTGGTCGTCCCGCCTTGCCCGAACGGCATCCCCGCGGCGACGGTGATCTGGTCGCCCGGCACGGCATAACCTTCGGCAACCGCCGCGCGCGTGGCGGCTTCGACCATTTCATCCACGCTCTGCACATCCGGGCTCACGGTGGAGTGGACGCCCCAGGCAATTGCCAGGCGGCGCGCGATCTCCAGGTTCGGCGTGATGCTGACGATCGGCGCGCACGGCCGCTCGCGCGCGGCGCGCAGCGCGGTGGCGCCCGAGGACGTGTAGGTCACCGTCGCGGCGGCGCCGATGATCTGCGTGACTTCGCGCAGCGCCGCGCAGATTGCATCCTGGCGCGTGTTCAGCGGGGTCTCATGCTGGGCATCGAGCAGGTTGCGGTACAGCGGGTCGCGTTCCACCTCGGTGACGATGCGGTTCATCATCGACACCGCCGGCACCGGGTAGCGGCCGTTGGCCGACTCGGCCGACAGCATCACCGCGTCGGCGCCTTCATAGATGGCGCTGGCCACGTCCGACGCTTCGGCGCGGGTCGGCACGGGCGAGTCGATCATCGATTCCAGCATCTGCGTGGCGATCACCACCGGCTTGCCCAGCTGGCGGCACACGCGCAGGATGCGCTTCTGCACGCCGGGGACGCGCTCGGGCGGCAGTTCCACGCCGAGGTCGCCGCGCGCCACCATCACGGAATCGGACACGCGCACGATCTCTTCGAGCTGCTGCAGCGCGGCCGGCTTCTCGATCTTGGACAGGATGCCGGCGCGGGTGCCGACGATCTCGCGCGCTTCGACGATGTCGGACGGGCGCTGCACGAACGACAGGCCGATCCAGTCAGCGCCCAGCGCCAGCGCGAAGTCCAGGTCCTTGCGGTCCTTCTCGGTCAGCGCGGGGATGGGGATCACGGCGTCGGGCACGTTCACACCCTTGCGGTCGGACAGCGTGCCGTTGTTGACCACGCGCGTGGTGATGGTGCCGGTGGTCACAGCTTCGATCGACAGGCGCACCTTGCCGTCGTCGATCAGCAGCGACTGGCCCGGCTGCGCGGCGGCGAACAGTTCGGGGTGCGGCAGGTAGACGCGGGTGCCGTCGCCCGGGGTGGGATCGCTGTCGAGCACGAACACATCGCCCGCGCGCACCGCGACCTTGCCGGCGGCGAAGGTGCCGATGCGCAGCTTGGGGCCCTGCAGGTCGGCCAGGATCGCGATCGGGCGGCCGGTCTCTGCCTCGATCTTGCGCACGGCGTCGTAGCGCGCGCGGTGGTCTTCGTGCGTGCCGTGGCTGAAGTTCAGCCGGAACACGTCGGCGCCCGCCTCGAACAGTTCGCGGATCACCGCGATGTCGGTGCTTGCGGGTCCAAGCGTGGCAACGATCTTCGCTTTGCGCTGGCGTCTCATGATGTCTCCTCTTCCATTCTCGGACGGCGCGCCACGTGGCGCGCCGGGTAATGCTGTTCAGGTGAACTACAGCTTCGGTCCGGCGGTACTGCGCTGACGACTGCAGGCCTACACAATCAGGATGGCGCGGAAGTCATTCACGTTGGTGCGGGTCGGGCCGGTGACGATCAGGTCGTCCACGCCGGCAAAGAAGCCATAGCCGTCGTTGTTGTCCAGGTGCGCGCGCGCCGACAGCCCGCGCGCGGCGGCGCGGGTCAGGGTGTCAGGCGACAGCAGCACGCCGGCGTTGTCCTCGGAGCCGTCGATGCCGTCGGTGTCGCCGGCGATCGCGTGCACGCCGGCCAGGCCGTCGAGCGCCACCGCCAGCGCCAGCAGGAACTCGGCATTGCGCCCGCCGCGGCCCTTGCCGCGCACGGTCACAGTGGTCTCGCCGCCGGACAGGATCAAGCAGGGCTTGCTGAAGGGCTGGCCGCGCTGCGCGACCTGGCGCGCGATGGCGGCATGCACTTCGGCCACTTCGCGGGCTTCGCCTTCGATGCAGTCGGACAGGATGTGCGCCTCGTAGCCCAGTTCACGCGCGCGGACGGCTGCGGCCTCCAGCGATTGCTGCGCGGTGGCCAGCGTCACGTTGCGGTGGCCTTCGAAGCGGGCATCGCCGGGCTTGGGCGTTTCGCCGGCGCCGCTTTCCAGGTGGGCGCGCACGTTGGCGGGAACTTCAATGCCGTACTTGGCGATGACGGCCAGCGCGTCGGCGCAGGTGGTCGCGTCGGGCAGCGTCGGGCCGCTTGCGATCAGGGTCGGGTCATCGCCGGGGATATCGGAAATCAGCAGCGTCTCGACGCGTGCCGGGGCGCAGTGCAGCGCCAGGCGTCCACCCTTGAGCGCGGACAGGTGCTTGCGCACGCAGTTCATCTCGCCGATGCTCGCGCCGCTGCGCAGCAGGGCCTTGTTGACCGCCTGCTTGTCGGCCAGCGAGATGCCGGGTGCGGGTGCGGCCAGCAGCGCCGAACCACCGCCGGAGATCAGGCACAGCACCAGGTCGTCGGCAGTCAGGCCCTGCACCAGTTCCACCATGCGTTGCGCGGCGCGCTGGCCGGCTTCGTCGGGAACAGGGTGCGCGGCTTCCACCACTTCAATGCGCTGGCAATCGGCACCATGGCCGTAGCGCGTCACCACCAGGCCCGACAGCTCGCCTTGCCAGTTCGCCTCGACCGCCTGCGCCATCGCGGCAGCGGCCTTGCCGGCGCCGATCACTACCGTGCGGCCCTTGGGCGGCGTGGGCAGGTGCGGCGGCAGGCAGTGGCTGGCGCTGACGGCAGCGACCGCGGTGTCGAACAGGTCGCGCAGCAACGCGCGCGCGTCGGACTGTCCGGGATGCGCTGCGGCGCGCTGGGGCGAGAGCAGGGCGGCTTGAGGTTCGGTGGCGAGCATGAAAAGTCCTGGTGCTGACGGGGAAAGCTAGTCGTCCCCGCAGGGCGGGGACGACGTGGTTGCTGCTTACTTGGCGATCTGGTGGTTAGACATGATCTCGATCGCGCGGCACAGGGCCGAATGGTCCTGCTTGCCAAGGCCGTTGGCGGCGCAGGTATTGAACAGCTCCTGCGCGGTGGCGGTATTGGGCAGTGCCACGCCCAGTGCCTTGGCACCCTGCAGCGCCAGGTTCAGGTCCTTCTGGTGCAGTTCGATGCGGAAGCCCGGGTCGAAGGTGCGCTTGACCATGCGCTCGCCGTGCACTTCCAGGATGCGCGAGGCCGCAAAGCCGCCCATCAGCGCCTGGCGCACCTTGGCCGGATCGGCGCCGGCCTTGGAGGCGAACAGCAGGGCTTCGGACACGGCCTGGATGTTCAGCGCCACGATGATCTGGTTGGCCACCTTGGTGGTCTGGCCGTCACCGTTGCCACCGACCAGCGTGACGTTCTTGCCCATCAGGTCGAACAGCGGCTTGACCTGGTCATAGGCTTCCTGCGGGCCGCCGACCATGATCGTCAGCGTTGCGGCCTTGGCGCCCACTTCACCGCCCGACACCGGCGCGTCCAGGTACGAGGCGCCCAGCTTGTTGATGCGCGCGGCGAAGTCCTTGGTGGCGATCGGCGAGATCGAGCTCATGTCGACCACGATCTTGCTGTGGCTGGCTTCCTTGCCGGCGGCCTTGAACGCGGCGGCCACGCCCTTTTCGCTGAACAGCACGGCTTCCACGTGCGGGGTGTCCGGCACCATGATGACGATGATGTCGGCACGCTTGGCGACTTCCTCGGCGCTGGTGCAGACGGTCACGCCTGCATCGACCAGCGCCTGCGGGGCCGGGTTGACGTCATGCACGAACAGCGTGTGGCCGGCGGCGCGCAGGTGGCCCGCCATCGGTGCGCCCATGATGCCCAGGCCGATGAAGCCGACGTTGCGATTGGTTGCCATTGTGGTGTCTCCTTGATTAAGAACTGAATCGAAGCCAGCGGTGTTGGGTGCGCCAAAGACGCTCGAACTGGCCTATGTAAGGTGTTCTCCCTCCCCCCTCATGGGGAGAGGGTTGGGGTGAGGGGTGGTTTGGCTAGGAGCCACATCGAGCGGGGCCTTCGGTTTTTTGAAAGCTCCATGGCTCCGGCAAGCGCCGGCCCTCACCCCCGCCCCTCTCCCGCAAGCGGGAGAGGGGAGCAAACAAGCGGGATTTGAAGACTGACAGGCTGTTACTGCACGCCGTGCTCGGCGCGCCAGCCCAGGCCGGCTTCGGTGGTGGTCTTGGGCTTGTATTCGCAGCCGATCCAGCCGGTGTAGCCGATCTCGTCCAGGAACTTGAACAGGTACTGGTAGTTCAGTTCGCCGGTGCCGGGTTCGTTGCGGCCGGGGTTGTCGGCCAGCTGCACGTGCTTGATCTTCGGCAGGTTGGCCTTGATGGTGTTGGCGATCTCGCCTTCCATCCGCTGCATGTGGTAGATGTCGTACTGCACGTACAGGTTGGGCGCATTGACCTGGTTGATCAGGTCCACGGCCTGCTGCGTGCGCGACAGGAAGAAGCCGGGGATGTCGAAGGTGTTGATCGGCTCGACCAGCAGGTCGATATGCTCGGCGGCCAGCGCGCTGGCGGCGAAGCGCAGGTTTTCCACCAGCGTTTCCTGGGCCTGCTCGCGCTTGACGTTCTGCGGCTGGATGCCGACCAGGCAGTTCAGCTGGCGCACGCCCAGCACCTTGGCGTACTTGATGGCCTCGCCCACGCCGTCCTGGAACTCGCCGACGCGGTCCGGGTGGCAGGCAATGCCGCGCTCGCCCGCTTCCCACTTGCCGGCGGGCAGGTTGTGCAGCACCAGGTCCAGCTGGAAGCGGTTCAGGCGGTCAGCGATCTGGTCCGCGTGGAAGGCATAGGGGAAGAGGAATTCCACGCCGCGGAAGCCCGCGCGCGCGGCGGCTTCGAAGCGGTCGAGAAAACCCACTTCGTTGAACAGCATGGTGAGGTTGGCCGCAAGTTTAGTCATGAGTCTCTCCGGTTTAGTTGTGTTGTCGTTCTGCCGGTGCAGAACCGGTGATACAGGGGCGCTGGATTTGCGCGGGCCGTAGCCCGCGCTTCCATGTTGGAATGGTGCTGCTTACGCCGTTTCCACTTCTTCCTTCAGGATCGCTTCCTCGATGTCCTCGATGTCTTCGATCGGCTCGAACTCGTTGACGTTGTCGATCTCGGTGCCCATCGCGATATTGGTCACGCGCTCCAGGATCACCTCGACCACCACCGGCACCGAGAACTCGGCCATCAGGTCGCGCGCTTCGGCAAAGGCCGGGGCGATGTCTTCCGGCTTGAACACGCGGATCGCCTTGCAGCCCAGGCCCTCCACCACCTTGACGTGGTCCACGCCGTAGCCGTTCAGCTCAGGGGAATTGACGTTGTCGAAGGCCAGCTGCACGCAGTAGTCCATCTCGAAGTTGCGCTGCGCCTGGCGGATCAGGCCGAGGTAGGAGTTGTTCACCACCACGTGGATGTACGGCACCTTGAACTGCGCGGCCACGGCCAGCTCTTCGATCATGAACTGGAAGTCGTAGTCGCCCGAGATCGCCACCACATCCGAATCCGGCGAAGCGGTCTTCACGCCGATCGCGGCCGGGATGGTCCAGCCCAGCGGGCCGGCCTGGCCGCAGTTGATCCAGTGGCGCGGCTCATTGACCGACAGGAACTGGGCCGCGGCGATCTGCGACAGGCCGATGGTGCTGACGTAGCGCACGTCGCGCGGGAAGTACTGGTTCATCTCGCGGTACACGCGCTGCGGCTTGACCGGGACGTTGTCGAAGTCGCTCTTGCGCTGCAGGGTGCGGCGGCGCTTCTGCACGTCGGCCACCCACGACTTGCGGCACGGCAGGCGGCCGGCCATCTTCATTTCGCGGGCAACTTCAACGAACAGTTCCAGCGCGGCCTTGGCGTCCGACACGATGCCCAGGTCCGGGCCGAACACGCGGCCGATCTGGGTGGGCTCGATATCGACGTGCACGAACTTGCGGCCCTTGGTGTAGACATCGACGCTGCCGGTGTGGCGATTGGCCCAGCGGTTGCCGATGCCCATCACGAAGTCCGAAGCCAGCAGCGTGGCGTTGCCATAGCGGTGCGAGGTCTGCAGGCCGACCATGCCGGCTTGCAGCGGGTGGTCGTCGGCCAGCACGCCCCAGCCCATCAGGGTCGGCACCACCGGCACGTTGACCAGTTCGGCAAACTCGACCAGCAGTTCCGACGCGTCAGCGTTGATCACGCCGCCGCCGCAGACGATCAGCGGGCGCTCGGCCGCGTTCAGCATCGAGATGGCCTTCTCGATCTGGGCGCGCGAGGCGGCCGGCTTGTACGGCTGCAGCGACTGGTAGGTGTCGATATCGAATTCGATCTCGGCCACCTGCACGTCGAACGGCAGGTCGACCAGCACCGGACCCGGGCGGCCCGAACGCATGATGTGGAACGCTTGCTGGAACACTTGCGGCACCAGTGCCGGCTCGCGCACGGTCACGGCCCACTTGGTCACGGGCTTGGCGATCGATTCAATATCGACGGCCTGGAAGTCTTCCTTGTACAGGCGCGCGCGGGGGGCCTGGCCGGTAATGCAGAGGATGGGGATCGAATCGGCCCAGGCCGAGTACAGGCCGGTGATCATGTCGGTGCCGGCGGGGCCCGAGGTGCCGACGCAGACGCCGATGTTGCCCGGCTCAGCACGGGTGTAGCCTTCGGCCATGTGCGAGGCGCCCTCGACGTGGCGGGCCAGCACGTGGTTGATGTTGCCCGACTTGCGCATTGCGGAGTAGAACGGGTTGATGGCCGCGCCCGGCACGCCGAATGCCGTGGTCACGCCTTCCTTCTCCAGCACGGCGATTGCCGCGTCGATTGCTCTCATCTTTGCCATGATCTTGTCTCCAGTGATGGTGTGAATTCCGTTGGAGTCGATCCTATTCCCGCAGGCGGGGTGGGATAAACAGAAGGGAGATCAGTTGATTCGATACCTGGGGTACGTAATATCGCCTTGGAAGCCAGATCGGACGGTCGGTGGGCGTACGCCGGGGTACGCAATTGGATATGTGGTGTGACGGTACGGGCACGCGGCGCAGCGGTGGGTACGGGCCGGCGCCGGCGGGCCGCCGCTGCGCAGTGCGGCAAAATGGCGGGATTCCTCGCCATCCGGGCCGACCATGTATTCCAGGCGCCGTCTACCTACGAACTGCTTGAAGCGCTTGCCGCCGCCCCGCCCAGGCCGGCCGCCGACCCTCCGGCGCCGGGCGGCCGCCTCGGGCGTTCGCTGTGGGCTGGATTTATCGCGGCGCTGGTCGCGACCATCCTGAGCGGCGCGGCCCTGGCCGTCTGGCGGTTGTGGCTGAAGCACCCGGTGCCGCTGTGGTCGCTGCGGACCTTCGAGGCGCTGCTGGCCCTGTCGGCCGCCTGCTATGTCGGCGCCGGGCTGGCGCGCGCCGGCACCGTGCTGGCCAGGCTGCGCCATCCGCTGCGCTGGCAGGCCGCCGAGATGGACCGCCACAGCGCGGCCGAGGATGCGCTGCTGCGCCGGCTGGCGCGCATCCCGCCGCAGCAGCTGCAGGCGCGCCAGCGGCGCGTGGCGCTGCAACTGCGGTTGTGGGAAGGTGCTGCGCGCACCCTGGCAGTGCTCCTGGCACTGGCGCCGGCTGCGATCGTGGTGGCCGCACTGCCGCGCCAGCAGGCCATGGCCGGGGCGCTGCTGTGGCTTTACGGCGTGATGGTGGTGACCGGGGCGGCCTGCTACCTGTACCTGCACGTGCAATGCAGCCGGCCGCTGCGACGGCTGGCCCATGTGCTGGGCGAAGCGGCCGAGATGAACGCGCAGGTCAGGGCGCGGGCGGCTCCAGCCGCCTGATTCCGCACAGGCGCCGGGTGATGCGGCGTGCCCCTGGCAGCCGCCCTGACGCGGCCGTATGCGGATGCCGCGATCCTGCTCATCAGCCGCGCAGGGATGCCACATCCCCGGGGATGCCGCACAATGGCGCCCGGGAGACGAATATCCGATGGACAAACTCAAGCAAATCGAAGCCTTTATCGCCGTGGTGGAGCACGGCAGCATGGCGGCCGCGGCGCTCACGCAGAACGTGACGCCGGTGATGATCGGCCGCCGCATCAACGCGCTGGAAGCCCGCATCGGCGTCAAGCTGCTGCACCGGTCCACGCGCCGCATCGCCGTGACCGAGCAGGGCGCGGTGTTCATGGAGCAGTGCAAGAAGGCGCTGGCCGACCTGGACCGCGCCGAGATGCTGATTGCCGAAGGCAAGCACAAGGCCACCGGCCACCTGATCGTTTCGGCACCGGCAGCGTTCGGGCGCAAGCACGTGGCACCGCACGCGCCGGCGTTCCTCTCGACCAACCCGGAAGTGCAGATCTCCTTCAACCTGACCGACCGCGTGGTCGACCTGGTGCGCGAAGGCTATGACGTCGGCATCCGCATCGGCGGCGCCATCGACCCGAACTTTGTCGCGATCAAGCTGGCGTCGAACAAGCGCGTGGTGTGCGGCACGCCGGCGTACTTTGCCAAGTACGGCGTGCCGCAGACGCTGGACGACCTGGCCCAGCACAACTGCCTGGCGTTCAACCTGCAGGGCGGCCAGCAGCGCGGCTGGTACTTCAGCCAGAACGGCAAGACCGTGACCGTGCGCGTCAACGGCAACCTGGACTGCAACGACGGCGAGCTGCTGCACCGCTGGACCGGCGAGGGCCTGGGCCTGGGCTGGCGCTCGACCTGGGAGATCCTGCCGCAGCTGGAGAGCGGCGAGCTGATCACGGTGCTGGACGAATACGCGCTGCCGGCCTACGACATCCTTGCCGTGTACCCGCAGCAGCGCCCGGTGCCAGCCAAGATCCGTTTCTTCATCGAGCACCTGAAGGCGCAGTTCGCGCGCCCAGGCTACTGGATGGACACGGCGGGCGGCAACTGACGCCGCCGCCGAGCGCGATGCCGATCACAGCCTGGCTGGCCGACCTGGTGGTCATCGTGCACGGGTTGTTTATCCTGTTCGTGGTGGCGGGCGGCCTGCTGGTATTGCGCTGGCCGCGTGTCGCATGGCTGCACCTGCCCGCGGCAGTGTGGGGCGTGCTGATCGAATGGTCCGGCTGGATCTGCCCGCTGACGCCGCTTGAAAACTCGCTGCGCCAGGCGGCGGGGCAGGCGGGCTACAGCGGCGGGTTTGTCGAGCGCTACCTGTTGCCGCTGATCTATCCGGCGGGGCTTACGCCTGCGGTGCAACTGTGGCTCGGCGCGGTGGTGCTGGCGGTCAACGTGGCGGTCTATGCGCTGTGGTGGCGCCGACGGCGCCGCCACTGAGCGCGTTGCTTCAGCCCGCCGGCTCGAAGCGCGGCGCGCGCTTCTGCATATTCGCCAGCACTGCCTCGCGCTGGTTGGGCGAGCCGACCAGCCGGTCCTGCTCATCGGACTCGGCCTGCAGGATCTGCGCATTGTCGCCGCGCTCCACCACCGCCATCAGGCGCTTGGCGGCGCGGATCGCGTCCGGGTTCTTCTGTGCCACCTGGCGCGCGGCTTCCAGCGCCGCGGCGCGCGGGTCGTCAGCAAGGTAGGTGCCCAGGCCCAGTTCGCAGGCTTCGGTGCCGCTCAGCACGCGCGCGCTGTAGATCAGCTCGCGCAGCACGTCGGGGCGCACCAGGCCGCGCGTGAGCACCATGCCGGCCATGTCGGGCACCAGCCCCCATTTCAGCTCCATGACCGACAGCCTGGTATCGGGCGCGACGTAGCGTACGTCCGCCCCCAGCGCCACCTGCAGCCCGCCGCCGAACGCCACGCCGTGCACCGCCGCGAACACCGGCACCGGCAGTTCGCGCCAGACCATGCACGCGTACTGCGGGCGATTGGAAATGCCGTGGGTGCGCTTGCCGAGGCGGCCCGCGCCGATGCTGTCGTTGTGGGATTCGCCGCCACCGTCGGACAACATGCCCGCCATGCGGCCCATGTCCAGCCCCGCGCAGAAGGCGCGGCCTTCGCCGGACAGCACCACCGCGCGCAGGTCGGGCATGCGCGCCAGTTGCTCGCCGGTCTCGATCAGCGCCTCGAACATGGCCTGGTCGAGCGCATTCATCTTGTCGGGGCGGTTCAGGCGGACATCGGCGACGCCGTCTTCGATCGTGACGAGGATACGTTCGTTGCTGCTGGCGCTCATGCGCGGGCTCCTTTGGATGCGGGTTGTGGGTTTGATGGCGATGCGGCAGCGCGTCGACAAAGACCACGTCGTCGGGCTCCCGCCAGCGCACCGCGCGCTCAACGGCCCTTGAACTGCGGCTTGCGCTTCTCCATGAAGGCGGCCACGCCTTCCTTGCAGTCATCGCTGCGGCTGGCGCGCGACTGCAGCGTGGCTTCCACTTCCAGCTGCGCGGCCAGGTCGTTGTCGAAGCTCTGGTTGAGGGCTTCCTTGATCATGCCGTAGGCCATGGTCGGCATGGTGGCCAGGTGGCGGGCCAGCTTGCCGGCCTCGTCCTGCAGCGCGTCGTCGGCGTGGACCTTCCACACCAGGCCGATGCGCTGGGCTTCCTCGGCATCGATCTTCTCGGCCAGGATGGCCAGCGCGCGGGCGCGCATCTCACCGGCATAGCGCGGCACGAAGTAGGTGCTGCCGGCGTCCGGGATCAGGCCGATCTTGGAGAAGGCCTGCAGGAAGCTGGCCGAGCGAGCCGCCAGCACTACGTCGCCCGCCAGCGCCAAGCTCATGCCGGCACCGGCGGCCACGCCGTTGACCGCGGTGACGACCGGCTTGGGCATCTGGCGCAGCGCCATGATGATCGGGTGGTAGCGCTCGCGCAGCAGCGTGCCGGAATCGGTGATGCCATCCTTGCCGCGCGCGGCCAGGTCGGCGCCGGCGCAGAAGCCGCGGCCCGCGCCGGTGATCAGCACGGCGCGCACGCCGGCGTCGCCGGCGGCGCGCTCCACGCCCTCGCGCAACTCGCGCATCAGGTCGCCGTTCATCGCGTTGAGCACGTCCGGGCGGTTCAGGGTCAGCGTGGCCACGCCTTCGCTGGCTTGATAGAGGACGGATGCCGTCATGGGTGGTTCTCCTGGTCTCGTGGTCGGTATTCGGTACGGTGATTACTGCGGCTTCTTCAGCGCGTCGGCGGAGGCGTCGCCCAGCTTGCTGCCGCCGTCGCAGTCGAGGATGGTGCCGGTGACGTAGTGCGCGTTGTCGCTACTCAGGTACATCGCGGCATCGGCGATATCGTCCTTGGTGCCGTAGTCGCGCAGCGCCAGGCGGGCCTTGTAGCGGGCTTCGATCTCCGGCGTGGGTGCCAGCCGCGCCATGCCTTCGGTGTTGGCGATCGGGCCGGGCGAGATGCCGTTCACGCGCACGCCGGCCGGGCCCCATTCCATCGCCAGGCACTTGATCAGCATGTTGATGCCGGCCTTGGCGGCGCAGGCATGGGCCTGGAACATCATGGCGTTGACCGCCTGCGGCGCGGTGATCGCGATCAGCGATGCACCCGGCTTGGCCAGGTGGTCGAAGCTGGCGCGGAACACGTTGAAGGTGCCGAGCAGGTCGATATCGACCACGGTCTTGAAGGCATTGGCCGACATGCCGACCACGGGCGCCAGGAAGTTGCCCGCGGCGCCGGAGATCACCACGTCGATCGGCCCCAGTTCGTCCTGCGCGCGCGCAAAGGCCGCTTCCACGGCAGCATAGTCGCGCACGTCGGCGGCCATGCCGATGGCGGTGCCGCCGGCCGCGGTGATGGTGTCGGCGGCGGCCTGGATGCGCTCGGCGGTGCGGCTGATCAGCGCCAGCTTCGCCCCGGCGCGCGCGAAGCCGTGCGCGATGCCGAGGTTGATGCCGGAGGAGGCGCCGGCGACGAATACGGTCTTGCCGGCAAAGGCGTCGGGGCGGAAGGCACTGGGCATGGGAAGTCCTCTCGATCGATGGTCAGGCGATGCGGGCCGCGATCCGGCGGCAGGCAGGACCGTGGCGGGGCGAAATGCAGGGGAGGGCGAGTGTCCTGTTCCGCAAATACCTTGCCATGAAATCGCCCAGTTGGCCGCCATGCGTCGTTGCTCGTCGTTGCCATAGCTACGGCTATGGCGCCTCCTCGCGCCTAGCCTGACGACCAACTGGGCGATTTCATTTTGGCAAGTTATCTACGGAACAGGACACTAGCGCCGGCGGCGTGGCTGCACGGCAGGTATCGCGCGATGGCGCATGACGGTCTCCATGTTTCTGTTCCGGTGTGCGTCCGCCCCGGGTGCTGCGGGGGGGCGGCGCCGGCCTCTGGCTCGGGCCTCCGGCATCCTAACCCGAAGCCGGGATTCGATTTCGCGTATTGCCGGCAATGCCGGCCGCCGCGGACGCAACAATGGGGGCGCCGGGAACGCCGCCCGGGCGCTGCAACTAGCTGGCAGGAAAGGGAAAAACGGGTGCGGGGCTGCGTGGCGGCCACGGGGCGGGACAGGGCGCCATTCCGCAGCGCAAAACCCAGTCCTCAGAAAAAAGAAAGCCCGCACACTGTTGCAGCGTGCGGGCAGCCTTCCGACGATGAGGTGCCGGAAGGCGGAGTGCTCATGAAGTGCGCCCCCGCGTCTTCATGGCGGGGTCAAGTGTGCGCGCGGGCCGCAGGGGCCGCTTTGACTCACGTCAAGCGGTCGCTGCGGAGGCCTACGCCAGCAGCGCGGTCACCAGGTCCTTGCCGCGCGACACCGGCGCGGTTTCCTCGAAATGCAGCGCACCTTCCACGTGGCCCAGGTGGTCCACCATCAGCGCGACGGCCCGCTCGACATCGCCGGCACGGGCGGCCTCGATAAACTCCCGGTGCTCGTCCGACGAGCAGGCCGCATCGCGGCGCGACTGGTACAGCATGGTGATGACCGCGCTGCGCGTCGACAGCTCGCGCATCATCTCGGTCAGCACGCCGTTGCCGACCACCTCGGCCAGCACGATATGGAAGTCGCCCAGCAGGCGGGTGCGCACCTGCGCATCGTTGCCCGTCAGCGCCTTGCGCTCGGCCGCCAGGTGCTTGTCAATCCGCTTGTAGTCGGCGGGCGTCGCCTTGGCGACGAACTCGCGCGCCAGCGCCGCTTCCAGGATGCGGCGCACCGCGAAGACCTCGCGCGCTTCTTCCGCGCTGGGCTTGGCGACGAAGGCGCCCTTGTCCGGCACCATCTGGATGACCTTGTCCTTGGACAGCATCAGCAGCGCCGCGCGCACCTTGGTGCGGCTGACGCGGTAGACGCTGGCCAGGGCCTCCTCGCGCAGCTTGGTGCCGGGCGGCAGGCGGTGCGAGACGATCGCCGCGACAATGTCTTCGGCGATCGCTTCGGCGGTCATGTCAGGATCGATATGCTCGGGCATGGCAGCGCACTTGCGCAGAGGCTGCGCGGTAGGGGAGATGCCGTGATTCTAGCGCCCCGGCACAGGGACAGGAGAACCGGTGGTGACGCCGTCCTCCGCCATTGCCGCCAGACCCGCATCCAGGTCGGTCGCTTCGATGGTGCCGTTGAGCACGCCATGGGCCCGTTCGCGATCGATATCCTTCTCCCAGGCGGCCACCACCACGGTGGCCACGCAGTTGCCGATCAGGTTGCCCAGCGCGCGCGCGATGCCGATGAACCAGTCCACCGACAGCACCAGCACCAGCCCGATCGCCGGGATCGCCGGGTGCGCCGACAGCGTCGCCGCCAGGATCACGATGGCCGAGCCGGGGATGCCGTGCGCGCCCTTGGAGGTGACCAGCGCCACCGCCAGGATGCCAAGCAGGTCGCCCATCGCCAGCGGCGTGTTGGTGGCCTGGGCGATAAACACTGCGGCCAGCGTCAGGTAGATCGAGAACGCATCCAGGTTGAACGAGTAGCCGGTCGGGATCACCAGGCCCACCACCGACTTCTTGATGCCCATGAACTCCAGCTTCTTCATCACCTGCGGCAGCACGCTGTCGGACGAGGCCGTGCCCAGCACCACCAGCAGCTCGGCGCGCAGGTAGCGGATCAGCTTGATCACCGAGAAACCGCACACGCGCATGATCGTGCCCAGCACCACCAGCACGAAGATGATCACTGCGCCGTAGAACAGGAACACCAGGAAGCCGAGCTGCTTGAGCGAGCCGATGCCGTACTTGCCCACGGTGAAAGCCACCGCGCCCAGCACGCCCAGCGGCGCCAGCTTGATGATGAAGCCCATCATCTTGAACAGCGTGTGCGAGAAGGTGTCGATCAGCCTGACCAGCGGCCGGCCCGGTTCGCCCACCAGCGACAGCGCGCAGCCGAACAGGATCGAGACCAGCAGCACCTGCAGCACGTCGCCGTTGGCAAAGGCGCCGAACACGGTATTGGGGATCAGCTTGAGCAGGAAGTCGACCGTGCCCTGGTCCTTCACCTTGGTGGCGTTGTCGATGAAGCCGGCGATGGCCGACGCGTCGAGCGAACGCGGGTCGACATTCATGCCGACGCCGGGCTGGAACACATAGGCCAGCAGGATGCCCAGCGCCAGCGCGATGGTGGTGACGATCTCGAAATACACCACTGCCTTGATGCCGACGCGGCCGACCTTCTTCAGCTCGCCCGCGCCGCAGATGCCGGCCACCACCACGCAGAACACGATCGGGCCGATCAGCATCTTGATCAGCTTGATAAAAGCATCGCCAAGCGGCTTGAGCTTGGCGGCGAATTCGGGGAATGCCAGGCCGAGTGCCGTACCAATCACCAGGGCAATCAGCACCTGGCCAAACAGCGAACGGGTGAAGCGGGTGTGCAAACGGGGCTGGGGAGCGCCGGGGCGGGGCTGCGAGGGAACTGCATGCTGCATGGTTGTCTCCGTACCGGGCCGGTCCGGCGCCTGTCCATTGGTTGGCGCTGGCTGGCCCATCTGATCCAGGAATCACCGGCGGCCCCGTACTGCTCTACTGGCGGGTGGCTGCCGGCCTTACGTTCCGTGCGGGGCTTCCGGGTCGGGAGCGCGCCACCTCGCGGACAGCCCCCCTGTTGAGGCGGAATCCACGCAATCTCCTGTCCGGACCGGATTGTCCGCGGCAAATTGTCTGAACGTGGAAGCGAATATAGTGCATATCATTTTTGTATGCAATTTTTGAATTCACTGTGCTAACATGAATCGCACAGAATAGAGCTTCGGCCCGGGCGCCCCGCCCGCGCCGGCAGGCCTTGCGGCAGACGCCGGCGGGCCTTGCCGGACCACCCGCCGCGGCGTTCACGCACTTCCAGCAGGAGACAACGCATGGCAGCAAATCCGTCGCCGTCCGCCGCAGAGACTGGCACGCGCATCATGGCCTGGGCCGAAGCCCTGGCCGCCCACACCGAGCAGCCCGGCATGCTCACCCGTACCTACCTGACCGAGGCCCACCACGGCGCCGCCGCGCAGCTGACCGAATGGATGCAGCAGGCCGGCATGACGGTGCGGCGCGACGCCGCCGGCAACGTGATCGGCCGCTATGAGGGCACCACGCCCGACGCGCCCGCGCTGCTGACCGGTTCGCACTTCGACACCGTGCGCGACGGCGGCCGCTATGACGGCAACCTCGGCGTGATCCTGCCGACCGCGTGCGTGGCCGAATGGAACCGCCAGGGCAAGCGCTTCCCGTTTGCGATCGAAGTGGTCGGCTTTGCCGAGGAAGAGGGCGTGCGCTTCAAGGCCACGCTGCTGGGCAGCCGCGCCATCGCCGGCACCTTCGACAACAACGTGCTGGACAACGTCGACGACAGCGGCAAGACCATGCGCCAGGTAATGCGCGAGGCCGGTTTCGACGCCGCTGCCTTGCCCGCCGCCAGGCATGACCGCAGCAAGGTCGCGGCCTTCATCGAAGTCCATATCGAACAAGGTCCGGTGCTGCTCAATGAAAACCTGCCGGTGGGCGTGGTGACCGCCATCTCCGGCGCCACCCGCTTTATCGTCGAGCTCGAAGGCCTGGCCGGACACGCCGGCACGGTGCCGATGGACATGCGCCGCGACGCCGCCATGGCCGGGGCCGAGATCGGCCTGTATATCGAGCAGCGCTGCGGCGGCAAGCCGGGCCTGGTCGGCACGGTCGGCCAGTTCAACGTGCCCAACGGTGCCGCCAACGTGGTGCCCGGCCATGCGGTGTTCTCTATCGACATCCGCTCGGGCATTGACGCCGAGCGCGAGGCCGCCGCCAACGACGTGCTGGCCGAGGTCGAGCGTGTCTGCGCGCGCCGCAACGTGCGCGCGCAAGTGCGCAAGACCCACGAGGCGAAGAGCGTGCCGTGCGCCCCGTGGCTGCAAGAGCAATGGGCCGCCGCGATTGCCCGCCAGGGCGTGCCGGTGCGCCACCTGCCGTCGGGCGCCGGCCACGACGCCATGGCCATTGCCGCCATCGCCGACGTCGCCATGCTGTTTGTGCGCTGCGGCAACGGCGGCATCAGCCACCATCCCACCGAAACCATGACCGCCGAGGATGCCGCCCTGTCCGCGCGCGTGTTCAGCGATTTCGTCGAGCACTTCCGCCTGCCGCAGTAGGCCAGCGCAGATCCCCCGGAACCCACCCGAACCCTCCTCCGTAGTTAAGAGAACAAGTCATGACCGCACGAGACAATATGAACCCCACTGAAACCACGCTGACGCAATTCATCGACCAGCACCGTCCGGAACAGGAAGCCTTCCTGGCCGAACTGGTCAAGGTTCCCTCGGACAACCCCGCAGGCGACTGCGACGCCCATGGCAAGCGCGCCAAGGAACTGCTGGAGGGCCTGGGTTTCACGGTGGAGGCGCACAAGGTGCCGGACGAGCTGGTGAAGGCAGCCGGCATGATCAGCGCCTCCAACCTGATCGTGCGCAAGCAGTTCGGCACGGGCGGCCCGACCATCGCCATGAACGCCCACGGCGACGTGGTGCCCCCGGGCCTGGGCTGGACCAAGGACCCGTACGGCGGCGAAGTGGCCGACAGCGAGCACGGCCCGGTCATGTACGGCCGCGGCGTGGCGGTGTCCAAGTCGGATTTCGCCACCTACACCTACGCCGTGCTGGCGCTGATGGAAGCCGAGAAGCAGGGCGCCAGGATCAACGGCGCGGTCGAGCTGCAGTTCACCTATGACGAGGAAACCGGCGGCGACATCGGTCCCAAGTTCCTGCTCGACAACAACCTGAGCAAGGCCGACTACGCCATCTCGGCCGGCTTCTCGTACGGTATCACCTCGTCGCACAACGGCTGCCTGCACGTCGAAGTGACGGTCAAGGGCAAGCAGGGCCACGCCGCCATGCCGCACACCGGCGTGGACGCGATCGAGGCCGCCACCCACATCCTGCAAGCCATCTACGGCCTGCGTGCCGAGCTGGCGACGCGCAAGTCCAAGGTGCTTGGCATCGACACCGCCACGCTGAACGTGGGCCTGATCAAGGGCGGCATCAACACCAACGTGGTGCCTGACCTGGTGACCTTCCGCGTCGACCGCCGCATGATCCCCGAGGAAATCGGCTTCGACGCCGAAGGCGAGCTTCGCGCCGTGGTGGAAAAGGCCGCCAAGGACCGTCCGGGCATCGAAGTCAAGGTCGAGCGCATCATCCTGGCCGAGCCGCTGTCGGAACTACCGGGCGTGGAAAAGCTGATCGGCGCCCTGAAGAGCCGTGCCGAGTCCATGTTCGGCGTGGAGATCCCGGTGCAAGGCGTGCCGCTCTACACCGATGCCCGCCACTACACCAAGCGCGGCATCCCGACCGTGCTGTACGGCGCCGGCCCGCGCACGCTGATGGAAGCCCGCGGCCATAACTCGGACGAGAACCTGCGCCTGAACGACCTGAACCGTGCGACCAAGGTGGTGGCGCTGGCGCTGTCGGACCTGATGAAGTAAGTCATTTCGATTGAGCCGGACCGCCAATAAGCGGTTGGCCAATGCAAAAGCGCCACGGAGACCCCGTGGCGCTTTGCTTTTATGTTCTCGACCTGTTGCACAGGTTGCCAACGTCACTTTGCACCCTAGGAGGGGCGCCGCGATGTGTGCGCGATCCCCACAATCCAGATCACTCCTTCGTTGAGTTCGTAAATCAGTCGGTAGTGCTCGTGCGCCACGAATTCACGAGCGCTCGGCGAGCGGCCTGCCGTTCCAAGTTCAGGGAACTTCTGCAGCCGCGCAGCCGCCTCATTGAACCGCTTTTCCATCCGGACAGCGGCAACCGGATCATGCTGTGCGATGAAGCTCCGGATCGCTGTACGTTGTTGCAGTGCCTGTGGCGTCCAAATGAGCCTCAAGCTTTCCGCAATATCGCGGCACACCACTCGGCGGACTCGGCTTCCACCTGCTCGTTTGGAATGCCGATGCCGGCACGCATCGAAGCCCTGCCTTCCTCAACCATCTGCTGGAAAAGGACCTCGTCGTCGCGGGCTTGTTGGCGCCGCGCCAGATACTCGCGCACCAGCGCCTCAGCAATCTGCGAGGTGGTAAGGCCCTCAGCCGCGGCCTCGGCTATGAATGCGTCACGCAATTGCGGGTTCAGCGTGAGAATGAACGTGGTCTCTTCCGACACAAGCATGTCCAATGTCCTTGTAATGACGAAGTATAGGCATTGTCGATACCAGGACACCTGCGCGACTATGGGACACGTCTGAACTTGCCGCGGCCGATTCCGCCTACTCCGGCAGCGTTGTCGCCCCCGCCCCCAGCACCCGCTGCATCAGCACCGTATCGATCCATTGCCCATGCTTGAACCCCACCGCCTCCAGCCGGCCGACGGTGCGGAAGCCCAGCCGCTCATGCACGGCCAACGAACCGGCGCCTTCGCCGCCGGCGGTGCAGGCGATCACGGCGACCATCTGGCGCCACGGCCCGGTCTCGCAGCGGGCGACCAGTTCGGCCAGCAGGGCCTGGCCCAGGCCCTCGCCGACGCGGCGGTGGTCGATATAGATCGAGTCCTCGATGGCAAAGCGGTAGGCGCTGCGCGCGCGGTAGGCCGACGCATAGGCGTAGCCCAGCACCTCGCCGTCGCGCTCGGCGACCAGGTAGGGCAGGCGCTTGCGGTGCACTTCGGCAAAACGCTGCTGCATCTCGTCCAGGCTCGGCGGCGCTTCCTCGAACGAGGCGCGGCCGTGCAGCACATGGTGCGCGTAGATGGCGTGGATGGCGGGGACGTCGGCGGGCGTGGCGTCGCGCAGGGTGAAGGGTTTGCGTGTGCCGGCGGACGGCGTCGTGGCGGAAAGGGTAGTGGAAGTCATCGGGAATGGTGCCCTATGCAAGGACTTGGGGCAACGCAGGATGCGTGCCGGGCACATGCACCAGCGTGATGCTGCGCGAGGCCCGGTGTCTTGTATATAGTGCGGATTGATTTGCACCGCATTAGTGCCAACGCCCCGGGGCGGGGCACGGAAACGACAAGAAAGGACCCTGCCATGATCACCATCTACCACAACCCCCGCTGCTCCAAGTCGCGCGAAACGCTCGCCCTGGTCCAGGCCGCCAGCGAGCGGCTGGGCGAACCGGTGGAAATCGTGGAATACCTGAAAGAGCCGCCGTCGCTGGCCACGCTGCGCCAGTTGCACACCATGCTGGGCGTGCCGGTGCGCGAGATGCTGCGCGACAACGAAGCGCCGTTTGCCGAGCTGGGCCTGGCCGATCCCGGCCTGACCGAGGCCGAGCTGCTGGCCGCCGTGGCCGACAACCCGATCCTGTTGCAGCGCCCGGTGGTGGTGCGCAACCGCCGCGCCGCGATCGGCCGGCCGCCCGAGAACGTGGCGCCGCTGCTGGCCTGAGCCAGCCAATGCACGGCCCCAAATAAAACCGGCCCCCACGTTGTGGGGGCCGGCCGGTGCTTGAGGCAAACAGCTTCAGGCGGGTCGTCTAATGAACACCCAGCCAGTGCATGGCCTCCTGACCGAAAGCGATGGCCGCCAGCACGACCAGCAGCACCACCAGCGTCACCGTGCTGATGTATAGCGTGGCCTTGGCGACTTCGGCGTCCTCATCCGAGGTGTGGCGATGGGTAATGGGCGTGGCGCCCCGCGTGGCATGCGGCCAATGGATCCGGCCGGCCAGGTCTTTCAAGTGCAGGTCGGTATGAAAACGCATGATCGACACCTCCTCGGCAGGCGCCGCGCGATCCGGGCAACATGACTCAAACGGCATATGGCGTGGCTGCGCAAGTGCGCCGGATGATCTGTGGCTCGTTTCGCCCGGTACGCCATATCCGCTTCTACTATAGGCGCGCTGGCGTCAGATGCGAACGCAAGCCTGCAAGGGGCGTGCCGCCCGGGCTGCCGCAGCGCAGTAACCGGTTCAGGGTTGCCCGGGCGCAGGTGAGGGCTCGCTAGCGTCCGCTGCCGCGTCGGACGCCAGGCTGGCCAGTGCGGCCTCGCGCTCACGCAGCGTAGCCAGCATGTTGCAGAACAGCGCACCCTGTTCGAGCGCATCGTCCAGCGCCACATGGGTGTGCGGCAGCGGATCCATCCAAGCGGCCGGGAAGGCCGCCTTGACGGTCTTGCGATAGGGGCGCCCGGTCAGCGCAAAGCCCAGCGTCTTGATGTCGAGGGCGGCCCAGCCAAAGGGCGAGCGCCCGGCGAACCGCGTCATGTACCAGAACATCCAGGTGAAATCGAAGCCGGCCGGGAAGGCCACGAAGACCGGCTTGCCGGGCAGGCTCTCGACCCATTCGACATAGCGGACCATGGCGTCCTCGGGGCGCTGCAGGTCGCGCCGGCAGGCGCTCCAGGCTTCGGGCTGGGTTTGCCACCACTGCATCTGCACCGGGTGGCCGGCGGCGCCGGGCAGGGTCTCGAGATTGGCGGAGAACGTGGCCACCACGGTCTTGTCCGCCAGCATCGCCGCGGACGCGAACGACAGCATCGAATGCGGGCCCGGGATCGGGCCGTCGGCTTCCACGTCGGTGCTGACGTAGATCTCCGGGCGGGTGTCGGGCGCCTGTCGCTTGGCCACGGCCTCAGCCCACGTCGAGCAGGTGATCGGCCACGAACGGGTTGTTGCGGCGTTCCTCGCCGAAGGTGGAGACCGGGCCGTGCCCGGGGATGAAGGTCACGTCCTCGCCCAGCGGCCACAGCCGCGTGCGGATCGAGCGGATCAGGTCGGCGTGGTTGCCGCGCGGGAAGTCGGTGCGGCCGATCGAGCCGGCGAACAGCACGTCGCCCACCACTGCCAGCCGGTTGGCGCGCGAGAAGAACACCACGTGGCCGGGCGTGTGGCCGGGGCAGTGGTAGACCTCCAGCGTCTCGTTGCCGAACTGCACGGTGTCGCCGTTCTCCAGCCAGCGGTCTGGCTCGAAGCTCTCGGCCTGGCCGAAGCCGAAGCGGCGCGTCTGCTCGGGCAGCTGCTCGATCCAGAAGCGCTCGTCCTGCTGCGGGCCTTCGATCGGGATGCCCAGCTCGCGCGCGAGCGCCGCGGCGCCGGCGCAGTGATCGACATGGCCATGCGTCAGGAAGATCTTTTCCAGCGTGACGCCTTGCTCTTTCACCGCCGCGCGGATGCGATCCAGGTCGCCGCCGGGATCGCAGACAGCGGCGCGGCCGGTGCTTTCATCGATCAGCAGCGAACAGTTTTGCTGGAAGGGCGTGACGGGAATGAGCAGGGCTTTCATGGACGATTTCTTGTGCGCCGGGCGCCTTCTGGCCGGGCGCCACGGACTGTCCCGCACGGACGGCGGGCGGTGCCCAGCATTGTAGCGCCGGGCGGCGATTCGCCGCCCCGATGCAAGTCGTGTGCTTTACGCGTTACCCGCGCGAAAGCCCCGTCTCGGGCGGGAATCCCTTGCCACAAGCGGGATTCCGGGCAGATAGGCCACGATGGTGCGAAATCGCACAGATTTCGTAACAAAATGAAAGAGATAGTCGTAAAGAGTCAATGTTAGACTGCCGCCCATGTTACGGATCTCCGCTCTCGCTAAGCGCTGGCAACGGCTGGCCAAGCTCAGCGCATGCACCGCATGCGCCGTGGTGCTGGCCGCCTGTGCCACGCCCCCTGAAGGCGACAACGCAAGCAACGACAACGCTGGCGCCGTGCCCACGCGCGCGGCAAAGAACGGCAAGGCCGGCAAGCCCGATCGCACCGACGCCGACAAGTCCGCGCGTGCCCCGCGCTCCTCGGACGGCGGCAGCTGGAACCTGTTCGGCTATGACGCGGACGAAGGCCGCAGCGGCAGCTCGCTGGACGGCCTGCGCGCGGACATCGGCACGTTCGAGCAGCGCGGCGTTTCGTCCTGGTACGGCAAGGGCTTCCACGGCCGCAAGACCGCCAACGGCGAACGCTTCGACATGCGCGCCATGACCGCCGCCCATCCGTCGCTGCCGCTGGACAGCTGGGTGCTGGTGCGCAACCTGCGCAATAACAAGGTAGCAGTGCTTCGCATCAATGACCGCGGGCCGTATCACGGCAACCGCGTACTGGACGTGTCCTACGGCGCCGCACGCCGCCTCGGCTTTGTCGAACGCGGCGCGACCAACGTCGAAATCCGCCGCCTGACGCGCACTGAAGTGGCCGCGCTGGGTCCGCAGGTCGATGCCGGCGGCACCGAGGCCGGCGACGGCAGCGGCGACGACGACGTATCCGTGCCGGAACTGGCCAACTCGCTGGCGCCCGCCAAGGCGCGCAATTCGACCAAGGCCAGCGGCAAGACCGTCAAGCGCACACGGCGCTGACCAGGGCAGCGCCGCCGCATGCCGCCGCGCGCTGACACCTCTGCTTTACTTTCCTCCTCCCAATCCCGGGACCACGCGCGGGCCGCGTCAGTCCTCTGCCTGCCCCGCGCGCTGTGCCAGCGCCAGCTGGTAGAGCGCATCGGTGCCGGCGCCGGTGATCGCGGCCGCCAGCTTGGCGGCGCGCTTGGCCGGCAGTTCCGCCAGCAGCAGCGCCAGCACGCGCTGGGCTTCGGCATCCGGCAAGCCATCCGCGGCAGTTGCCGCGCCAGCGCCTTCCACCACCAGCACGAATTCCCCCTTGGCCCGGTTCGGGTCGGCGGCCAGCCAGGCCGGCGCCTGCGCCACCGGCAGCACCGCGATGTCCTCAAACAGCTTGGTCAGTTCACGCCCGACCAGCAGCCGGCGCTCGCCTGGCAGGCCCGCGGCCAGCGCTGCCAGCGTGTCGGCAATGCGGTGCGGCGCCTCGTAGCAGACCCAGGCGTGGTCCAGCGCCGCCAGCCGGGCGATGGCCTCGGTGCGCGCCTTGGGCTTGCTGGGCAGGAAGCCGACAAAGGTGAAGCGGCCCTCGCCGGCATCGAGCATGTCGCCCGCCACCGACAGCGCGGCCACCGCGGCACTGGGGCCGGGCAGCGGCACCACCGGATGGCCGGCGGCGCGCACCGCCTCGACCAGGCGCGCACCCGGGTCGGAGATGCCCGGCGTGCCGGCGTCCGAGACGTAGGCGATGCGCTCGCCGGCCGCCAGGCGCGCCGTGATGCGGCCCGCGGCCTCGCGCTCGTTGTGCTCGTGCACGGCCACCAGCGGCCGATGCAGGCCCACGCGCGACAGCAGCTGGCCGGTATTGCGGGTGTCTTCGCAGGCCACGGCGTCGGCCAGGCCGAGCACATGCAGCGCGCGCAGCGACAGGTCGGCGACGTTGCCGATGGGCGTGGCCACGACATAAAGGGTGCCGGCCGGGTAGGACTGGCTGGCCGCCAGGGAGATCCAGTCACTCATGCTTGAGAACTTCCGTTGATGCGATCATTCAAATCCACCACGCAGTTGCAAACCACACAGCTACGCGGTGCGCAGGCGGAGGACCGGGCCCTGGCACACCTGCGGCGCCAGGGCCTGGAGCCCGTGGTTCGCAATTATCGCTGCAAAGGCGGCGAGATCGACCTGGTCATGCGCGCGCCGGACGGCACGCTGGTGTTCGTGGAGGTGCGCCAGCGCAGCGGCCGGGGCTTCGGCGGCGCGGCGGCCAGCGTCACGCCGGCCAAGCAGCGCCGCGTGCTGCTGGCGGCCGCGCACTACCTGGCCACGCTGGCCCAGGTGCCGCCGTGCCGCTTCGACGTGGTGGCCCTGGAACCCGGCCGGCTGGACTGGCTGCAGCATGCCTTTGACCAGGATGCCGCCGGGGCTGGTTCATAATGCGCGGCAGACCCTAAGGTACGATCCGCGGATCGCAATGGCAACAACAAGGCCCCCAGAGCCATGAGTATCGACAGTATCCAGCAACAGTTTCTAGACAGCGCCGAGACCAAGCAACAGGCCGCGGCGGTCATGGCCCCTTATATCAACGCCGCCGTGGAACGCATGGTCGGCGCGCTGACCAGCGGCAACAAGATCCTGGCCTGCGGCAACGGCGGCTCCGCAGCCGATGCGCAGCACTTTGCCGCCGAACTGGTCGGGCGCTTCGAGCGCGAGCGCCCGGGCCTGGCCGCGATCGCACTGACCACCGACAGCTCGATCCTGACCGCGATCGGCAACGACTATGACTTCAGCAAGGTGTTTTCCAAGCAGGTCGAGGCGCTGGGCCAGCCCGGCGACATCCTGCTGGCGCTTTCCACCTCGGGCAATTCGGCCAACGTGATCGCCGCCATCGAAGCCGCGCGCCAGCGCGAGATGGCCGTGATTGCGCTGACCGGCAAGGGCGGCGGCACCATCGCCGGCCTGCTCGATGAATTCGATATCCACCTGTGCGTGCCGAGCGAGCGCACCGCGCGCATCCAGGAAGTGCACCTGCTGACCCTGCATTGCCTGTGCGACGGCATCGACGAGGCACTGCTCGGGGAAGCCTGATCCTGCCCTTCCTCACATTCCCAACATCCAGCCACAGCAAGGACCGCATGACGAACCTGCCCACTACGCAAGCCCCCTGGAACGGCGCCGGCGCGCGCCATCCTTCCCGCACCGCCGGCCTTGGCCGCGCCAGCCTGGCCGCGGCGGCCGTGCTGGTCTGCGCCACCCAGCTCGCCGGCTGCTTCCCCGTGATCGCCGGCGCCATGGGGACCGGCGTGGCCATGGCCACCGACCGCCGCCCGGCCGCCACCCAGACCGTGGACCGCGGCCTGCAGCTCGAGGCCGAGAACACCATCAACTCGCGCTACAGCGGCCAGGCACGCGTCAACGTGACCGTGTTCAACCGCAAGGTGCTACTGACCGGCGAAGCCAGCAACGACAACGTCAAGCAGCAGATCGAACAGTACGTGCGCGGGCTGCCCAATGCGCGCGTGGTGATCAACGAGCTTGAGATCGTCAACTCGCCCGGCTTCATGACCCAGAGCCAGGACGCCTACCTGACCAGCAAGGTCAAGACGCTGATGATGACCGCCGAGGGCGTGCCGTCCAACTCGATCAAGCTCACCACCGAGAAGAGCGTGGTCTACCTGCTGGGCGTGGTGACCGCCGCCGAAGGCGACCGCGCCACCGACGTGGCGCGCAATGCCTCGGGCGTGACCAAGGTGGTCAAGGCCTTCGACTACGTCAACGACACCGAGCGCGCGCGCCTGGACGCGGCTTCCACCTCGCAGAACCCGTCGCTCGACGGCAATGTCGGCACGCCGGCGCCGGTGCAATCGGTGCCGGGCGTGGGCGGTCCGATCGATGCGCCGGCCGGTGCCGCCGCTGGCACCACGGCGACCACCAGCCCGGTCGCCGCACCGGTGACTTCGCCGGTGGCGTTGCCGCCGGGCCGCAGCCTGCCCTGAGCACGCGCCCAGTCCAGCTTCCGGGGCCGATCTCGACGGCGTCCGCTCATGCGGACGCCGTTTGTCCTTCTGCGGTTTTCACCGCACACCGTCCCCGCCCGATGTGCTACGGTTGCCACGCCGGCCGCCTCCAGCGGAACCCAGCGCCGGCCCCACACGGAGCGAGACCATGACAATCTTCCCCCGGCCCGCTGTGTTGCTGCGGCTGGCGCTGCTGGCCGCGGCGCTGTGCGGCGCCCAGCCGGCGCTGTCGGCAGACAGCGCCGCCCCTGCCACCGATGCCGCGCTGCGTGCGCGCAGCCAGGCCGCCGCCTGCACCAGCTGCCACGGCCCCGCCGGGCGTGCGCCGGCGGGCAGCACGATCCCGCCGCTGGCCGGCCGCCCGCAAGCGGAACTGGCCGCGCAGATGCAGGCCTTCAAGGCCGGCACGCGGCCGGCCACGGTGATGCACCAGATTGCCAAGGGCTACAGCGACGACCAGATCGCGGCCATCACGGCGTGGTTCGCCGCGGTGCGCTGACAGCAGGGGACTACCATGCAAAGACGAAGCTTCCTGGGCGCCGCGGGCGCCGCAGTACTGGGTTCGGTCGGGGTCAGGGCGGCACGCGCCGCGGCGCCGGCCAAGGTGGTGGTGGTGGGTGGCGGCTACGGCGGCGCCACCGCTGCCCGCTACCTGCGCGAGTGGAGCGGGCAGGCGATCGAGGTCACGCTGGTCGAACCCAATCCGGCCTTTATCTCCTGCCCGCTGTCGAACCTGGTGCTCGGCGGCAGCCGGCAGCTGGCGGACCTGACCTTGCCGTACGACGCGCTGGTGCGCCGCCACGGCGTGCGGCTGGTGCGCGATACCGCCGTGGCCATCGACCCGGCCAAACGGACCGTGCGCCTCGCGGGCGGCTCCACGCTGCCGTACGACCGCCTGCTGCTGTCGCCCGGCGTCGACATGATGAGCGATGCGCTGCCCGGGCTGAAGCAGCCCGGCGGGGACCAGATCCTGCACGCCTGGAAGGCCGGCCCGCAGACCGTGGCGCTGCGCCGCCAGCTGGAGGCCATGCCGGACGGCGGCACCTATGCCATCAGCGTCCCGCTGGCGCCGTACCGCTGCCCGCCGGGACCGTACGAGCGCGCCTGCCAGGTGGCGTACTACTTCAGGCAGCACAAGCCGCGCAGCAAGGTGCTGATCCTGGATGCCAACCCCGACATCACCTCCAAGGCCGGGCTGTTCCGCAAGGTGTGGGCGTCGCAGTACCCGGGCCTGGTGGAATACCGGCCGCAGTTCAATGCGGTGGATGTGGACCCCGCCACGCGCACGCTCAAGTTCGATGTGCAGGATGACGAGCGTGCCGATGTGCTCAACGTGCTGCCGCCCCAGCGCGCCGGCGCGATCGTGGTGTCGGCGGGGCTGGCCACGGCCAATGGCAAGTGGTGCGAGGTGGACTTCGTCACCTTCGAGTCGCGCGCCGCGGCCAATATCCACGTGATCGGCGATGCCATCCAGATCGCGCCGCTGATGCCCAAGTCGGGCCATATGGCCAACCAGCATGGCAAGGTCGCGGCCGCGGCCATGGTCGCGCTGCTGTCGGGCCGGGCACCCGACCCGCAGCCGCTCTACAACAACACCTGCTACAGCTTCACCTCCGACCGCGAGGCGGTGCACGTGGCCAGCGTGCACCGCTATGACGCGGCGCAGAAGACCATGCTCACGGTGCCAGGATCGGGCGGGCTGTCGGAGGCGCCGAACCAGCTCGAAGGCGACTACGCACTGGCGTGGGCAAAGGGCATCTGGGCGGAGATGCTGGGGTAGGGGCAGGGCGGCTCGCCCTGCCGCGCGGCAGAAGCGAGCCATGCCCCGAAGGCCGCGGGCTGCTACCCTATGGGTTTCGTCCGGCACCGCGCCGGGCCGCACCCCCAGCCCCAGGCCCAGCCCCCCCATGCAAGCCAGAGACCGTCTCCTCGCCCTCGCCATTGTCTGCGTCTGGGGCGTCAACTTCGTCGTCATCAAGGTTGGCCTGGCGGGCGTGCCGCCGATGCTGCTGGGTGCGCTGCGCTTTCTGCTGGTGGCGTTCCCGGCGATCTTCTTCGTGCCGCGCCCGCGCGTGCCGTGGCGGCCGCTGCTGGCCTACGGCGTCACCATCAGCCTGGGCCAGTTCGCCTTCCTGTTCTACGCCATGGCGGTCGGCATGCCGGCCGGCCTGGCCTCGCTGGTGCTGCAGTCGCAGGCCTTCTTCACGCTGGCGATTGCGGCGCTGTGGCTGGGCGAGCCGGTGCGCTGGCACAACATTGCGGGCATGGCGGTGGCGGCGGGCGGGCTGGCCTTGATCGGGGCCGGTGCCGGCAGCGCCGGCGGCATGAGCGTGGCGGGCTTTGTATTGACGCTGTGCGCGGCGTTCTGCTGGGCCAGCGGCAATATCGTCAGCAAGAAGATCGGCCCGGTCGACCTGCTGGGGCTGGTGATCTGGGGCGCGCTGATCCCGATCGTGCCGTTCGCGCTGCTGTCGCTGTGGGTCGAGGGCCCGGCGCGCATCGTGCAGAGCGTCACCCATGTGTCGGGCATGGCCGTGTTTGCCGTGGCTTACCTGGCCTTTGCGGCGACGGTGTTCGGCTACACCATGTGGGGCCGGCTGCTGACGCGCTACCCGGCCAGCCAGGTGGCGCCGCTGACGCTGCTGGTGCCGGTGGTGGGGCTGGTGTCGGCGCATGTGCTGCTGGGCGAGGACCTGTCCGGCGCGCAGTGGGCGGGCGCGGCAGTGGTGATGGCTGGGCTCCTGCTCAATGTGTTCGGCCAGCGCCTGTGGGCGGGCAGGGCGCTGGCGCGCCGCTGATCCTCCCGCCGCGCTTATGCTGTGCCGCATCAGTGGGTAAACACTATATGCGCATTCACGCATATACGAATATATTGGATGGCATGGAAGAGCTGGATCGCGTATTCGAAAAGGTATCGGGCTACTTCAGCCTGTTGGCGGAGCCGACGCGGCTGAAGATCCTGCACGCCTTGTGCGATGGCGAGAAGCCGGTCAGCACGGTGGTCGAGACGGTGGGTTCGTCGCAGACCAATGTGTCGCGGCATCTCAACGCGATGTACCGCTCGGGCGTGCTGTCGCGCCGCAAGGAGGCGAACCTCGTGTTCTACGCCATTGCGGACGAAAGCGTGATCGAGCTGTGCCGCACGGTCTGCGTGCAGGTGGCGAGCCGGCTGGAGGACAGCGCCTTGCCCTCCGGCGTGGTCGACCGCTTCATGGCACAGCCGGCGCCTGAGGCCCCGGCGCGCAGGCGGCGCACGGCAGGCTAGCTCCGCTCTTCCGGTAGAAGGATCGCTGCCGCACCCGCTGCAGCGGCCCGATAACAGGCACGCCGACCGGTCCAGGGGACCGTGGCGAGCGCGCCGGAGGAGACCGATTTGCAGGAACGGAACCGGCCCGGGCGCATCGTGCCCGCGCCCGAGCACTTCGTCAGCGCATCGCTGCAGCAGGACATCGGCCGGCACGGCCTGGACGCGCCGCGGCGCGACTTCCTGCGCAAGAGCTTCCTGGGCGCGGCCGCGGGGATTGCCGCCGCCACGGCGGGCCGCCAGGCGCTGGCGGCCGGCGGCGATCCCGCCATCCTGCAGGCGCAGCCCTGGGCCACGTCGCTGGGCCAGCCGGTCGCGGCACGGCCGTATGGCCAGCCGTCCGTGCATGAGCAGAACCTGGTGCGGCGCGAGTCGCCGGGCCTGACGCGTGTTTCCGCTGCTTCGGTTGCCTTCGCGCCGCTGCAGGGCTTCTTCGGCATCATCACGCCCAACGGCCTGCATTTCGAGCGTCACCACCAGGGCTGGCACGATATCGACCCGGCCCGCCACCGCCTGATGCTCAACGGCCTGGTGCGCACGCCGCGCGTCTACACCATGGACGACCTGATGCGCCTGCCGGCGGTGTCGCGCATGCATTTCATCGAATGCGGCGCCAATACCGGCATGGAATGGGGCAATGTGGCCGTGCCCACGGTCCAGTACACCCACGGCATGCTGTCGTGCTGCGAGTTCACCGGCGTGCCGCTGCGGGTGCTGCTGGACGATGCCGGCGCCGACCTGCGCCGCGGCCGCTACCTGCTGGCCGAAGGCGGCGATGGCTCGTCGATGACGCGCACCATCCCGATGGAACTGGCCGACGAGATCATCGTCGCCTGGGGCATGAACGGCGAGATGCTGCGCCCCGAGAACGGCTATCCGCTGCGGCTGGTGGTGCCGGGCGTGCAGGGGGTGTCGTGGGTCAAGTGGCTGCGCCGGCTGGAGCTGGGCGACCAGCCCTGGAACGCCAAGGACGAGACCATCCACTACGTGGACATGATGCCGGACGGCAAGCTGCGCCAGTACACCTCGATCCAGGAGTGCAAGTCGGTCATCACCACGCCTTCGGGCGGGCAGCAGCTGGTGGGCAAGGGCTTCTACAACATCAGCGGGCTGGCGTGGTCGGGGCGCGGGCGCATCAGGCGTGTCGATGTCTCGACCGACGGCGGGCGCAACTGGCGCACCGCGCGGCTGGAGGCGCCGGTGCTGTCCAAGTGCCTGACGCGCTTCAACCTGGACTGGGTCTGGGACGGCGGCCCCGCCATCCTGCAAAGCCGCGCGATCGACGACACCGGCTACGTGCAGCCGAAGCTGGGGCAGCTGCGCGCGGTGCGCGGCACGCGCTCGGTCTACCACAACAACGCCATCCAGAGCTGGCAGGTGGCGGCAGGCGGCGAGGTGTCCAATGTCCATGTGGGCTGAGCTCAGGACCGCCGCCGCCTTGGTGCTGGCAGCCGTCAGCGCCGCCCCGGCGTGGGCGGGCACGGCCGACGCACGTGCGGCACTTGGCCGCACCGCCACGCCCGCCGAAGTCGCCGCGTGGGACATCGACGTGCGCCCGGACTTCCAGGGCCTGCCCAGAGGCAGCGGCACGGTGGCGCAGGGGCAGAAGGTCTGGGACGGCAAGTGCGCGTCGTGCCACGGCGACTTTGGCGAATCCAACGAGGTGTTCTCGCCGCTGGTCGGCGGCACCACCGCCGAAGACATCAAGCGCGGCCGCGTGGCCGGCATGACCGGCAACCAGCCGTACCGCACCACGCTGATGAAGGTCAGCACCGTCAGCACGCTGTGGGACTACATCCATCGCGCCATGCCGTGGAACGCGCCCAAGAGCCTGAGCGTGAGCGACGTCTACGCGGTCACCGCCTATATGCTGCACCTGGGCGAGATCGTCCCGGCCGACTTCACGCTGTCTGACACCAATATCGCCGAGGTCCAGCGGCGCATGCCCAACCGCGACGGCATGACCACCGGCCACGGCCTGTGGCCGGGGCGCGGCCGACCGGACACGCGCAATACGGCCTGCATGAAGGACTGCACCGGCAAGGTGGTGATTGCCTCGTCGATACCGGACTACGCCCGCGATGCCCATGGCGAGCTGGCACAGCAGCAGCGGACCTTCGGCCCGGTGCGCGGCGTGGCCGCGGGCAATGCCGCATCGAAAAGTGCTGCATCAGCGCCTTCGGAGCCGGCCGCGCCAGGCGCGCGGCTCACCAGCCAGTACCAGTGCATGGCCTGCCACGCGATGGACCGCAAGCTGGTGGGGCCGTCTTTTGCCGACATCGCCGGCAAGTACAAGGGCCAGGACGCGCATGCCGCGCTGGCGCGCAAGGTCAAGGCGGGCGGGCAGGGCGCATGGGGCAGCGTGCCGATGCCGCCGCAGCCGCAGATCCCGGATTCGGACGTGCAGGCCATGGTGGGCTGGATTCTTGAGGCAAAATAGCGGACTGGCCGTCGCAGTGCCCCCAGGCGGCGGCCAGTGTGTGCCGCGAAGCCACTGCAGTACGGCCCAGCGGCCTTTGCCGTCCCCACGGCTTTACAGAGCTTGGAGAGCTTAACAATGAAGCAGTTTGTCATCGCAGCGCTGATGCTCGGCGCCGCCGCATCGGCCCACGCGGTCGATGCCGCCAAGGCACAGGATATCGCCAACAAGAACGCCTGCATGGGTTGCCACCAGGTCGACAAGAAGCTGGTCGGTCCTTCCTACAAGGAAGTGGCTACCAAGTACAAGGGCGACAAGAACGCCCTGGCGACCCTGACCAAGAAGGTCAAGAGCGGTGGCTCGGGCGTCTGGGGCCCGGTGCCGATGCCCGCCAACGCGGCGCTCAGCGACGCCGACCTGAAGACCGTGGTCGAGTGGGTGCTGGCTGGCGCCCCCGCCAAGTAAGCCTTACCGACCAGGCGGGCAGTCCGCCGATGCACCAGGCCGGGCGGTGAATGCCGCGCGGCCAGGACAGACCAGCGGCCGGCCATGTACCGGCCGCATGAAGATCCCCGAAGCGGTCATCGACCGACTGGAACGGAGTAGCCGGAGAGCAGAAAAATGAATTCCAAACGACGAGAAGTGCTGCGGGTCACCGCTGTCCTGTCGCTGATGGCCGCCACCGGCCTGATCAGCGAAGCGCAGGCGGCCGAGTGGAACAAGAACGCCTTTGACGGCAAGAGCGTTGCCGACGTGATCAAGGCGCTCGGCGGCAGCGGCACCGAGAAAAGCACCGCCATCACCTTCACCGCCCCCGATATCGCCGAGAACGGTGCCGTGGTGCCGGTGGCCGTGACCAGCACCATCCCGGATACCGAGCAGATCGCGATCCTGGTGGAAAAGAACCCCAACACGCTGGCCGCCGACTTCATCATCCCGGCCGGCACCGAGCCGTTCGTCTCCACGCGTGTGAAGATGGGCCAGACCTCGGTCGTGCATGCCGCGGTCAAGGCCGGCGGCAAGTGGTACGTGGCATCGAAGGAAATCAAGGTCACGCTGGGCGGCTGCGGCGGCTGACGCCGCGCCCCGGATCGAGATTCCCAAACTGCAACAGGAGAAACACATGGCAGACCCGATGCGCGTACGCGCCACCGAAAACGGCGGCGTGGTTGACGTCAAGATTCTGATGAAGCACGACATGGAAACCGGCCAGCGCAAGGACGCGTCCGGCAAGGTCGTGCCGGCCTGGCATATCCAGACCGTGACCGCCCAGTGCAAGGGCAAGGAAGTGTTCCGCGCCCAGTTCGGCCCGGCGGTGTCGAAGGACCCGTTCCTGAATTTCAAGTTCAAGGGCGGCGCCAAGGGCGACAAGGTCGCCGTGACCTGGATCGACAACAAGGGCGACAAGCGCACCGACGAAGCGACCATCGCCTGATAGCCGTTCCGCGGCCGGCGGGCCACGCCGTCGTCTGCTAAGGTTCGGGACGGATGCCGGGGCTGGCCCGGCGGGAAGGAACAACATGCGGCGAGCATTTATTCGAGCATCGGCGGCACTGGCCGCCATCGGCCTGAGCGCCAGGGCGGCAGCGCAGGCTGCTCCGGCTGCTGGCAAGGGCGGGCGCGTGAAAGTGGTGTACCAGCTGTCCGAAGGCATCGACCAGGCGGTGCGCGCGATGGGCAACCTGCGCAACCACCTGAACGGCGCGCCGGGCACCAGGATCGTGGTGGTGGCGTTCGGCTACGGCATCGATTTCCTGGTCGAAGGCGCCAAGGATGGGCGCGGCAACACCTTTGATGGCCCGGTGGGCGCGCTGGCCTCGGCTGGGGTGGAGTTCCGCGTGTGCCGCAACACGCTGACCGCACGCAAGATTGCAGAATCGAGCCTGTTGATGGAAGCCAAAGTGGTACCGGCCGGCGTGGTCGAGATTGCCCGCCTGCAGGCCGAAGAAGGCTACGCCTATATCAAGCCCTGAGCCGGGCGGCGCAGCTTCCGGCAACAAAAGAGAGAACGGCCCGCCACGGTGCGAGGCCGCGAGGAGAAGCCCCATGAACACCATCCGAAGCCTGGCCCGGCGCGCCGCGCTGGCCGCGGCGGCCACCGCTGCGGTGGCCTCCGCTGCCGCCGTGCATGCGCAGGGCAGCACCGCCGACGAAATCGCCAAGTACCGCCAGATGCTGGCCGAAGGCAATCCCGCCGAGTTGTGGGAAGCCGCCGGCGAAGAGCTGTGGAAGAAGCCGGCCGGCCCGAAGAACGCCTCGCTGGAACAGTGCGACCTGGGCAAGGGCCCGGGCGTGACCAAGGGCGCCTACGCCGAGCTGCCGCGCTACTTCAAGGACGCCAGCAAGGTGATGGACCTGGAGCAGCGGCTGGCTTACTGCCGCATGACGCTGCAGGGGCTGACCAGGGAAGAGGCAACGAAGATCCCGTTCTCGTCGTCGGGCAAGCCGTCCGAGATCGAGCGCCTGGTGGCCTACCTGACCGGCGAGTCGCGCGGCGTGAAGATGAACGTGCAGCTCAGCCATCCCGAAGAAAAGCGTACCTATGCGCTGGGCGAGAAGATGTTCTTCTACCGCGGCGGCGCCTATGACTTTGCCTGCGCCACCTGCCATGCAGTGGACGGCCAGCGCATCCGCCTGCAGGATCTGCCCAACCTGCTGACCGACAAGGGCGCGCAGGCGGCCTACACCACCTGGCCCGCCTACCGCGTCTCGCAGGGCGAGGTCCGCACCATGCAGCACCGCCTGTACGACTGCCTGCGCCAGCAGCGCTTTCCCGAACCCGCCTATGGCTCGGACGTGATCACCGCGCTGACCATGTTCCTGGCGAAGAACGCCAACGGCGGGACCTACGACGGCCCGGCGATGAAGCGCTGACCAGTACGGGAGAGACACCATGCAACGACAACACCAGGCACTGGCCATCGCGGCCCTGGCCACCCTGCTGGCAACCGGCGCCCACGCGCAGGACAGCACCAAGGCCCACGCGCCCAAGGGCAAGCCCGCCGCCGTCAGCGGCGCCGACATGAAGCACCTGATCGAGGATTCGTTCTCGTCCCGCGGCCCGGTCACGGTCGAGGGCGTGCTCAGCCAGGACGGCATGCAGCAGGCCTGCAGCCAGTACCCGGACCGCACCAAGGTGCCGGCAAAGCTTGCCAAGAAGATCGAAGCCGCCGAGCTCAAGCAGGTGAAATACCCCGCCGAAGACAAATGGCTGGGCGACTGGAAGGAAGGCGAAAAGGTCGCCCAGAACGGCCGCGGCATGCAGTTCACCGACCAGGTCGGCGGCACCAACGGCGGCAACTGCTACGCCTGCCACCAGATGACCAAGGCCGAGATCTCGTTCGGCAATATCGGCCCGTCGCTGTACCAGTACGGCAAGCTGCGCGGCAACTCGCAGGATGTCATCAAGTACACCTGGGGCAAGATCTGGGACTCCAGCGCCTACGCCGCCTGCTCCAACATGCCGCGCTTTGGCCACAAGGGCATCCTGACCGAGGCCCAGATCCGCGACGTAATGGCGCTGCTGCTCGACCCGGCCTCGCCGGTCAACCAGTAAGGCCGATGCGCGCGCCTGCCGTGCTGCTGCGCTGGCTGCTGGCCTTCGGCCTGGCCGGCGCTGCAGCCGGCGCGGCGGCGCTGGAGGTAGGCGACACCGTGCGCCTGCCCGAAGTGCGTACACTCGACGGTCGCACGCTCGGCGCCGCCGCGCTGGCCGGCAAGCCGCTGGTGGTTGAATACTGGGCCTCGTGGTGCCCGTTCTGCGCGATGCAGAACCCGCGCCTGCAGAAGCTCCATGAACGCACGCGCGGCACGCTGCAGGTGCTGACCATCAGCATCGACAAGGATCCGCGCGAGGCAGCCGACTACATGAAGAAGCGCGGCTACACTTTCCCGGCGACGATGGATTCGCCCGCGCTGCAGGCCGTGTTCGGCAAGCGCAAGGGGCTGCCGGAGCTGTACGTGATCGACGCGCGCGGCCGCGTGGTGCAGAAGGAAGTGGGCGAAATGCTTGAAGACGACGTGGCGGCGCTGGAGCGGTACGCGCGGCCATAGTGTCCTGTTCCGTAGATGGCTTGCCAAAATGAAATCGTCCAGTTGGCTGTCAGGCTAGGCGCGAGGAGGCGCCATAGCCGTAGCTATGGCAACGACGAGCAACGACGCATGGCGGCCAACTGGGCGATTTCATGGCAAGGGATCTGCGGAACAGGACACCTTAATGCGATGGCGGACGCCTGCGCCACGGGCCGACCGCCACCGCCAATTCCAGGAAGAGACATGAACCGACGCGAGTTCCTGCAGGTGCTGGCCATTGCCGGCGCCGGCGGCATGACGTTCCCCCATCAAGACGCGCACGCCGCGCAGGCCGCCGAGGCCATGTACGAGCTGCCGCGCTTTGGCAACGTCCACCTGCTGCATTTCACCGACTGCCATGCGCAGCTGCGGCCGGTGTACTTCCGCGAACCCAACGTCAACCTCGGCATCGGCGACTATGCCGGCAAGCCGCCGCACCTGGTCGGCGACGCGCTGCTGCGCCAGTACGGCATCCGCCCCGGCACGCCGCAGGCGCATGCGTTCACCTACCTGGACTTCAACGAGGCCGCGCGCCGCTATGGCAAGGTCGGCGGGTTTGCGCACCTGGCCACGCTGGTGAAACGGCTGAAGGCGGGCCGGCCGGGCGCCTTGCTGCTGGACGGCGGCGATACCTGGCAGGGCTCGGCCACCGCGCTGTGGACCAAGGGCCAGGACATGGTGGATGCCGCGCTGGCGCTGGGCGTGGACGTGATGACGCCGCACTGGGAGATGACCCTGGGTGCGGACCGCGTGAAGGAGATCGTCGACAAGGACTTCAAGGGCAAGGTCGCCTTCCTGGCGCAGAACATCAAGACCAACGATTTCGGCGATCCGGTGTTCGATCCGTACGTGATCCGCGAGATCAACGGCGTGCCGGTGGCCATCATCGGCCAGGCCTTCCCGTACACGCCGATCGCCAACCCGCGCTACTTCGTGCCGGACTGGACCTTCGGCATCCAGGAAGAGAACCTGCAGCAGGTCATCGACGCAGCGCGCGGCAAGGGCGCGCAGGCGGTGGTGCTGCTGTCGCACAACGGCATGGATGTGGACCTGAAGCTGGCCTCGCGCGTGCGCGGGCTCGACGCCATCCTGGGCGGCCATACCCATGACGGCATGCCCGCGCCGGTGCCGGTGAAGCATGCCGGCGGCACCACGCTGGTGACCAATGCCGGCTCCAACGGCAAGTTCCTCGGCGTGCTGGACTTTGACGTGAAGGGCGGCAAGGTCGCGGACTTTCGCTACCGGCTGCTGCCGGTGTTCGCCAACTACCTGCCGGCCGACCCTGCCATGGACGCGCTGATCAAGAAGGTTCGCGCGCCCTATGAGCAAAAACTGGGCGAAGTGCTGGCCGTCAACCGCGGCCTGCTATACCGCCGCGGCAATTTCAACGGCACCTTCGACCAGCTGATCCTGGACGGCCTGATGCAGGCCCAGGGCGCGCAGATCGCGTTCTCGCCGGGCTTCCGCTGGGGCACCACGCTGCTGCCGGGCGAGGCCATCACCATGGAACACCTGATGGACCAGACCGCCATCACCTACCCGTACACCACGGTGACGCAGATGAGCGGCGAGACCATCAAGACCATCCTGGAAGACGTGGCCGACAACCTGTTCAACCCCGACCCGTACTACCAGCAGGGCGGCGACATGGTGCGCGTGGGCGGGCTGCAGTACACCATCGATCCGACCGCTGGCATGGGCAAGCGCATCAGCGACATGCGCCTGGCCGGCAAGCCGCTGGAAGCCGGCAAGACCTACAAGGTGGCGGGCTGGGCGCCGGTGGCCGAAGAAGCGCGCCAGGCCGGCGGCGCGCCGATCTGGGACGTGATGGCACAGTGGCTGCGCAGCACCAAGGAAGTCAGCGCCCGCCCGCTGAACCTGCCGCGCGTGCGCGGCATGGACGGCAATCCGGGCATGGCCGCCTGATGTTGCGCAGCCCCCTCATGCGCCGCCCCGAGGATTGAAGGGCGCTGCCGTATTACGCTACAATCAACCGCCACGGGCCGATAGCTCAGCTGGGAGAGCGCTGCGTTCGCAATGCAGAGGTCGGGAGTTCGATCCTCCTTCGGTCCACCAGATATCACTCGCAAAAGCCCCGGAAAGCCAACGCTTTCCGGGGCTTTTGTGCTTCTGCTGCCTGCGCTGTCCGCCATCTCGCGCTGGCAGCCGCCATACGCTATCGTTGACCCCTCGGCACAGGCGTACGCGCCTTGTGCCGCCGCCAACCTACGCCCGCCGGGGCCTTGTTCGATCCCATGCAAGCCAACAGGAAATCGAGCCACCCGCTGGCGATGTACCTGCGCTGGCATTCCTGAATCTCAAGAGGCATCCATGAGCCACATCCTGCTGATCAACCCGAATACGTCGAGCGCCACCACGCAGATGATGGTCGAGATCGCGCGCGCCTGGTTCGCGCAGGCCATGGCCGCGCCGCCGGCCGTGGTCGGCGCGACGGTCACGCGCGGGGCGCCGATGATCATCGACGAAGACGACCTTGCCGTGGCCGCTGAGGCGATCTGCGATGCAGACATGCTGCGCCTGGCCGGCGGTGCCGACGGCGTGATCGTCGGCGCCTTCGGCGACCCCGGCATCGAGGCCCTGCGCGCGCACCTGTCGGTGCCGGTGGTAGGCATCGGCGAAGCCTCGATGCATGCGGCCGCGGCCGGGCGGCGGCGCTTCGGCATCGCCACCACCACGCCGCGGCTGGCGGCGTCGATCAGCGCCGGCGTGCGCCGGCAGGGGTTGGGCGAGCTCTTCACGGGCGCGCGCTTCACCGAAGGCGATCCGCGCGCGCTGGGCGGCACGCCGCAGCAGCAGGAAGACCTGCTGGCGGGCGCGGTCGATACCTGCATCCGCGCCGATGGGGCGCAAGCCGTGATCATCGGCGGCGGCCCGCTGGGGGAGGCCGCCCGGGCGCTGGGCCAGCGCTTTCCGATTCCCGTCATCGGCCCGGTGCCGGCCGCGTGCGAAGCCATGTCGCAGGCGCTGCGCTATTGCCCGGCGGCGTAGGCCGGCCCGTGGGGACAACAAGGAGCGCGAGCGATCTGCCCGGCCGTGTGGATCGCGCCAGCGTACAGGCGCGGGTAGGCTAGGCCACCCGGGTCGGCCGGCGGGCCTTCATCGCCGACGGCCGTACCTGTTGCAGCGCGCGCAGCGACTGCAGCGCGTCCTCGACCGCCTCGATGCCGTCGCGCAGGCGGCCGATGGCATAGCCAAGGCGGCTTTGTGCGTCGTCGTCGGGGGTGGAAAGGTTTTCTAGTGCGTCGACTTCCGCCTGCATCTGTCCGACCAGGTGGCGCAGCTGGGATGTGCTGTGCGAGGCAAGTGACCGAATCGCCATCGTTGGGCCCTCCTTGCAGTGACCGGGTGTGCCCGTTCCGTCTAACGGTAAAGGCGACACCAAAACTTCGCCAGCGCTGTTACGAAATCGGCACGGCAGCGCCGCTATGGCCCGATCCGCCCATCGCGGATGTTGGGCTATAGTCACCCGATGGAATCGCAATACAACCCTCTGCGGCCCGCCTCCGCCGGCCTTCCGGACGATGCCACCGCCGCCAGCGCGGCCGAGGCCGACGCGCGCCACCGGGCCGGCCGGCGCAGCACGCTGGTCAGCGTGGCCGTCAATATCGGCCTGACCGCCGTTCAGGCCGTGGCCGGTGTCATCTCTGGCTCGCAGGCGCTGATCGCCGACGCCGCGCATTCCCTCTCAGACCTGCTGTCCGACTTCGTGGTGCTGCTGGCCGGCTGGCAGAGCCGCAAGGACCCGGACGCCGACCACCAGTACGGCCACCTGCGCTTCGAGACCGCGGCGTCGCTGGCAGTCGGCGGGCTGCTGCTGGCGGTGGGGGCGGGCATGCTGTGGGCGGCGGTGGACAAATTGCAGCATCCGGCCAGCCTGCAGCCGGTGCAGCCGGTGGCCTTGTGGGTGGCGCTGGCCGCGCTGGTGTCCAAGGAGCTGCTGTTCCGCTACATGCTGGCGGTGGCGCGGCGCGTGCGCTCGGGCATGCTGGTGGCCAATGCGTGGCATGCGCGCTCGGATGCGGCTTCGTCGCTGGTGGTGGCGCTGGGCATTGGCGGCAACCTGCTGGGCTACCACATGCTGGATCCGGTGGCGGCCATCGTGGTGGGGCTGATGGTGGCACGCATGGGCCTGCGTTTCGGCTGGGATGCGCTCGACGACCTGATGGACCGCGCGGCCGACGAGGAGACCGTCGCGGCGATCCGCGCGACCATGCTGGGCACGCCCGGCGTGCTGGGCCTGCACGACCTGCGCACCCGCAAGATGGGCGACCAGGTGCTGGTGGACGTGCACCTGGAGATCGATGCCACGCTGACGGTGGCGCAGGGACATGCAATCGCAGTCGAAGCCCGGCGCCGCACCCTGGAGCACCATCACGTGCTCAACGTGATGACGCACGTCGACCCCGTATACATGAGCAGCCAGGCCAGCGCTGCCTGAGCCCGGCCTGTGGACATCTTCGCCGGTTGCTGGGGATAACCGGCCGGACAAGCTGTGCCCGGCCTGGGGGCGCCTTGTGGGACGTATACGGATAACTCCGGTGCCCGCATCGCCGACGTATACGTGACTGCCAGGCTATCCCGGCGAATCAGGGTTATCCCGGAGTGGTTATCTTTGCTGCAAGTCCCTGAGCCGAAAGGGAAAAGGTGACTTATCCACGGCCCGAAGCCTGGTTTACCTACTACTACTATGTTTACATATGTAAACAATATTAAAGACATAGGCAGGACCGTTGCGCTGTTCGCAGTGGCCTGACGTTTACGCGGGCATCGCCGGGCGCCGGGCGTATACCGTCGCCCCCAGCCGGCGCACGCGGCCGTATACCTGGCGCGTGCCGGGTATACGGCCGCGCAACGCTAGCGCGGCACCTTGAAGGCCTTGCGCGCAGCCAGCACCTCGGCACGGGTCGTGCAGCCTTCCTGGTGGTCATTGACCAGGCCCATTGCCTGCATCAGCGCGTACATGGTGGTGGGACCGACAAAGCGCCAGCCGCGCTTCTTCAGGTCCTTTGACAGCGCCGTGGATTCCGGCGAGGTCGCCATGGTGCGCAGCACCTCGGGTGTCATCACCTTGGGCCGGCTGGCCGGATCGGGCTCAAAGCGCCAGAAGTAGGCGGCCAGCGACGATTCCGTCTCCAGCAGTTCGCGGGCCCGCTGCGCATTGTTGATGGCTGCCTCGATCTTGCCGCGGTGGCGCACGATGCCGGCGTCGCCCAGCAGGCGCGCGATATCGCGCTCGCTGAAGCGTGCCACCTTTTCGATGTCGAAATTGGCAAACGCCTTGCGGAAGGCCTCGCGCTTGCGCAGGATGGTCAGCCAGCTCAGGCCGGACTGGAAGCCTTCCAGGCACAGCTTCTCGAACAGCCGGCGGTCGTCGGCGACCGGGAAGCCCCACTCGGTGTCGTGGTAGTGGCAATAGTCCGCCAGCGTGCCGCACCAGCCGCAGCGCACCGCTGCTTCCTTCTTGCTTGTCATGGGTACCTGTTCCCTGTTGAAAGTCCCGGACGCCGGCCAGGCTCTCGCCGACCGGCGCATTTGCTGCGATCATGCCCGCACCTGAGAGATTGCGGAAGGCTGAAAATGGACATGCGATTGACAACCCTGGACGAAGACGGATGGGAGCTCGACGACGCCGAGCCCATCGCCGCCGCCCATCCCGACACCTTCTGGATGCCGCCGCGCGAGGAGCGTGATGCACTCGCACCCGGCCAGCTGGTCAAGCTGATCTTCCGCATCCTGGTCGCCGACGAGGCGGGCAGCGAAGAGGTCCACGTCGAACGGATGTGGGTGATCGTCACCGGGCGTGAGGGCAGCCTTTACACCGGCGAGCTCGACAACCAGCCGTATTGCACCGAGGAGATGAACCCGGGGATGCCGCTGTGCTTCGAGGCGCGGCATGTGATCAATATCCACCGGGATGAGGGCGAGGCGAGCTAGGTTGGGTTGTCCGCGGGCAACGAAGAAGGGTTCTATCAGCGGCGCAAAGCCGCCGAAGATGTTCACGGCGAAGTTGTAGGCCAGCGACAGGCCAGGCTCAGAAGCTGGCCGCCAGCCCCAGCGAGACGCCCGACACGTTGTTGCCGAACACATAGCGCACCACCGCCCGGATCCGCGTGACAAAGACCTCGTGCGCGCTGGTGTCCAGCTCCAGCCCGGTGCCGAGCGTGGTCAGGTAATTGAAGCCGAGGATGCCGGCCTGGCTGCCAAGGTAGTGTGAATGTGACAGCTCCAGCACGTACCGCACCGGCCGGTCGAACGCATGCATCCCGGTTGGCGCACGCCAGCGCGCCCACAGGTTGGCGGTCTGCGCCGTGGCCGTGCCCGTCACCGAGCTGGTCGTGCCGCCGAAGCTCTGCAGGTGGATATTGGTGTAGCGCAGTTCCACGTCGATCTCGTAGTTCTCGCGGTAGTGCTCCCAGTCCAGCATCACCGAGCCGCCCAGCCCGTAGGCGTTCAGGCTGCCGCCGTCGAGGAAGTTGATCTGGCGGTCGGTGACCTGCTCGACCACGAACTTGCCGACCGACAGGTCGCTGGAGACATTGCCCAGCGAGGCGTTGAAGATCGGCCGGAACACCAGTTCCTTGTTGGCCGTCAGCGGAAAGTCCCAGCCGACGCCGATGGTGCCGGAAAAGGTGTTCCAGCGGGTCGGGATGGCGCGGGAGTCGGCGCCATTGGTGGCAACGAAGGTGGGATCGTAGCGGCTGTAGGCGATGGCGCCTTCCAGGTAGAGCGGGAACGATTTGCTGATGGTGAAGCCGCCACCCAGCTGCGACATGACAATGCCGGGATCGTCGGTGCTGGCGTTATTGATCGACAGCGAGCTGGAGGTCAGGTCCGGCACCACCGAGTACGCCATCAGCGACAGCACCGCGTTGGCGTGCCGCTGCACATTGGCCCCGGCCAGGCGCAGTCCGGGCGCGCCCTGGGCATGTGACGCGCCGGCGGCCAGCATCAATGCCATGCCCATGGCGGCCCGTGCAGCCCGCCAACGGGGCTGCACGGGCCGGCCTGGCGCGGGGGGGATCCGGCTCTGGCGCTGGCGTGCGGACATGGACAATCTCTGTGCAGTCGGTGCCGGTGCGCGCTGCAGTGCGGCATGCGGCAGTCTCCCGCGCATTCTAGCGACGCAGGATAGTGTGGGAGCGTCGCGCGAAATCTTTCAGATCGGACTGTTGCCGCTTTATATCGGCGCGGCGGCGCCGGTCAGCCGGCCGGGTGGCGTCGGGTTGACGGCCTGGAGGGCGAGGCGGGCGGGGAAGGCGGCGTAGCCGGCATGGCCGGATAGGTGGGCGCCGGCCGGCGGCGCGTGAGCCACAGCAGCAGGGCGCTGGCGCCCCAGCCGGTCACGAACACGGTGTCGCCGGCATGGTTCAGCCAGGTTGCCGCCGCGGGCGTGCCGGCCAGGAATGCCAGCAAGCCGGCCGGCAGGCGCGCCAGGATCCACAGGGCGACGGCGGGTACGCTGCCGTAGACGCCCGGTTGCCACCAGTGGGCCAGGAAGGGAGGGTGCCGCCCGGGGCGGCGCGGGATGCGCGGTACCACCGAAGTCTCCGGCCACGCATGGCGCGCGGGGCGTGCCGGTGGCATCAAGGCGTTGCAGGAGCCCCGCCGGATGACACCGCCGGCGGGCTCACGGTTGCATCATAGGCTGATCGCCCCTGGCTGCGCTGCCGGTGCCCGAGGCGCTGTGTGCGCCACGCCACGCTGCGCCCGGCCATTCAACTTTTTTGCACGACGTGTCCGCAAATGGCGCCCGTGCCCGGCGCGGATCTTTGCCAAACTGGATGCAGGTACACAAACAGTTTGAAGGTGGTCCTGCCATGCTTCCCTCGCTTTATATTTCCCACGGTTCCCCGATGCTCGCCATCGATCCCGGCCCCACCGGCGCCGCCTTCGATGCACTGGGCGGGCAGTTGCGTGCCCAGCACCCGCGCGCGGTGCTGGTGATCTCGGCGCACTGGATCTACAGCACGCTGGCTGTCACCAGCCGCGAGCGCCAGGAAGCGTGGCACGACTTCGGCGGCTTCCCGCGCGAGCTGTACGCATTGCGCTACGACGCCCCGGGCTCGCCGGCGCTGGCCGAGCGGGTCAAGGCCCTGGTCGAGGCGGCAGCGGTCCCTGGCGCCGGGTTTGTCGGCCAGGACGACGAGCGCCCGCTGGACCACGGCGCCTGGATGCCGATGCGCCATTTCTTTCCGGATGCCGACGTGCCGGTGGTGCAGCTGGCGCTGAACCCCTACCTGTCGCCCGCCACGCAGATCGAGATCGGCCGCGCGCTGGCCCCGCTGCGCGATGAGGGCGTGCTGGTGCTGGCGTCCGGCAGCTTCACGCACAACCTGCAGGAAGTGTTTGGCGGCGGCCGGCGCGACCAGCATGGGCCGCAGGCCGAACCGTATGTGGAAGCCTTCCGCGGCTGGATGGCGGATGCCCTGGACGAGGCCCTGGCCACCGGCGATACCGGCCGCATTGCCGACTACCGCGCCCAGGCGCCGTATGCGCGCCGCGCGCACCCGACCGACGAGCACCTGCTGCCGTTCTTTGTGGCGCTGGGCGCGGCGTTGGGGCCGCAGGCTGCCAGTGGCGCAGGAGCGGCGCCGGCCAGCGTGTCGCGGGTTGCCGATGAAGTGACCTATGGCGTGCTCGCCATGGACAGCTTCGTGTTCGAGGGCCTGGGCGCCGGCGCGCCGCTGCGCGCGGCCGCCTGACGCCTTACCGCTCGGCCGGGGCCTGCGCCGCCGGCGTGCCGGCGCGCGCCGGCAGGTAGCGCCGTGCCGCGCGCGCGCCCGCCAGCGCGATCCAGCCCATGGTCAGCGCCACCAGCGCCAGCCCGATGCGCAGGTTGGCCAGGTGCGCCACCCCGCCGATCAGCACCGGCCCCAGCAGCAGCCCCAGGTAGGCAAAGCGCGCCACGCGCGAAATCGCTTCGGCCGGCGCCACGCCCGGCAGCCGCGACGCGGCAACGAAGAAGATCGGCACCATATTGGCCGCGCCCAGCCCCATCAGCGTAAAGCCCGCCAGCGCGGCCAGCGGCAGCGGCACCAGCAGCGCCAGCGCGATGCCGCCAAAGCCCAGCCAGGCACTGCCAGTCAGCGTGGCGCCGTCGCCCAGGCGCGCGCGCAGGCGGTCGCCGCCGAAGCGTCCGCACGCCATCCCGCCCGAGAACGCGGCGTAGCCCAGGCTGATCCAGCCATCGGGCGCCTGCGCCACGTCGCGCATATAGACGCTGGTCCAGTCGTACATCGCGCCTTCGCCGACCAGGCCCAGGAACGCCAGCAGGCCCAGCAGCCACAGCGCGCGCACCGCATGGTCGCGATGGTGGGCCGCCGATGGCAGCACCGGATGGTCCGCCAGCAGCCCGGGCAGCGCACCCAGCGCCACCGCCGCGGTCACGCCCGCCATCATCGCCGCATGCGCCAGCGGCGCCACGCCCAGCGACAGCATCAGGCCGCCCGCGCCGGCACCCGCCATGCCGCCCAGGCTGAACATGCCGTGCAGCGCCGACATCACGGGCCGCGTGCGGCTGGCCTCGACCGTGGCGGCCTGCGCGTTCATGGCGACATCGAAGGCCGCATTGGCCATGCCGAACGCCACCAGCGCGGGCAGCAGCAGCCAGAACGACGGCATCGCCAGGATCGCCACCGTGGCCAGCGCGAACAGCAGCCCGCCCGTCATCGACGCCCGTGCGCTGCCCGCGCGCGCCACCCAGCGCCCGACCGGGCCCATCGCCAGGATGGCACCGCCGGCCACGGCCAGCATCGCCAGCGACAGCATCGCGTCGGACAGGCCGAAGCGTGCCTTGATGGTGGGAATATGCACGCCCCACGTGGCAAAGGTGGCGCCGTTGACGAAGAACAGCGCCATGGTGCCGCGCGTGGCGCGCGACACCGCAGCCGGCAAGGGCGCGGAGGCGGTCGGGGAATGCGGATCAGGCATGGGAGGGTGCGGCAGGCGGGGCAGTGGTGCCCCTGCAAAGGCCGTCATTGTCCCGCATCGGCGTGAGGCGGGTATGACAGCGCCGCACTACCGGCTGGCGGCATCCACGCGCAGCAGCCCGCGCCGGTGCAGCGCGTAGCCGAAGGCCAGCAGCGCGCCCAGCGCCAGCGCCACCATCACCCACAGCATCAGCCAGTAGCCGCCGGCGGCACGCCAGAGCAGCGCGCCTAGCCACGGCGCGGCGGCCTGCATTAGCAGCACCGGCGTCATCATCAGCCCGTTGAGCGTGGCGTAGTGATGGCGCGAGATCAGCTCCGGCATGGCCATCGCCCGCAGCATGGTGTTGACGCCGTTGGCGCAGCCGTACAGCACCGCGGCCACCATCAGCCAGGCGCCGTGCCCCAGCGCAAAGCACAGCAGCCCGGCGCCCATCAGCGCATAGACCGGCAGCGACAGCCGCACCGGGTGGCGCACGCCGGCGCGCATCATCAGCATGCGGCCCACCACCTGGGCCGGGCCGATCAGCGCGGCCACCACCAGTTGCTGCGCCACCGGCATGCCCTTCTCGGTCAGCATCGGGATCAGGTGCGCGCCCAGCAGCGAGGCCACCACCGCGGTCGCGGTAAAGGCCAGCACCACCGACCAGAACACCGGCTGGCGCAGCGTGGCGCGGGCAATGTCGCGGCTGCCGGCCTGGCCGTCGGCGGGGGTCATGCCGGTGTAAGTGGGATGCAGCGCGTAGCGCATGCGCGCGTGCAGGGGCGCGCAGACCAGCAGGTTCAGCGCGGCAAAGCCGATCAGCGTCGGGCGCCAGCCCAGATGGATCACCAGCCATTGCGCCAGCGGCACGAAGATCGTGCTGGCAAAGCCGGCCATCAGCGTGACCACCACGATGGGCTTCTGGTACTGGTCGCCATAAGCCTGGCGCAGCACCACGAAGGCGGGCTCGTACAGCGTGGTCGCCATGGCCAGCCCGATCGGCACCCACATCAGCAGGAACACCGGCTGCGACGGCGTCCATGCCCACAGTAGCAGGCCCAGCCCGGCCAGCACCGAGCCCGCGCCCATCACCTTGCGCGCCGGCGCGCGGTCCAGCAGCCGCCCCACCGCGAACGAGCACAGCGCCCATACCAGCAGGCCCAGCGAATAGCCGCCCGCCAGGAAGGGCTTGGACCAGCCCAGGCTGCGGATCATGGGGTCGATGAAAACGGTGAAGGCGAAGAACAGCGTGCCCCAGGAGATGGTCTCGGTCAGGCCGAGGATCCAGACCAGCCGGCGCGGCGGCGTGGCGGGGTGCGCGGGTCCGGTGCGTGCCGGGCTGGCGTCTGGGTCGGTGCAGGCGGCGTCCGCGTCGGAGCAGGCTTCTGTTGTTGTCATGGCGGGCCCGGCGCGGGTGGTCGCCATGGGTGGCGGCGCGTGGGGCCAGACGGAAATTGTAGCGATCCCGCGCGCACTCTGCGCGCGGGGCCCCGTGGGGCACGCGCGTTACTGTGCGGTCACCGGCGCGGGCGGTCCCTTGAGCTCGACCACGTTGCCGTCCGGATCGCTCACATAGAGCGAGGGCCCCTTGCCTTCGGCGCCGAAGCGCTGCGCCACCTCGCCGGCGTCCACGCCATGCCGTGCCAGTTGCGCCCGCACCGCGTCGGCATCGAACGGGTCGATGCGCAGGCAGAAATGGTCCAGGTTGCGGCCCTCCGCACCCGGCCCCGCGCCGCCGGCGCGGCCGAGCGGGCCGTCGAGCGCGACCAGGTCGATCAGCCCGCTGCCCGCGCGCAGTTGCGTCAGGCCCAGGTCGGTTTGCTCGCGCTCCACGCTGCAGCCGAGCACCTCGACATAGAAGCGCCGCAGCGCGTCCACGTCGGCGCTGCGCAGTACCAGGTGGTCGATGCCCAGGATGCGGAACATGGCGGCCTCAGTGGTGTAGTCCGTCGTAGTCGATGACCTTCAGGCTGTCCAGGTCGACATTGTCCAGGCAGCGCACATTGACCGCGGCCATCGGCTTGCCGTCCTTGTCCTGCCCGTCCGCATACGGGCCGCAGCCGCACACCGGGCAGAAGCGGTGCGCGATCTTCATGGTGTTGAAGCGGTAGGTGGAGGCATTGCTCTCCGGCGTTTCCAGCTTGAACGTCGCGCGCGGCACGAACCACAGCAGGTGGCCGCGCCGGCGGCAGATCGAGCAGTTGCAGCGGATCACGCTGGGGATGCTGTCGGCCTCCACTTCGAAGGCAACGGCGCCGCAGTGGCAGCTTCCGTGGAAAGTCATGTCGTCTCCTTGATGTCGGTCTGGCGTGCCCACTAACTATCGGGAATCAGTCGTTTGCCCAGGCTGACCACCTCGTCGGGCGCATAGCCCAGCTTGTCGTAGAAATCGATCACGGCGCGGTTGCCTGCGCGTACCAGCAAGTTGATCTTGGGACAGCCCCGCTCGATCAGCAGCTGCTCGGCATGCGCCATCAGCATGCGCCCGTACCCCTTGCCCTGCAGGCCGGGCTGTACTGCCAGATAGTAGACCCAGCCGCGATGCCCGTCGAACCCCACCATGGCAGTGGCGACGGGATGGCCGTCGATGTCACCGACCAAGAACAGTTCAGGCTGCTCGGTCAGCTTGCGCGCGATATCGCGCTGCGGGTCGTTCCACGGACGGGTCAGGCCGCAGGCCTGCCACAAGGCAATGACGCAGGATTGGTCTTCCGGGCGGAAAGGACGGATCAGCATGTTCGGTGGTGCGCCGCAATATGCCGGCACATTGTTAGCTTTTTGACAGTGTAGCGCCGCTGCGGGTGCCACAATGCCTGCAAAACATGACGAGACGATGCGCGGCCATCGCGCACGCTGCCACAAAAGGAGACCCGCATGAGCGACATCCACGCGCCTGCACGCGCCACCTTCAGCCATATGGAACACGGCACCCGCGAAGACTGGGCCGCCATCTCCGCCGAGTTCATGCCGTTCGCGCGGGCGCTGCCGGATCGCGTGCTGGCGCACCTGCGCCTGCTGGATGGCGATTGCGGCGGCTTCCCCGTGGACCGGCTCACGCATTCGCTGCAGACCGCGACGCTGGCGCACCGCGACGGCCAGGACGAGGAATACGTGGTCTGCGCGCTGCTGCACGATATCGGCGATACGCTCGGCAGCTTCAATCACCCCGATATCGCCGCCGCCATCCTCAAGCCATTCGTCAGCCCCGAGAACCTGTGGATGGTGGAAAAGCACGGCGTGTTCCAGGGCTACTACTTCTTCCATCACCTCGGCCTGGACCGCAACCTGCGCGAGCAGTACCGCAGCCAGCCCGACTTGTTCGAGCGCACCGCGGAGTTCTGCCGCAAGTACGACGGTGCCGCCTTCATGACGGACTACGACACCTTGCCGCTGTCGTTCTTCGAGCCGATGGTGCGGCGCGTGCTGGCGCAGCCGCGCAACTCGATGTATGTGAAGCCGGGCGAGGCGACGCTGGCCCAGCCCTGAAGGCAAAACGGCCTCGCTTCATGCAAAGCGAGGCCGTTGTGTGTTGCCGTGGCAGGTCAGGCCGCGCGCTGCGCCGTCTCCGGATGGCGGAACTGCTCCAGCAGCTTGGCCCAGCGCCCGCGTACCGCCTTCAGGTTGTTTTCCTTCACATGCCCGAAGCCGCGGATATCGTCCGGCAGGTTGGCCAGCGTCACCGCGGTGTCGTAGTTGGCGGCATTGAGGCCCGCCACCAGTTCATCCAGCAAGGCACGGTACTCGCCGATCAGCGCGCGCTCGGTGCGGCGCTCCTCGGTCTTGCCGAAGATGTCGAAGGCACCGCCGCGCAGGCCCTTCAGCTTGGCCAGCACGCGGAACAGCTTCATCGTCGATGGACCGAACTTGCGCTTGACCAGGTGGCCCTTGTCGTCGCGCTTGGCGTTGATCGGCGGCGCCAGCCAGAAGTTGAGCTGGTAGTCGCGGCCCGGCTCGCCTTCAAACTGGGCGCGCAGCTTGTCCAGGAAGGCAGGGTCGGTGTAGAGCCGCGCCACTTCGTACTCGTCCTTGTACGCCATCAGCTTGGCCAGGTTGCGCGCCGCGGCCTCGGTCAGCGGCAGGGCCTTGCCGCTGCCAGCCAGCGTGCTCTCGGCCACGCGCACGCGGTCGGTGGCTTCGCGGTAGGTGCGCGCGTACGCGGCATCCTGGTAGGCGGTCAGGTGTTCCATGCGGCGGGCGACCAGCTTCTCGAGCATGGCGCCGGTTGAGGTCGGCAGCTTGACCACTTCGGCGCCTTCGGCGGTGGTCTTCAGCTTGCCGGTCAGCGACAGCACGTGCTCGGGGTCGTGCGCCATATGGCGGCCCCAGTCGAACGCGGCCTTGTTCTTCTCGACGGCGACGCCGTTGAGCTCGATAGCGCGCTCCAGCGCTTGCAGCGTCAGCGGGATCCAGCCCTTCTGCCAGGCGTAGCCCAGCACCAGCGGGTTGGTGTAGATCGCATCGCCCAGCAACGCCACGGCGAGACCCGAGGCGTTGATGAAGTCGCACTTCTCGCCCACGGCGGTGCGCACGTCCTGCTCGGCCGACAGGCCCGGGAACTGCCACTTCGGGTTCTTGATGAAGTCGGCGGTCGGCGTCTGCGCGGTGTTGACCACGGCGCGGGTGCGGCCGGCCTGGGTCTTGGAGATGACCTCGTCGGTGGCCGACACGATCGCATCGCAACCGATCACCAGATCCGCCTCACCCATGGCGATGCGGGTGGCGTGCAGGTCGTCCGGGCGCGCGGCAAGCTGCACGTGCGACAGCACCGCGCCGCCTTTCTGCGCCAGGCCCGCCATGTCGAGCACGGTGACGCCCTTGTTTTCCAGGTGCGCGGCCATGCCCAGCAGGCCGCCGATGGTGACCACGCCGGTGCCGCCCACGCCGGTCACGAGGATGCCGTAGGCGCGGCGGATCGCCGGCAGTTCGGGCTCAGGCAGCGCGGGCAGGTTGCCCATCGACACGCCGTGCTGCTCGGGCTTGCGTACCTGCGCGCCTTCGGCCGTGACAAAGCTCGGGCAGAAGCCGTTCACGCACGAGAAGTCCTTGTTGCACGACGACTGGTTGATCTGGCGCTTGGTGCCGAAATCCGTTTCCAGTGGTTCCACCGACAGGCAGTTCGACTTGACCGAGCAATCGCCGCAGCCTTCGCACACCGCATCGTTGATAAAGGCGCGGCGTTGCGGGTCCTCCATCGTGCCGCGCTTGCGGCGCCGGCGCTTTTCGGTGGCGCAGGTCTGGTCGTAGAGCAGGATGGAGCAGCCCGGCACTTCGCGCAGTTCGCGCTGCACGCTGTCGAGCTGGTCGCGGTGATAGATGGTGATGCCCTCGGGCAGCTTGATCGCGCCGTTGAACTTCTCCGGCTGGTCGCTCACGATGACGATCTTCTTCGCGCCTTCGCTGTGCACCTGCCAGGCGATGTCCCGCACCGAGAGCTGGCCGTCCACCGGCTGGCCGCCGGTCATTGCCACCGCATCGTTGTACAGGATCTTGTAGGTGATGTTGACGTTGGCCGCGATCGACGCGCGGATCGCCAGCAGCCCGGAGTGGAAGTAGGTGCCGTCGCCCAGGTTGGCGAACACGTGCTTGTCGCCCGCGAACGGTGCCTGGCCGATCCACGCCACGCCTTCGCCGCCCATCTGGCTGAAGGTGCTGGTATTGCGGTCCATCCACACCGTCATGTAGTGGCAGCCGATGCCGGCCAGCGCGCGCGAGCCCTCGGGCACATTGGTCGAGGTGTTGTGCGGGCAGCCCGAGCAGAACCAGGGCTTGCGCTCCGCCGTCACGCGCGGCGTGGCCAGCGCCTTTTCCTTGGCCTCGATGATGGCCAGGCGCGCGGTGATGCGCGCGCGCACGTCCATCGGCATGTCGAACTTGTCTAGGCGCGTGGCGATGGCCTTGGCGATGATCGCCGGCGACAGCTCATAGTGCGCTGGCAGCAGCCAGTTGCTTTGCGGGATCGACCATTCGCCGCCCGCGTTGTCCTTCTCGTCGAACTTGCCGTAGACCTTGGGGCGCACGTCGTCGCGCCAGTTGTACAGCTCTTCCTTGAGCGCGTACTCCATGATCTGGCGCTTCTCTTCGACCACCAGGATTTCCTGCAGGCCTTCGGCAAAGGCGCGGGCGCCGTGCGCCTCCAGCGGCCACACGCAGCCGACCTTGTACAGGCGGATGCCGATCTGCGAGCAGGTGGCATCGTCCAGGCCCAGGTCGGCCAGCGCCTGGCGCGTGTCGAGGTAGGCCTTGCCGCCGGTCATGATGCCGAAGCGCGCGTGCGGCGAATCGATCTCGATGCGGTCGATCTTGTTGGCGCGCACATAGGCCAGGCCCGCGTACCACTTGTAGTCGAGCAGGCGCGCTTCCTGTTCCAGCGGCGGATCCGGCCAGCGGATGTTCAGGCCGCCCGGCGGCATGATGAAGTCGTCCGGCAGCACGATCTGCACGCGGTGCGGATCCAGTTCCACCGAGGCCGACGATTCCACCACGTCGGTCACGCATTTCATCGCCACCCATAGCCCGGAGTAGCGGCTCATGGCCCAGCCGTGCAGGCCGTAGTCCAGGTATTCCTGTACGTTGGACGGATACAGCACCGGCAGGCCGCAGGCCTTGAAGATGTGCTCGGACTGGTGCGCCAGCGTCGAGGACTTGGCCGAATGGTCGTCACCGGCCAGCACCAGCACGCCGCCGTGCTTCGACGATCCTGCCGAGTTGGCGTGCTTGAACACGTCACCGGTGCGGTCCACGCCCGGCCCCTTGCCGTACCACATGCCGAACACGCCATCGAACTTGGCATCCGGATACATGTTCACCTGCTGCGACCCCCACACCGAGGTCGCGGCCAGGTCCTCGTTGAGGCCGGCCTGGAACACGATGTTGTGCGAGGCGAGGTGCTTCTTGGCCTTCCACAGCGACAGGTCCAGCGCGCCCAGCGGCGAGCCCCGGTAGCCGGAGATAAAGCCGGCGGTGTTCAGGCCGGCAGCGCGGTCGCGTTCCTGCTGCAGCATCGGCAGGCGCACCAGCGCCTGCGTGCCGCTGATATAGATGCGGCCACGCTCCAGCGTGTATTTGTCTTCGAGGGTAACGTTTTCGAGCGCGCGGCGGATGGCGTCGCTGACCGGAGGGGTCAGGGGGGCATTCATAGGTGCTCCTCTATGGGCGTGCTGTCGGGATCACCGACACCTACAGTTGTGGGCGACCGCCTCGTGACCTCTTGTGAAGGTGTCGGGCGGTCGTGTCTCTGCGCGGCATGGTAGCACCGCCACATAATTGGCGGTACCTTGCAATGCAGCACAAAGCGTGCCCGTGGCGCCGGTGATTTCCCGTATGGACAGGGGTTCGCGTGTACACTGCGTTGCATCGAGATGGCCCGTGCCGCTGCCCGGCTGTCTGCGATGCGCCACACCTGCACAGCCAGCCTGGTGCAACCTGATTTCCGATTGCCCGTCCTGAGGTACGCATGAGACGGGCAAACCAGTGACTACCTGAACATGACCAATTCCCCCCGCCAGGGCACCGCGACCCTGGCCGTGCTGATCGACGCCGACAACGCGGCGCCCGCCATCGTCGAAGGCCTGCTGGCCGAGGTCGCCAAGTACGGCGTGGCCGCCGTCAAGCGCATCTACGGCGACTGGACCCGGCCCAACCTGGCCGGCTGGAAGGAGCGGCTGCTGTCGCACTCGATCCAGCCGATCCAGCAGTTCCGCTACACCGTGGGCAAGAACGCCACCGACAGCGCCATGATCATCGACGCCATGGACCTGCTGTATACCGAGCGCTTCGACGGCTTCTGCATTGTCTCCAGCGACAGCGACTTCACCCGGCTGGCCTCGCGCATCCGCGAGCAGGGGCTGACCGTGTACGGCTTCGGCGAGCGCAAAACGCCCAAGCCCTTTGTCACCGCCTGCGACAAGTTCATCTACTCCGACGTGCTGCGCGCCGACGCGGATACGGAAGGGGCTGAAGGCGTCGACGGGGCTGCCGCGCCCACGCGCAAGCGCAGCACCGGCGAGCTGCGCCAGGACTCGCGCCTGGTGCGCCTGCTGCAGAACGCGGCGCAGGCCGTGTCGGATGAAGACGGCTGGCTGACGCTGGGCAGCATGGGCAACCATATCGCCAAGCAGGCGCCGGAATTCGACTCGCGCAACTACGGCTACGGCAAGCTCTCCGAGCTGGTGGCCGCCACCGGCCTGTTCGAGGTCGAGACCCGCAACGGTGGCAACAACAAGACCATCTGGATCCGGCTCAAGAAGCGTTCCAAGGGTGGCGGCGAGAGCGACGGGCGGGGCCAGCCGCAGCCGCAACAGTCACAACCGCAACAGTCGCAACCTCAGCAGCGCCCGGCCCAGCAGGCCCAGGCACAGCCTGAACCGCGCCGCCAGCCGCAACCGGCGCCCGTGCCCTCGGATCCGCCCGCGCCGGTCATGTCCCAGCCGGAGGCGGCACCGGAGCCGGTGCAAATCCGCGAACCCGAGCCCGATCTGCCGTTCGTCGCTGCCGATGTGGTCGAGCCGGTTCCTGCCGCCGAGCCGGTGGTCGAGGCAGCGCCGCAGCCCGAGGCCGCGCCCAAGGGCCGCACCGCGCACAAGCGCGCCGCGCGCCGCCCGGACGTGACGCTCAGCGAGACGCCGTGGCCGATCGATCAGTCGGTGTTTGCTGCGCCGGGCATGACGGTGCTGACGGCGCAGGTAGAGCCCCAGCCCGAGTTGAAGCCCGAACCCCAGCCGGAGCCGGCCGCCGCAGCCGCAGCCGCCCCGGCACCGGCCAGGAAGCCGCGCAAGCGCCCGAGCAAGAAAGAGAAAGCAGAGTGATATGGCAGGCCGGCGTGATGCCGGCCGCAAGCTGAAAAAGCGCCGGCCTTGCGCCGGCGTCTTGCTTTAGCGCACCAGCTGGTTGATTTCGATGATCGGCATCAGCACTGCCAGCACGATCAGCAGCACCACCACCCCCATGGTCAGGATCAGCAGCGGTTCCAGCAGGCTGGTCAGGAACAGCGTGCGGCGTTCCAGTTCCTGCGCCTCGCCCTGGGCGGCGCGGTCCAGCATCACCGGCAGGTTGCCGGTGGCTTCGCCGGAGCGGATCAGGTGCACCAGCACCGGCGGGAACTGGTTCTGCGCCGCCAGCGCGCGCGCCAGCGAGGCGCCTTCGCGCACGCGGGTGTTGGCGTCTTCCACGTTGGCGCGCAGCGCCTCGTTGGTCAGCGTCTCGCCCGCGGCCTGCAGGCTGCGCAGGATCGGCACCCCGGCCGACACCAGGATGGCCAGCGTGCCGGCAAAGCGCGCGGTGTTGTAGCCGCGGATCAGCTTGCCCAGCAGCGGCGCGGTCAGCAGCCAGCGGTGCCATTCCAGCCGCACCGCGGGCTGGCGCAGCAGGCGGCGGATGCTGAACGCCGCCACCGCGATCACCGCCAGCGCCGCCCACCACCAGTTGCGCACGAAGTCCGACAGCGCCAGCATGACGATGGTCAGCGTCGGCAGCTTCTGCTTGGTGTTGGCAAACACGCTCACCACCTGCGGCACCACGTACGACAGCAGGAAGATCACGATGGCAAACGCCACCACCGTGACGATGGCCGGGTAGGTGAAGGCCAGCCGGATCTTTGAGCTCAGCGTGTTGCGCGATTCGATATAGCCGGCCAGCCGCTCCAGCACCAGCCCCAGGTGGCCGGAGTGCTCGCCGGCCGAGACCAGCGCGCGGTAGATGTCGGGGAAGTCGCGCGGGTGCTGCGCCAGCGCCACCGACAGCGAGCTGCCGCCCATCACCTCGGCGCGGATGCCGGCCAGCAGCTCGTGCACATAGGCGCGCTCGGCCTGGTCGGCCAGTGCCCCCAGGGCCTCGTCCAGCGGCAGCCCGGCCACGATCAGGCTGGCCAGCTGGCGCGTGAACAGCGCCTGCTCCTGCGTCGACAGCTTGCGCGCAAACAGCTGGCTGCCGCTGCGCGGCGCCAGGCCGGCACCGGCCAGCGGGTCGACGGTCAGCGGTGTCAGCCCCCGCGCGCGCAGCTGCGAACGCGCCTGGCGCGGGCTGTCGGCCTCGATCACGCCGCGGTCGGTCTTGCCGGCGGCGTCGGCGGCTTCATAGCGGAAGGCTGGCATCCGGGCGGCTCCGCTTTAGTCGCGCGTCACGCGCAGCACTTCCTCAAGCGAGGTCGCGCCGCTGTCGACCCAGCGCTGCGCGTCGCCGCGCATGGTGTGCATGCCGTGCGCCAGCGCCACCTGCTTGATCTCGGACTCAGGCGCCTGCCGGTGGATCATGGTGCGGATCTCGTCACCGACGGTGAGCAGCTCATACACGCCCATGCGCCCCTGGTACCCGGACTGGCCGCACTTGTCGCAGCCCACCGGGTGCCACACGGTCTGCAGCGGCTTGCCCTGCGCGTGCAGCACCTCGGCCTCGGCGGCAGTGACCTCGATCACCTCCTCGCGCTTGCAGTGCTGGCACAGGCGGCGTACCAGCCGCTGCGCCAGCACCCCCAGCAGCGACGACGACAGCAGGAACGGCTCGATCCCCATGTCGACCAGCCGCGTCACCGCCGAGGCCGAGTCGTTGGTGTGCAGCGTGGCCAGCACCAGGTGGCCGGTCAGCGAGGCCTGCACCGCGATCTGCGCGGTTTCCAGGTCGCGGATTTCGCCGATCATGACCACGTCCGGGTCCTGGCGCAGGATCGCGCGCAGGGCCTTGCCGAAGGTCATGTCGATGCGCGCGTTGACCTGGGTCTGGCCGATGCCGTCCAGGTCGTACTCGATCGGGTCTTCCACCGTCATGATGTTGGTGGTGCGCGCATCAAGCCGTGACAGCGCCGCATACAGCGTGGTGGTCTTGCCCGAGCCGGTCGGCCCGGTCACCAGCACGATGCCGTGCGGCTGGCGGATCAGGTGGTCGAAGCCGCGCAGCGTGCCCGGCGCCATGCCCAGCTTGGCCAGGTCGAGCCGGCCCGCTTCCTTGTCCAGCAGGCGCAGCACCGCGCGCTCGCCGTGGCCGGTGGGCAGGGTCGAGACCCGCACGTCGACCGGGCGCCCGCCCACGCGCAGCGTGATGCGGCCGTCCTGCGGCAGGCGTTTCTCGGCGATGTCGAGCTGCGCCATGATCTTGATGCGCGAGATCAGCGCGCCGTGCAGCGCCTTTTTCGGCCGCACCACGTCGCGCAGCGTGCCATCCACGCGGAAGCGCACCACCGACGACGACTCGAACGGCTCGATATGGATATCCGAGGCGCCTTCGCGCGCGGCCTGCGTCAGCAGCGCATTGATCATGCGGATGATCGGCGCGTCGTCCTCGGATTCAAGCAGGTCCTCCACCGCCGGGATGTCCTGCATCAGGCGCGACAGGTCGACCTCGCCCTCCACTTCTCCCACCACCTGCGCGGCGCTGCCGGCGTCCTGGCGGTTGTAGGCATCGGCCATGGCGCGTTCCAGCGCTTCGGGCTCCAGCACGCGCAGGCGCAGCGCGCCGTGCACGCGCGCGACCTCGGCCAGCGCGGTCGGAGACGTGGCGCGGGTCACCCAGACTTCCAGTCCGTCAGGGCGCTGGTGCGCGATCAGCAGCGGCGCCTCGCGCGCAAAGCCGTACGAGACCAGCCGCGCGGCGATCGGCGAGGGCAGCTCCAGGGTCTCGGCCGGCGCGTTGGCGCCGGCGGGCAGGGCAGTTTGGACTTCGCTAGCCATGTCGGGGCTTAGTTCTGGAGCGCAGACTCGCCGCGCAGGCTCAGCGGCTGGGGTGCGTTCGCCGGTTGTTGCGGCAGCTGCTGCGGTGCCGGCTGCATGGGCTGTGGCTGGCCCGGCACGCCGGGCTGCGGGGCATTCTGCGGAAGGCTCTGCTGCAGGGGCAGCGGGGCGGCAACCGGACCGTTTGCACGCGGATCGATGAACGGCGTGGACGGTGCGTCGGCCGGCGGCAGCAACGGCGTGTTGGTATCACGCACCATGATGTTAGGCGAAACAAAGCCTTGCTGCTGCGCGCGCATATAGTCGTAGCGGTCCTGCGTCAGGCGGTCAGCGGCGGCGGCCGTGCGCATCACATAGGGGCGCAGGAACACCAGCAGGTTGGTCTTGGAGCGGTTCTTGTTCTCGTAGCGGAACAGGCCGCCGATCCATGGGATGTCGCCCAGCAGCGGCACCTTCTGCACGCGGTCGCCGTATGAGTCCTCGATCAGGCCGCCCAGCACGATGATCTGGCCGTCGTCGACCAGCACATTGGTCTCGATCGAGCGCACGTTGGTGGTCGGGCCCTGGAGCAGGTTGGCGGTTGACTGCACCACTGACGACGATTCCTGGAAGATCTGCATCTTCACCAGCCCGCCGTCGGTAATCTGCGGCTTCACGCGCAGCGTGATGCCCACGTCCTTGCGGTCGATGGTCTGGAACGGCGTGACCGAGGCCGCGCCGCCGGTCTGGGCATAGGAGCCGGTGGTGATCGGGATGTTCTGGCCGATCAGGATCTTGGCTTCCTCGTTCTCAAGCGTGATCAGGTTCGGCGTGGACAGCAGGTTGACGCTGCCGTTGGAGCCCAGCGCGCGCAACAGCGCGCCCAGCCCCAAGGCCCTGTTGACGAGGCCCAGGTTCAGGCCGCCGATGTCCTGCACGAACCCCTGCGCCACGCCGATGGCGGCGGCGCGGTTGCTGTCGGCCAGCGCCCCGGCCAGGGTCAGGTTCAGGATGTTCTGTCCGCCGGTGCCGAAGTTGGTGCCGGCAAAGACGTTGTTGTTGCCGCTCGACGAGCTGATCAGGCCCTGCCACTGGATGCCCAGCTCGCTCGCCTGGGTGGCGGTCACCTCGACGATCATCGACTCGATGTAGACCTGCGCGCGGCGCGCGTCGAGGTCGTCGATCACGCCGCGCAGGTTGCGGTAGACCGGTTCGCTGGCGGTGATGATGAGCGAGTTGGTGGACTGGTCGGCCTGGATGATGCCGCCGGTGGTCGGCTGGGTACTGGTGCCGAACGATGCGGCGAAGGCCGAGCTGCCATAGGCCCCGCCCGAGCCGCCGGTGCCGCCCCGCATGCTGGCCTGGGTGCCGGTGGCGCCGCCGGTGAACTGCCCGCCGGCCGGCGTCGAGACATTGGTCATGCCCGCCGCGCCGCCGATGCCGCCGGCCTGCCCGCCGGGCTGGGTGGCGCTGCCAAAGCTGCCGTCGGCGGCGACGATGGCGCGCAGCGTGGCCGCCAGCTTGACCGCATCGGCGTTCTTCAGCGGCACCACCCAGATATTGCCGGGGCGCGCATAGGGCTGGTCGAGCTTCTCGATCAGCTGGCGCGCCTGCTGCAGCCGCGCGCGGCTGGTGGCGCGGATCATCAGCGAATTGCTGCGCGGCTCCGCCACCACCGAGGTGCGCAGGCTGGCGTCGACGCCCGGTGCGGCGCCGCCGGTGGCGCCCGCGGCGCCGGGGTCGAGCAGCTTCTGCAGCACGGCCGCGGTATCGCTGGCCAGGGCGTGCTTGAGCGGCACCAGCTCGACCTCGCCCGAGGCCGGCGCATCGACCGCGGCGATGATGCGCGCCAGCCGGCGCAGGTTGTCGGCGTAGTCGGTGATGACCAGCGTGTTGTTGGCCGGGTAGGCGGTGATGGTGTTGTTGGGCGCGATCATCGGCCGCAGCACCGGCACCAGGTTGTTGGCCGACTCATAGTTCAGCCGGAACACCTGCGTCACCACCTGGTCGCCGCGGCTGGGGCTGGCGCCGATCACCGTGGGCGAGCCCTGCAGCTTGGCGTCGGCCTCGGGCACGACCTTGGTGAAGCCGTTGCTCTCGACCATGGCATAGCCCTGCATGCGCAGCACCGAGCCCAGCGTCTGCAGCGCCTGCGCGCGCGACACCGGCTGCTCGGTGACCAGGTTGACCGTGCCCTTCACGCGCGGGTCGATCACGAAGTTCTTGCCGGTGGCCTGGCCGACCGCCTTGATCACCGAATCAAGGTCGGCGTTGACGAAGTTCAGCACCACCTGGTCGCGGTTGGACGGCGTGATGTCGGGCGGCGCGGGCGGGGTACCGGTGCGCGCGCCGGGCTGGGCCCACAACGGCGCGGGCGCCAGCAGCGAGAGCCCGCACAGCAGGGCCACGGCGCGGGCGCAGGCGGTATGGAAAACAGGTCGGATGGCGTGGGTTTTCATAGTCATTTCCGGGCGCTCCTGGATTGGCCTGGCATCAGAAGCGCAGCCTTGTCACATGGTTGTCTTGTCGTCCCAGCAGGCTCAGCAGGCTGGTCAGTTGCGTTGCCGCTTCGGGCTCGGCGTGCGCGGTGCCCTCGAAGCGCGCCTGCCGCCCGAGCGTGCCGCTGCCCTCCAGGTGCAGCGGCCCGGCGATGGTGCTCAGCTGCAGCTTGCCGCCACCCTCGCCGGTCCAGTCGAGCTCGGCGCGGTAGCTGCCCAGCGGGCGCAGGCGGCTCACGGCCGACGACACCTGTTCGATGCGCAGCGTCATATGGCCGCTCATGCCCTGGCCCGAAAAGCGCCCCTGCAGCGTGGACCAGTCCACGCGCATCAGGCCGTCCGGGCGCAGCGTATTGAACGGCGCGCCGATGCCTTCAAGCAGCGCCGCGGGCAGCCGGATCGCGCCTGCCTGCGCGCTCCAGCCGCCGGGCGTCACGGTGATGGCGACCGGCGCGGCCATGGCCTCGGAGTGGCTCACCACCAGGCGCGCGCTGCCGCCCAGCAGCGGCCAGAATGCCAGCGTCCATTGCAGCCGGCCAGGCAGCACTGTCGCGGTCTGGCTGCCGGCGCCGGCCGACAGCGCCAGCGTGGCGCTACCATGCCAGAGCGAGCCGCTGGCATCGGCCAGCAGTACCCGTCCCTGTGTCTGCGTGGCCACGCGCGCGGCGATCCATGCCGCCGGCAGCATCGCCACCACGGTCACCGCGGCGCTCGCCAGGCCCAGCCCCAGCCAGCGCAGGCGCCGCCATGCGGCCGGCTGGCGCAGCTTGCGGCGCGGCAGGCGCAGCGTTTCCAGCCGTACCATCAGCTGCGGCCGCCCGGACCCTGCAGGGTCGCGCTGACGTTCACCAGCGCCGTGGCGCCGACATAGACGATGCGGGCGTCGATCACCTTCATGCGCTGCTGCTGGCGCACGTCCTGCAGCCAGCCGCTGACCGCGCCGAAGGGCACCTTGTCCAGCTGCACCTGCACGCTGTTGTCGGCGCCGGCGGCCAGCCGGGTCGCCTTCAGGCCGTGCTGGCCCAGGCTGTCCTGCAGCGCCTGCGTGAGCGCGTCGCCGCGCAGCGCCGGCGCCGGCGTGGCCTTCAGGCCGCGGGCTTCCTGTGCCAGGGATTCCATTTCGGCCAGGTCGGCGCGCAGCTTGGGCAGGTTGCGCGCCAGGCGCTCGCGGCCATCGGCGGCCGGCTCCCAGAGCACCAGGTAGCCGATCACCAGCGCCAGCACGGCGCCGCCGCCGGCCAGGATGGCCTGTTCGCGCGGGTTGCGCGCCGACCAGAAGGCGTTGAAGCGCTCCTGCCACGCCTGCGGCACGGACGGGCGCAGCCGCGCCAGGCGCGTGCGCAGCGCAGAGGTCGCGCCTGGCCGGCTGGCGCGTGGCGTCTGGCTTCGGGCTGTGTCTTTCATGGGGTTCATGCTTGCTGGTGGGCCCGCTTACAGGCCGGGCCTGACGGTCCAGCGCGAGCCGGGCGTCACCGGGGTGCCTGCGCTGCTGCTGGTACTGCCAGCGGCACCTCCGGCCTTGTCTTCTTCCATCTGCAGCCCGGCCTGGCGCGCGGCGCTGCGCAGGCCGGCCGTGTCCGTGCCCGGCTTGAGCGTCACCACCAGCATGCGGCCGCGGTACTCCAGCGCCTGCAGCGCGTCAGGCGGCAGCCTGCGCGCGGCCTGGGCAAAGCGGTCGGCCAGCGGCAGGAAGTCTTCCGGCGTGCTGCGGCCGCTGGCGGTGCGCAGCTGCTCGACCTGCCGCCGCATCTGCAGCGGTGCGTCGAGCACGGTCTGGATCTGCGGGAAGGCGCCGTGCAGCGCCTGCAACTGCGCGGCTTCCAGCCGCTGCTGCTCGCGCCGCAGCAGCAGCCAGTGCGTGTTCATGCCAATGACCTGCACCAGCACGATGCCCGCCAGCAATGCCAGCGGCACGCGCCATGCCACCAGGTTCCAGCGGTCGGCACGGCCCTGCGCGAATTCAAACTGTGCCAGGTCCAGCGCCGGCTCGCGCAGGCAGTCCTGCGCGCCTTCGATCCACAGGCGCCAGCTGGTGCGGGCGGCCTGGCGCAGGTCGGGCACCGGCGCCGCGGCGGCAGCGTCGGCATCGGCATACCAGGTGCCGGCGGGCGCAAGCGCCTGCCACGCGGCCAGGGCATCGTCGCCCAGCAGCAGCCCGTAGCCGGCGTGTGCGCCGGTGCGCACGGTCAGTTGCCACTGGCGCGCGGCATCGGCGGCGGTGCCGGGCAGTTCGTCGCTTAATTCGTCGCTCAACTCGCCGCTCCGGGCGAGGGCGCTGGCGGCGGCTTCGACCACCAGCGCGGCCGTCGGCGCCGGCGCGCCGGCGGCCGCCAGTGACGGCTCGGTGCTGGCTTGCGCGGCGGAGGCCAGCGGCACGCACAGCTGCGCGGCCAGCACATGGCGGCGCCGGTGGCGGTGTTCGGCAAAGGCGTCGAGCACGGCGCGCAGCCAGGCGCGGTCGGCCACCATCAGCAGCCGCTGGCGCGGTCCGCGCGCGGCGCTGCCGTCCAGGGCAGGACCCACGCCGATATGGCACGGCTGCGCATCGGTCGCGAGCGCGTCCTCGACCAGGTTGGGCAGCGCCTGTTTCAAACGGGCGGGCGGCAGCGGCGGCACGCTGGCGGTGGTCAGCAGTACGTCGCTGGCGGCGAGGATCAGCACCAGGCGCTCGGCCGCGGGCAGGTCAGCGATGCGGGCGTGGCCTTCGCGCAACACTTCCGGCGCCGCACGGGCCTGGCCACGCCGCGCCGTGTCGGCCGTGGCCGTGCGCACCAGCGCGAACGGCAGGGTGCCGAACTGCCACGGTTGCGGCTGGTCATGCGGCCGGTGTGGCAGGCGGACGTACAGGGTGGTGCTCAAGGTTTCCTTGCTTTGGCGTCAGTGGAACGGCTCGGGCAGGCGCATGGCCGGTTGGGATGCGCCCTGGATCGCCCCGGTGTTGGAATCATGCCGGGGTGCGGGGATGCCGGCGGGCGGCCAGGAAGGCCGGACGGCGGCGGGTGGGCTGGTGCCACGCTCGCGCCAGCGCCGCAGCATACCTTGCCTGTGTGACTAAACCGCGTCAATACCATTCTCCCCGGTTGCTTGCGCGTGCAAATTCGGCCTGTCGCCCGGCCTGGTGGGCGCCGCTCAGCGCAGGTCCGGCAGCCGGTCCGCATCCTGGATCCAGACCACGCGCGTGGTGTTGGCCGTGCCCAGCGGCTCGCCGCGGAAGACCAGCGACACCTGCAGGCGGGTGGCGCGCTCGTGCCGCACCAGTCCGTAGACCAAGAAGTAGTGCGTGCGCACGTCGAGCAGGTTGCCGAGGTTGGCGGCATCCGCCTGCGGCGCCACCGCGGCCAGCTGGGTCTGCAGGTTGCCCAGGTTGTTGAAGTAGGCGCGGTCGCGCTGGCGTACCAGTTCGCGCGCGCGCTCCAGCGGCAGCTTGTCGATGACCGCGGCCAGCACCTCGGCCTCGGCGGTGTTGGCGTTGACCAGCGTGCGCTCGGGCAGCACGGTGACAAAGGGCTCCAGCACCGCCACCATCTCCGGCGTGTAGCCGGGCAGCGCCATCAGCCCCTGCACGCTGTCCAGCGGGCGCGGCGCCGGCTGGCCGCTGGCATTGCCACCCTGCGCGGCCTGCAGCATGTAGCGCGCCGTGGTCTCGGCCAGCGCCGGGTTCAGGCCGACCGTCTGCAGCAGGCGGCGGTATGCGGCCTGCGCCGCCGGGTCGACCGAGGCCGCGCGGCCTCCCTGGGCGCCTTCGCCGCCAGTGGCGGTCCACACCACCAGGTTGGCCAGGTTCAGGCGCGCCTGCGCATCCAGGATGCGGCCCGACAGGAACGAGGTCTCGCCCGCAACGTCGGTGCGCAGTGCCGCGCCGAGGAAGTCCGACAGCCGCGTCTCGGCGATCGGCACCGCCCACGGCTCGCCCAGTTCGTCGACATTGGTGCGGCGCTGGTCGTCGCGCAGGATCAGCCGCGCCCAGTCCACGGCGGCGCGCTCGATCCAGGTGGCCTGGGCCAGCAGCCGCTGGTTCTCGATGGCGCGGATCTGCACCTGCTGGCGCCACAGCATGCCGGACACCACCACCACGGCCAGCGTCACCATCAGCAGCGCGGTGACCACGGCCGCACCGCGCGGGCGGCGGCGCAACGGCACCAGGCGAGGCAGGCGGCTGGCTTGCCTCATAGCCCGGTCATGCAGATCTTCTGGAACTGCCGCGGCGCATCGCCATCGCCCATGCGGGCGAAGATGGTCAGTTCCACCGCGCGCACCGCGGTGTTGGGCAGCGCGGCGCCGGGCGCGGAGGCGGCCACGGCGCTGGCGGCGTTGCCCGCGAACAGCACGTTGCGGATGCGCCCGCTGTCGGCCTGCCAGCCGGCGGGCTCCACCCATGCGCGCATGCTCATGCCGTCCACGTCGGCCAGCACGCGCCGCACCTGCGCGGTGTTGCTGCCGCCCTGGCGCAGCGCCAGCAGGGCGGACTGCAGGCCGGCGCGGCTGTCCACCGGCGGCGCGGCCACGCGCACCAGGGTATTGCCGTCGAGCTGGTACGACAGCGCCTGCCAGGTCGGCGGCTGGCCTTCGTCGCGCCGGTCGCGCACCAGCAGCAGCCGGTTCTGGCCGATCTCGACCGGGCTGGCCTGCAGCAGCGTGGGGTTGGCCAGGTGCTCGCAATCGGCCTGGAGCTGGCCGTAGAGCACCTTCAGCGCGTCCAGGCGCGCATCGTGGTCGGTGAGGCGCTCGCGGCTGCGCGTCAGGCTGTCCAGCGCGCGCCAGCCGATCACCGCCATCACCGCCAGCAGCGTGATGGCGACCAGCATTTCCAGCAGCGTGAAGCCGCCGGGCCGCCGCAGGCGGCGGCGCTCAGAGCACGTTGCGGGTTTCATTGGGGACAATGGTGACCAGCCACGCCAGGCGCACGGACTTATCCGTGGCGGACGGGTAGACCGCGATCTCGACGCGGCGGAAAACGGGATTGGGCGTGCCCGAGACGGATTGCTCGCAATACAGCGGCGTGCCGCCCTGCGGGCAGGCATAGCCGCTGACGCCGGGCTCGGGCCAGGTCTTGGCCAGGCGCAGCGCGGCCAGGTGGTTCTCGGCGCTCCACTCGGCCAGCATGCGCGCCTGCAGCGACGCGCTGGCATCGACCATCGAGCTCATCGCGCGCATCGCCGCGGTCAGCGCGACCGCCAGGATGGTCAGCGCCACCAGCACTTCGATCAGCGTGAAGCCGGCGTTGCGCCCGCGCCGGGCCGGCCGGGGCAAGGAGCGAGGGCAGGGTTTCATGGCGTGCTGGCGAAATAGCGGCCGCTGCCGTCGCCGGCAACGTCCACGCGGATATCGCCGCGCACCAGGATCAGCCGCTGCGGGGCATCGATCAGCTCGCGCCCGAAGATCAGCCGGGGCGGGCTGCTGGTCCCGGTGCTGCGGCCCCCTTCGGCCACGATGACCTGGTCCAGCGCCAGGCGCCAGTGGCCCGGGGCAAACACGTCGGTACGCATGGGGATCCAGCCGTTGGGGGTCGATTCCAGGAAGCGCCAGCCGCTGGCATCGCCCTCCCAGGCGATCGGGCGTGCGCCAAGCTGCGCCTCTTCCTGCGCCAGCTCGAACAGCCGCGCGATGCGCTGGCCGTCGTCGAGCACGCGGCCCCGTTCATTGGGCGAGGCGTTGACCGCCACCAGCGAGATCACGATGCCGGCGATCACCATGACCACCAGCAGCTCGAGCAGCGTAAAGCCGCGGCGCCGGGGGCCGGTCGCGCGGCGGCGCGGCGCCGTGGTCATGGTTGCAGGGGGTGGCGGCGGGGCTGTGCTTATTCCCAGTTGCCGATGTCGGCGTCGTTGCCGTTGCCGCCGGCCTGGCCGTCGGCGCCGAAGCTGAACACGTCGATCTCGCCGCGCACGCCCGGGTTCAGGTACTGGTACGGATGGCCCCAGGGATCCTTGGGCAGCTTTTCCAGGTAGCCGCCGCCCTTCCAGTTGTTGGGCACGGGCTCGGTGGTGGGCTTGGCCACCAGCGCGGCCAGGCCCTGCTCGGTGGTGGGGTAGCGGCTGTTGTCCAGGCGATACAGCTTGAGCGCCTGCATGATCGACGAGATGTCCTGGCGCGCGGCCACGATGCGGGCCTCGTCCGGACGGCTCATGATCTTGGGCACCACCAGCGCCGCCAGCACGCCAAGGATCACGATCACGACCATGATCTCGATCAGGGTGAAGCCGCGCGCACGGCGGGCACGCACGGAACGGGCGGGGCTGGCAATCTGGGGAGTGAATCTGCGCATCGTCAGTGGACCTCTTGGCTTGAATGGCTGGGCCCGCACCGGTGGGGCGGCGGCGGGCCGGGTTCGCCAGTCAGTATAACCGGCGCCACATGACTGTTTTATGGGCGGCCCGTTCGGCACCTCAGCAAAGTCTGATCCGGGTCACAGTTCGTGAGGACCGGCATCCGGGCAGGGAAATAACTTGCATCCTGAATGCATCTTTTTTAAGATGGCGGCACGATGCAGCTGACCCGCTTTTCCGACTATGCGTTGCGCCTGCTGATGTACGTCGCCCGTGGCGACGGCAGCCGGCCGATCACCATTGCTGAGGTGGGGCAGCAGTTCGACATCTCGCACAACCACCTCGTCAAGGTGGCGGCGCGGCTGTCGAAGCTGGGCTGGATCAGCGCCACGCGCGGCCGCCACGGCGGCCTGCAGCTGGGCCCCGGCGCCGAGCGGCTGACCATCGGCACCATCCTGCGCGAGCTGGAAGGGCACAAGGCGGTGATCGACTGCGACAACCCGCCCTGTGCGCTGAACGGCAACTGCCGCCTGAAGCGCGCGCTGGACGTGGCCGAGCAGGCTTTCTACCGTGCCCTGGACGACGTCACGCTGGCCGATGTCACCGGCAGCCAGACGGCCGAGTCGATCATCCGCCTGCATCGCGATTTCCTGAACCGGCGTTCGGCCTGAGCGGATCCTGTCCGCGCGGGCCGGCGAGAGCCGGTTTTATTTTGAGCAAAAACATGCATTTTATTTGCATGATTTAAAACGGAGTGTTTCCTGATGCTGTCCGCCGCTTCCCGCCCCTATATCGATGCAAGCGTCCCCGTGCTGCGCGAGCACGGCCTGGCCATCACCACGCATTTTTACCGCGAGATGTTCGCGGACCGGCCCGAGCTGACGCAACTGTTCAACATGGGCAACCAGGCCAACGGCAGCCAGCAGCAGTCGCTGGCCTCGGCCGTGTTCGCCTATGCGGCCAATATCGATAACGCGGCGGCGCTGGGGCCGGTGCTCGAGCGCATTGTCCACAAGCATGCGGCCGTGGGCCTGACGCCGGCGCACTACCCGATCGTCGGCCGCCACCTGCTGGGCGCCATCTCCGCAGTGCTGGGCGAGGCCGCCACGCCGCCGCTGCTGGCCGCCTGGGACGAGGCCTACTGGCTGCTGGCCGGCGAGCTGATCGCCGCCGAGGCGCGCCTGTACCAGCGCACCGGCGTGGCCGCCGGCGAACTGACGCCGGTGCGCGTGGTGCGCCGCGAGGCGCAGGGCGACCAGGTGGTGGCGCTCACCCTGGCTGCCGCCGACGGCCAGCCGCTGCGCGCGTTCCGCCCGGGCCAGTACATCAGCGTCGAGGCGCGCCTCGACGATGGCCAGCGCCAGCTGCGCCAGTATTCGCTGTCGGCCGAAAGCGGGCTGCCGACCTGGCGCATCTCGGTCAAGCGCGAGGCGGGCGACCGCACCACCCCGGCCGGCGCGGTGTCCAACTGGCTGCACGCCAATGCCCAGGAGGGCACTGAACTCAAGGTGAGCGCGCCGTTCGGCGAGTTCACGCCGGCGCTCGACGGCCGCCGTCCGCTGGTGCTGCTGTCGGCCGGCATCGGCATCACGCCGATGCTGTCGGTGCTGCGTACGCTGGCCGCGCAGGGATCGCAGCGCCAGGTGCTGTTTGCCCATGCCGCGCGCGATGGCCGCCACCACGCCCATCGCGTCGACCTGCAATGGGCGCGCGAACGCCTGCCGCAGCTCGCCACGCACATCAGCTATGAAACCCCGGAAGCGGGCGACGTCGCCGGTCGCGACTACGACCACGCCGGCACCATGCCGGTGGCCGAACTGCTGCGCCAGCCCGACCTGCAGCGCTTTATCGACGGCAGCTGCTACCTGTGCGGACCGCTCGGCTTCATGCAGGCGCAGCGCCATGCGCTGGTCAGCGCGGGCGTGCCGGTGGCGCATATCGAGCGCGAGGTGTTCGGGCCGGACCTGCTGGACGACCTGCTCTAAGGGTTGGCGGCGCGGCACCGGCGCGGCAGACAGTGTCATGGGGCTCTGGTACGCTTGGCGCGTCTGCGCTCACGCGCCATTGCCCGCCTTGTGGGTATCCAGGGTCCCGATCCCATGCAACTGTCCCTCCGGCCTTCGCTCCGCTTCGATGCCTCCGCGCCCTGGCTGCCGCGCCTGGCCAGCCTGGTGCTGTTTATCGCGCTGTGTGCGCTCGCCACCTACTGGGTGCTGAGCTTCAGCGCGATGCGTACCATCCCGGTGCCGCAGAGCGCGCGCGTGGCCCAGACCGAGGCGGTCGAGACCGGCGCGGTCGCGACGCTGTTCGGTGGCTCGGCGCAGGGCGGTCCGCGCGACGTGCAGCTGATCGGCGTAGTGGCCGAGGTGGATGGCGGCGCGGGCGCGGCAATCGTGTCGATCGATGGCGGCCCGCCCAAGGCGGTGCGCGCCGGCGCCGAGCTGTCGCCGCAGATCCGGCTGGTGGAGATCCGCCAGCGTGCGGTGGTGATCGAGCGCAGCGGCGTGCGCCAGGAAATCGTGCTGCCGCTGCAGGCCGGTGCCGCGCGCGGCGCACCGGCAGCGGCCGGTGCCTTGTCCACGCCGCCCGCCGGCGCCGCGGCACCGATGGCAACGCCGATGCCGGCCCCGGCGCCGGTCGTGAGCCAGCCCCCGGCCCAGCAGCCGCAAGGCCAGGCGCCTGTGCAGCAGGCCCAGCCCGCCCAACCGCAGCCGCAACCGGTCGATCCGCGCCAGTACCAGCCGGCGATGGCACCGCAGGCGGCCGGCGAAGGCCAGCTGGCGCCGAAGGACTGATTCCGGGCGCCAAATATTCGCGCTTGCTTGCGTTCCCTTACGGCGCGCGGCCCTTTCTGTGAGCCGGGTAACATCGTATTAAAAGCGCCAACTTCCCCGCATCGTCTGCGTTCTAATCCGTACATGCCAAACGTGATGAAAAGGAGCAAGACATGCAACGCAATCACAAGCCGCAGATCCTGAAGCAATTCCTGGCCGCATCGGCCGCCCTCCTGGTCGCCGGTGGCGCATTTGCCCAGGCCAGCGCCCCCGCCGCACCCGCTGCGCCAGCCGGCAAGCCCGGCATGGGCCACCATCACCATATGGGCCACGGTGGCGGCATGTGGATGAAGGCAATCGATACCGACGGCGATGGCGCGATCTCCAAGGCGGAAGCCGACGCCTGGTTCAACAAGCTCGACACCAACCGCGACGGCAAGATCGACAAGGCCGAGATGGACGCGCACCGCAAGGCCGCCATGGCCGAGCACCATGCGCGCATGCAGGCAGCCTTCGACGAGAAGTTCAAGGCTGCCGACAAGAACGGCGACGGCGCGCTGACCAAGGCTGAGGCCAACGCCGGCCTGCCGCGCCTGGCCAAGCGCTTCGACCAGCTCGACGCCAACCGCGACGGCAAGCTGACCCGCGACGAAATCCGCGCTGGCATGGAGAAGATGCACCGCGACCATTCGCACCGCGGCGACCGCGGGCCGCGTGGCCAGGCGGCTCCGGGCAGCCAGCCGGCGCCCGCGGCACCGGGCGCCCCGTCCACCAGCGGCGGCTGACCGGCCCTGGCAGGGCCGCGCCAGCGGACACTGCCAGCGACGCCACCAAGCGCGCGAGCCTTAGGGTTCGCGCGCTTTTTCTTTGCCTGTTCGCCTTGTGCGTGCACCAGGAAGAACCTGACCTCGCCCGCAAACGCCCGTAGAATGCCGCTTCCCTGTTTGCCGGGCTTGGCACCATCCTTGCCTGCTTCCGGCCGGCGGGGCGCGGCCGCGACTTGCGGTGGCGCCACCGCACAGGTTTGCCCAGCCCGACCGGCTGCCGCGCGAGTGACCGATAAGGCTGTCAGCTCATCAGAAGCGGCCCTATATCGGACGTAATTACACAAAAAATTGCGTACTTGTGCACGGCTTGCTAAATTTGCGCAAAAAAATTGCCAATAAACATATTGCGGAGCAACAATATCGTGAGCAAGGTGGAGTTGGACAAGATCGACCGGAAGATCCTGGAAGTGCTGCAGACCAACGGCCGGTTGACCAACCTGGAAGTGGCCGAGCGCGTCAACCTGTCGCCCAGCCCCTGCCTGCGCCGCATCCGGCGGCTGGAGGAGATCGGCGTGATCCGGCAGTACGCAGCGCTGCTGGAGCCCAACAAGATCGGACTTGGCCTGCTGGCCTATATCAATGTCCGGCTGGAAAAGCATGGTGGCGCGCCCAAGGGCAAGGCACCGCTGGACCTGTTCCGCGCCTCGATCGCGGTCTGGCCGGAGGTGGCCGCGTGCCACGCCATGACCGGCGAGATGGACCTGCTGCTCAAGGTCTACGTGGAAGACATGGAGCACTTCGCGCGCTTCATGCAGGAACAGCTGCTGGCGCACCCGTCGGTGATCGACGTGCGTTCCAGCTTTGCGCTGGAAAGCATCAAGGACACCACGGCGCTGCCGGTGGGCGGCGCGGCCTGATGCGGCAAGCCTGAGGCCGCAAATAAAAACGGCGCATCGATGCGATGCGCCGTTGGCGTGGAACCCGCAATAAGCGGACCCGCGGAGCTCAGGCAGTGTGCTTCTGCGGCACCATGGTGCGCCAGAAGCGCAGCCCGAAGCGGCGCGCGTCGCGCAGGTTGCGGCGCACCGCGTAGTCCAGGTCGGCGAGCTGCTCGTCCAGCGCTTCGGTCAGGCGGCTGGCGGTGTCGGCCGGCGGCAGTTCCAGGTAGGCATCGGCCTCGCCGTAGGCGTACTGGACCTTCATGCCGGCCTTCTTGGCAATGTGCATCATCGCGGCGTTGCGCGACAGGCAATGCATATACAGCGTGCGCACATTGGTGTTGCGGCCGTGGATGGCGGCACGCTCGAACAGCGCGCTGCCGATGCCGCGACCGCGGGCGCTGCCCGACACCGACACGCCGAACTCTGCCACGCGGCCCTGGGCGTTGTCGCGCAGGTTGGCGAAGTGGCCCACGCCGATCAGTTCGAGCTTGTCGTCGTACACGCCGAACACGCTGTCATGGTCGAAGTCGATGCTGTCGACATAGGCTTCGATCACGTGGTCGCCCACGGACTGGCCAAAACGGAGCAGGCGATCCTCCTCGCCCAGGGCGAGGAAATGCTTCAGCAGGCGCGAGCGGTGGTGGGCCGCCAGCTCGCGCACCAGTACGGTGGCGCGGTGGGTGGCCTGTGCGGCTTCGGCTGCCTTGCGCAGATCTTCGTCGGTCAGTGCGCCGACGGCCTTGCTCAGTTCGAGCGGATTCACGTTATTTCCTTCCAGGTGCAGTCACAGATAAACATAGCACTGCGTTGGTGTTTTTCCAGGCACTTTTCCCTGCATCGGTGCAGGACTCGGGGAAACACCATCTTGATGCGGCGCCAAAAGTATTGTAGTGGAATTGTCAGTTCGGCGTAAGCTTCCCGCGCCGCAGCAGGCCGACGTCTCGCCACAGCATCAATAAAAATCGAATAAAATCAACAGCTTGAAAAAATGTGATGAATTGTTGCCTGACACTGGATGTGGATTTGGTGCAACGCCGCAATTCCACGCTTTCCCGCAGGTTCGTCTGCTCCCTTGCCCAGCCGATCGCCTTTGATGACCGAGCCCCCAATCGTTGTGATCTACGCGCATCCCACGCCCAGCCGTTCGCGCGTCAACCGGCCGCTGGCCGATGCATTGGCCGCGCTGCCGCAGGTACAGGTACGCGATCTCTACCGCAGCTATGTCGACTATGACATCGACGTCGTCGCCGAGCAGCGCGTGCTGTCGGTCTCGGACACCATCGTGCTGCAGTTCCCGGTGCGCTGGTACAGCGTGCCGGCGCTGCTCAAGCTGTGGCTCGATGAGGTGCTGGAGCCAGGCTGGGCCTATGGCCCCGGCGGCACCGCGCTGCGTGGCAAGTCCTTGCTGGCGGTGGTGAGCACCGGCGGCACGGCCGATTCCTACGGGCCGGACGGCACCCATGGCCACCCGATCGGGGACTTCCTGCTGCCGCTGGAGCAGAGCGCCTTGCTGTGCGGCATGAACTGGCTGCCGCCGGTGGTGCTGCACGACGCCAACAATGCCGACGCCCAGGCGCTGGCCGAGCATATCGCCCATGTCTGCGGGCGGCTGGGCACCGGTGCCGCGCCGGCGGGGGGGCAGGCATGAATCAGCACGACTTCCTGATTGCGCTGCTGGTGTTCCTGGTGGCGGCGGTGGTGGCGGTGCCGCTGGCGCGGCGCGGCGGCCTGGGCGCGGTGCTGGGCTACCTGCTGGCGGGGGCGGCGATCGGGCCGTTTGCGTTGCGCCTGGTGACCAATGTCGAATCGATCCTGCATTTCTCCGAGTTCGGCGTGGTGCTGATGATGTTCGTCATCGGCCTGGAGCTGGAGCCGCGCAAGCTGTGGGCGCTGCGGCGGAGCATCTTTGGCTACGGCGGCGCGCAGCTGGCCGCCTGCGCGCTGGTGATCGGCGCGGTGGCGGCGCTGGCGGGCGCGCCGTGGCAGGTGGCGCTGGTGGCGGGCCTGGGACTGGCGTTGTCGTCCACCGCGATCGCGCTGGCGACACTGACCGAGCGCAACCTCTTCGGCACGCCGGCGGGGGCGGCCAGCTTCGGCATCCTGCTGTTCCAGGACATCGCCGCGATCCCGATGATCGCGCTGTTGCCGCTGCTGACCACGCAGGGCGCCGAAGGCGCGGGTCCGGGCGCGGCCGGCTGGCTGGCGGCAGGCAAGGCGGTGGCGGTGATCGGTGCGGTGGTGGTCGGCGGTCGCTACCTGGTGCGCCCGGCGCTGCGCTTTATCGCCCGCACTGACATGCGGGAGATGTTCACGGCGTTTGCGCTGCTGCTGGTGGTGGGCATTGCGTTGATGATGGACGCGGTGGGCTTGTCGATGGCGCTGGGCACCTTCGTGGCCGGCGTGCTGCTGGCCGATTCGGAATACCGCCACGCGCTCGAGGCCGACCTGGAGCCGTTCAAGGGCCTGCTGCTGGGCCTGTTCTTCATGGCCGTCGGCATGTCGATCGACTTTGCCGTGCTGGCGCGCTCGCCCTGGCTGGTGCTGGGTCTGGTGGCCGCGTTCGTGGTTGCCAAGACCGCGGTGCTGGCGCTGCTGGCGCGGTATTTCGCCATCGCCCGCGGCCAGCGGCTGCTGTTTGCGCTGCTGATCTCGCAGGGCGGTGAGTTCGCCTTCGTGGTGTTCGGCGTGTCGGGCACCGCCGGCCTGCTACCGCGCGAGACCGAGGCCCTGCTGGTGCTGGTGGTGGCGCTGTCGATGGTGGCCACGCCCTTGCTGCTGCTGGCCTATGACCGGCTGGTGGCGCCGCGCCTGGGCAGTGGCAAGGCCCGGCCCGACGAGGCCATCACGCCGCAGCACAATCCGGTGCTGATCGCCGGCTTCGGGCGCTTCGGCCAGATCGTCGGCCGCCTGCTGTACACCCAGGGCGTGGGCGTGACAGTGCTGGACCACGACCCCGACCAGATCGAGTTCCTGCGCCAGTACGGCTTCAAGGTCTTCTATGGCGACGCCACCCGGCTGGACCTGCTGGAGGCCGCGGGCATTGCCGACGCGCGCATCCTGGTGGTCGCCATCGACGGCATGGACGAAAGCCTGGAACTGATCGACCGCGTGCGCCAACGCTTTCCCGAACTGCAGATCTACGCCCGGGCGCGCCATGTGTCACATGTCTACCAGCTCAAGGACCGCGGCGTGCACCTGTTCGAGCGCGAGATGTTCGAGGGCTCGCTGATGCTGGGCCGCCGCGTGCTGGAGGGGCTGGGCTTCGATCCGGCCGAGGCCCGCAACGTGGCACTGCGTTTCCGGCGCCACAACATCCAGGCGATCGACCGCTTCTATCCGCACTACACCGACCAGAAGAAGCTGGTCTCGCTGGCGCGCCAGGCGCGCGACGAACTGGAAGAGATGTTCCGCCAGGACCGCGAGCAGCGGCGCCAGCGCGAAGAGGCCGAGTGGATGTGAGTGGCAGGGCGACGGGCCAGCGCCGGGTCAGCGCGCGGCCGCGGCCCGGCCGGGCAGGCCGCCTTCGAGCAGGTCGACCACCATCTCGGCAAACTCTGCATAGGACAGCCGGCCGCCCGGCTTGAGCCAGGTGAAGGTCCAGTTGATCATGCCGAAGATGGTCATGGTCAGCGCGGTCTGGTTCTCGCGCGTGACGCGCTCCGGGTAGGCCCGGCGCAGCAGGCGCGAGAAGGCCGCGACCACGTCGCGCTCGCGGCCCAGGATCAGGTCGCGCTGGGTCTCGGCCAGGAACTTGACGTCGTTGATCAGCGCGATATGGCGCGTCTGCGAGGTCTCGTACTCCGCCAGGAAGGCACGGATCAGGTTGCCGAAGGCTGCCTTGTCGGTGCGCGCGTGGCGCTCGGCGTCGGCCTCCACTTCAGTGACGAGCAGCATCAGCCGGCGCGTGTAGCGGTCCAGCAGGTCGAACAGGATCGCTTCCTTGCTCTCGTAATAGTGGTACAGCCGCGCCTTGGAGGTGCCGCAGGCGGCGGCCAGGTCGGCCATCGAGGTGCTGGGGTAGCTGCTGTTGGCAAAGGCGGCGGCGGCCAGGTCCAGGATCTGCTCGCGCTGCGCCTCGAAATCGGGTGCCTTGGTACGGGCCATATTCTCGTTTATTCGCCGCCGGTGCCACTGCTGCCGAAATGGCGGCGCAGTTCGCAGGTATCGAGCGAGTCAGCATTGCCGCGCAGCACCAGCTGGCCCATGGCGATCAGCTCGCGGCAGCGCCAGAACACGAACCAGTCGCTGGCCAGCAGACCCTCGATCGCGCCCATCACGCTGCCCACCATCTGCGCCGCGGGCGTCCAGTCGGACGGGGCGCGATCCATGATGATCTCGTCGATGGTGTGGTACGCCGCCGGCACCAGCGTGTTGCCCTTCCAGAGCCGCACGTCGGCGTTTTCCTTGACGTTCTGCTGCCACTCGTAGCCGAGGCGGCCCAGGCGCAGCACCGAGACCGGGGCGATGGTGGAAAAGCGCCGCGCCAGCCGCGCGGGCGTGTACATGCCGATCGCCGCCAGGTTGCCCTGCGCAGGCATTTCCAGCTCGCGCAGGTCCATGGCGATTTCATTGATCCGCTGCGGCGCCTGGTACAGGTGGAACACCACCCGGCGCAGCATCAGCTGGTCGGCTGCGCTCTGGCCGTGCCAGATGGCCACTTCCATGCTGTCCTGACGCAGTGCCTGGAGCTGGTCCAGTGCCTGGCGCATCTCGGCGCCGAAATCGATGTCGGTATGCGGGGCGACCCGCTGCCAGAAGCCGGAGCGGATCAGGCCGGTGCTGTCGATGTCGGCCAGCGGTCCCACCGCCAGGTCGTCGCGCAGCACCACGACAGGGTCCGGCCGCGCAGCCTGGGCCAGGGCCTGGCGCAGGGTCGTGCCTGCTACATCACCATTGACGACGTGGATATATTGCATGGCCGTGATTGTATATGGGTGGGACGGTTCGCTGGCACCGCCGCGGCGGCGATGCGACAGGCGCGATCGCGGCCCGCCCGGTCACTGTCCTGCAAGCATCGCGCCAGCAGGAAGCTGCCTGCCGCCATTGTAGTCACGGCCCGTGCTGGCCAATGTCGGCAATTGTCTGAATACGCACGCGCCGGCGTGCCCGGATCAGCGTTCGTCGTAGCTGACCACCACCCGCGGCGTCAGCGCCCGCGCCTGGCAGGTGAGCACGAAGCCCTTTTCCATCTCCCAGGGCTCGAGCGTGTAGTTCTTTTCCATCTCCACCTGGCCCTCCAGCACCTTGGCGCGGCAGGTGCAACAGACGCCGCTCTTGCAGGCAAAGGGCAGGTCCAGGCCGGAGGCCAGCGCGGTGTCGAGTACGTTGGCGTCTTCCAGTGGCAGACGCAGGCTGTGCTGCTTGCCGTCGAGCACCACCACCAGCTCGGCCGTGCCGGCATGGTCGGTGTGGGCGGGGGCAGGCTTTCGCTTTGCCTGCGCGAGCGGCACGCCGAAGCGCTCGGCATGGATGCGGTGCGGATCGAGGCCCGCATCGCGCAGCGCCGCCTCCGCTTCGTCGATCATCGAGGCCGGCCCGCAGACAAAGGCCGCGTCGATATCTTCGACGGGGATCAGCGTCTGCAGGAACGCGCTCACGCGGTCGTGGTCGAGCCGGCCGTGCAGCAGGTCGACCTCCTGCGGTTGGCGCGACAGCACGTGGTAGAGCGTGAAGCGCGCCAGGTACTGGTTCTTCAGGTCCTCCAGCGCCTCGGAGAAGATGATGCTGTCGACGTTGCGGTTGCCGTAGACCAGCGTGAACCGGCTGAGCGGCTCGGCCTGCAGCGTGGTGCGGACGAGCGACAGCACCGGCGTGATGCCGCTGCCGGCGGCAAAGGCAACGTAGTGGCGCGCCGCGCCGGCATCGAGCGGCACGTGGAAGCGCCCGTCGGGGGTCATCACGTCGATCACCTGGCCCGGGGCGATGGAGTCATGCAGGTGCGTGGAAAAGAGTCCGTCCTCGACCAGCTTGACCGCCACGCGCAGCTCGCCGTGCGCGTCGTAGTCCTGCACGGCCGAGCAGATCGAGTAGGAGCGGCGCAGGTCCTTGCCGTCGACCGGCGCCTTCAGCGTCAGGAACTGGCCCTGGGTGAAGCGGTAGGCGTCGCGCAGCGCCTCCGGCACCTCGAATGCGATCGAAATGGTGTCGGCGGTCTCGGGGCGCACCTGCGCCACGCGCAGCGGATGGAACTGTGGTGTCATGGCAGCCTGGCTTCGGCCCGGCGGGGCTCAGTAGGGTTTGAAATAGTCGAACGGCTCGCGGCAGTCCAGGCACCGGTACAGCGCCTTGCAGGCGGTCGAGGCAAAGCGCGAGATTTCCTGCGTATGCACGCTGCCGCAGCGCGGGCAGGCCACGACATCGGGCGCGCCCGCGCGGGCGGCGCGAGGCACAAAGCCCAGCGGCTGCGCCGCGGCCGGCGTGCGGCACTGGCCCGGCGGCGCAATGCCGAAGGCGCGCAGGCGCTCGCGCGCGGCCGGGGTGATCCAGTCGGTGGTCCAGGCCGGCGCCAGCACGGTGCGGATGCGCCACGGCGCCAGCCCGGCGCCGTCCAGCGCCCGGCCGATGTCCTCGGCGATCTGCGACATCGCCGGGCAGCCGGAATAGGTGGGCGTGATGACGATCTCAAGCGCGCCGTCGGCGCCGGTCAAGACATCGCGCAGGATGCCCAGGTCGCGGATCGACACCACCGGGATCTCCGGGTCCGGCACCGCCTCCAGCGCCGCCCATGCACGCGCGATTTGGCCATCGGTGGCGCGGTCGTTGCGCGGGGGGAGGGCGGCGATGTTCATGTTGGTCAACCCTTTTCGGCGAAGCGGGCGCTTACCATTGCGCGCCCGGATGGGCCCGCGCCAGCCCCTGCATCTCGCCCAGCAGGTAGCTCATGTGTTCGGAGTGCAGGCCGTGCTTGCCGGTCGAGACAAAGCTCGTGGCCTGGGGCAGGGTTAGCGTGGCGGCCTGCAGCGTCTCGGCGACGGTGGCATCCCAGGCTGGGCGCAGCGTGGCCGTGATGACGCCGATGCCCTGCGCGGCGGCCCCGGCTTCCACCGCGTCTTCGGCAAAGCACTCGTTCATATAGGGCAGCAGGTGCTCCAGTGCGCGCTGCATGCGCGCGTGCGATGCCTCGGTGCCGTCGCCCAGGCGCACTACCCAGCCAGCCGCGTGGTGCAGGTGGTAACGCGCTTCCTTGACCGACTTGGCGGCGATCGCGGCCAGTTGGTCATCGCCGCTGGCCAGCAATGCTTCCCACAGCTCGACCATCAGCGCGCTGTACAGGAAGTTGCGCATGATGGTGACGGCGTAGTCGCGCTCGGCGGCGGCGTTGCCGGCCAGCGGGCCGCGGTGCGGCAGCTCCAGCAGTGTCCAGTTGCGGAAGTCGCGCTCGGCGCGCCAGTAGGCGTAGTCGTCCTCATGGCGGGGCAGGCCGGTCAGCTCGCCTTCGAGCTCGCCGGCGCGGCCGTACAGCAGCCGCGCCTGGCCGATCAGGTCCAGGCTGATGTTGGCCAGTGCGATGTCTTCTTCCAGCACCGGGCCATGGCCACACCATTCGGCGTTGCGCTGGCCCAGGACCAGGGCGTTGTCGGCCAGGCGCAGCACGTAGCGCAAGGCCGCGGTGCGCGCCGGCGGCAGGTGGTCGAGCGAGGCGGGCACAGTCGGCTGTGGGGACGCGGTCATGGTGCGGGCCTTACATGTGGTTGACTTCGTCGGGCAGCTGGTAGAACGTCGGGTGCCGGTAGATCTTGTCGGCCATCGGGTCGAACAGCTCCGGCTTTTCCTCGGGCACGCTCGCGGTGATGGCCGCTGACGGCACCACCCAGATCGACACACCTTCCTGGCGCCGCGTATAGACGTCGCGCGCCATGTGCAGCGCCTGCTGCGCATCGGCGGCGTGCAGGCTGCCGCAATGCTTGTGTTCCAGGCCTTGCTTGCTGCGTACGAACACTTCCCACAGCGGCCATTCCTTGCGTTGCATCGTTTGTCTCCTCCGTCCTCGGGCGCGGTGTTCAGGCCGCGGCGCGGCTGGCGCGGGCTTCGCGTTCGGCCACCTTGGCGGCGTGCGCCAGCGCGGCCTCGCGCACCCAGGCGCCGTCCTCATGCGCTTTCACGCGGGTGGCCAGGCGCTCGCGGTTGCAGGGCCCGTCGCCGTTGATCACGCGCCAGAACTCATCCCAGTCCAGCGGGCTGTAGTCATAGTGGCCGCGCTCGGCATTCCATTGCAGGCCGGGGTCGGGCAGCGTCACGCCCAGCACGCGGGCCTGCTCGACCGTGGCATCGACAAACTTCTGGCGCAGGTCGTCGTTGGAGATGCGCTTGATGCCCCAGGCCATGGTCTGGGCGCTGTTGGTCGAGGCCGCGTCGGGCGGGCCGAACATCATCAGCACCGGGAACCACCAGCGGTTGACCGCGTCCTGCACCATCTCGCGCTGGGCCTCGGTGCCGCGCATCATCGCCAGCAGCGCGTCGAAGCCCTGGCGCTGGTGGAACGACTCTTCCTTGCAGATGCGGATCATGGCGCGCGCATACGGGCCATACGAGCAGCGGCACAGAGGGATCTGGTTCATGATCGCCGCGCCGTCGACCAGCCAGCCAATCACGCCCACGTCAGCCCAGGTCAGCGTCGGGTAGTTGAAGATCGACGAATACTTGGCCTTGCCGCTGTGCAGCGCGTCGACCAGGTCATCGCGTGAGGCGTCCAGCGTCTCGGCGGCGGAATACAGGTAGAGCCCATGGCCGCCTTCATCCTGCACCTTGGCCAGCAGGATGGCCTTGCGCTTGAGCGACGGGGCCCGGCTGATCCAGTTGCCCTCAGGCAGCATGCCGACGATCTCCGAGTGCGCATGCTGCGAGATCTGGCGCACCAGGGTCTTGCGATAGGCCTGCGGCATCCAGTCCTGCGGCTCGATCTTGCCGTCGGCGGCCATGCAGGCATCGAACGCGGCCTGGCGGGCGGCTTCGTCCTGGGGCGCGCTGGCCTGTGCCGCTTCGGCGTGCTGGCCGGGCAGGTCAAGACTCTGCGTGTACATATTGTCTCCTCTGGCGGGGATGCCGCTCGGATCGCGGGCAGCGACTGGCCCTATTATATATATGCCGACCGGTCGGTCAATTTAAGGGAAAGCCCGCTACTGTGGCCGTGCTTGATTCAGCTCGCCACGTGGCGGCTGCCGCACGTGTAGTATCGAAGACAGGCGGCGTTACCGCCGCGATCCCTTTCCCCGTTAACGGAGGCAATACCAATGACTAGCACGACATACAGCAAGATCGTGGTGGCGGTGGACGGCAGCAGCACGTCCGACCTGGCGCTGGGCGAAGCCATCCGCGTGGCGGCCCCGGGCGGCGCCACCGTGCTGGCGCTCTATGTCGTGGACACCGGCACGCCCATGTTCGATGCCGGGTACTACGACCCGAGCCAGCTGCAGAAGGCGTTCGAGGAAAGCGGCCAGCGCGCGCTGCAGGCCGCCTCGCAGCGGCTGGCCGCGGCCGGCGTGGCGCATGAAACCCGGCTGGTGTCCGAAGCGCCGGTGCCCGGTGACCTGGGGGCGTCAATCAACGAGGCCGCGCGCCAGTGGGGCGCCGACCTGCTGGTGATCGGCACGCACGGACGCCGCGGCGTGCGCCGGCTGGTACTGGGCAGCGTGGCCGAGGCTGTGATGCGCCAGTCCACCATGCCGGTGCTGCTGGTGCGCGGCGAGGCGAAGGCCGACTGAATGGCCGAATGAAATCACGCCCCCGATCGGGGGCGTCAGGACACTGACGGGATTCAGCCGGCAAAGCGGAAATGGCCGCTGCGCAGCACGATCTCGCGCGCCTCGGTCAGCTCGAACAGGCTTTCGGCCAGGCGCTCGATGCGCTGGCGGTTGCTGGTGAAGGCTGCGACCAGGTCTTCCTCGCGCGGCGAACGCGCGCCGAAATGGGCTTCGAGGGCCTCGGCGGTGACGGAATACAAGGTGGGGCTGCCGTTGACCGTGGCGGGGCAGGACAGCGTGAGGCTGGCTGCGCAGTAGGTCGGGAGGCTGCGAGGGAACGTGATGTCGGACATGGCGTGCCTCGTGCTGGCGGCGGGCGTATTAAATCAATATAGGCCATCGCCGCGTTCCGTAAAGCCCGGCCGGTCCGGCAACCTTCTTTTTTGGTACCGCTCAGCCGCTGTGCGCCCGCCGGCGCCCCGGCAGCTTGCGCGCGGCCGCGCCCAGCGTGCGCAGGTCCGCCACCGCGGCATGGGCGGCGGCGATATGCGCGGCGGCGTAGTCGACCTGTTCCGCCAGGAAGGCGTCGAAAGCGGCGGCGGGTGGCAGCGCCGGGCGTTCGGTGCTGCCGGCAGGGCCCGCCAGGCCCGGCCGCATCGCCAGCTCGGCCAGTTGCGCGTCCAGTTGCGTCAGGAGCGCGCGCACTTCAGCCCCGGCGGGCAGCGTGAAAACGCCCGACTCCACCCCGGCTCGCACCACGCCAGCCAGCGCGGCCATGCGGCGCGCGCTCGCATGCACGCGCTGGTAGGCCCCGGCATAGTCCGGCGCTAGCGCGCCGGCGGTCTGTGCCAGCGTGTGTTCCGCGCGGGTGGAAGCCCGGCCGGCGGCAACGCGCAAGGCTTCCAGCCGCGGCACGGCGCGCGGCGTCGCGGCCTCGGCCACGCGGCTGGCGGCAAAGGCGGCACGCAGGTAGACCGCGTTGACCGCCACCGCGTCGACGGCATGGCGGAACACACGCGACATTTCCACGCGCGGTGCCAGCACATAGTAAGTCGCCAGCGCGATCAGGCAGCCCAGGGCGGTGTCGATGCCGCGCAGCGCGGCAAAGTGGCTGCTGTCGACGGCCGGCGCGCCCACCCATGAGAACAGGATCACGGCCGGCGTCAGGCAGAACGCGAACGCCCCGGGCTGCCCGGCAAGGCGGCTGGCATAAGCCCCGGCCAGGAATGCCGCGCTGATGCCCAGCGCCACCACTGGCGCCGGATGGAGCAGGCCAATCACACAGGCGCACAGTGCGCCCGCCAGCGAGCCCGCAAAGCGTTTCACGGAAACCTGCCGGGTGGTCTGCAGCTGGGGGCTGAGCACCATGATCACGGTTACCGCCACCCAGTAGCCGTGGTCCAGCCGCCACCACTGCGCCGGCACCAGGCTGAGGCTGCCGGCCAGCGCCAGCCGTAGGGCGTGGCGCGTGGCCAGGGCATCGCCTGCGGCGTGGTCGGCCAGCCCGCGCAGCATCTGGGCCAGCCCGTGCCCGATGCCGCGCCGCGGCCAGCGGAAGCTTGCGCGCCATCGGTCGAAATCCGGATGGCGCGCCAGGGCGGATAGTGCCGACTGATAGGGGGGCGGGGCGCTGGCATTGGCCACGGGCGCGGTCAGGCGCCGCAGTTCGTGGCGCAGCGCCGCGCTCAATGCCGGCAGGTCGGGCGCGTGCCGCGCCAGTGCCTGGCCGACTTGCTCGCGGGCGTCGGCGACGCAGCGCGCGATATGACGCAACGGCGGCTGCATCGGCAAGCCATGGGCGGCGCCGGCGCGCTCGCGCAGCTCGCCCGCGACGATCAGCAGCCCAAACAGGGCGTCTGCGACACCCACGGCATAGGCATAGTGCAGGAGCGTGTAAGCGTCGCGCAGGCTGCGTCGGGCCTCGATGGCCTGGCGCGCGGCCTCGATGCGGTTGCGGATGTCCTGCTTGCAGGTGGCGAGGTCATTGCCGTGGCGGGTGTCGGCGAGTGCCGTGGCGAGCCGGACCAGCGCGTCGTAGGCGGCCAGGATCTCGGTGCGTGGCCGGTCGTCGCGGGCCGACGGGATCAGTGCCAGGCAAGCCAGGCACGCGAACACGCCGCCGCGCAGGAAGTCGAGCCCGCTTTGCAGGGCCTGCACGGCCAAGTCAGGCCCGGCCGCAGGCTGCAGGCACGCGGCCACCAGCACGACATAGAGCAGCTTGGCCGCGAGCGCACTGGCCGGGCCGCGCGTCTCTGCCAGGCCTGCGGCAAGCCCTCCCGCCATCACCACCAGCACGGCCAGCCAGGGCGCCGGCGCCACGGCCGCGCCCAGCGCGCTGGCCACCGCCCCGCCAATGCCGACCGCTCCCAGGCTGGAAAGCCGTGCCGACGCCGTGCCTTGCCGGTCCGCCAGGCAGGTCCAGATCGAGGCCGTGGCCGACCACAGGTAGCCTGCATCGCCGGTCAGCCAGCCAATACCGGCAAGGGCCAGGAACGACAGCGCATAGATGATCCCGCGCCGGAGCAGCACGGGGTCAGGCCAGTAGCGGGCAAGGAGGGCGGAGGCGAACATGCGGGGCCGGGATCCACGCGGGCCTGCCAGGTTGGGCACCCGTCGTGTGGCCACTCTACGATACCGTTTGCTGCGGCGCAACAAAACTGGCTTGTTGGCCACAGCAGCGGCTCGCCGCACCACGGTGGAGCGAGAAAGCCGCGTGGCGAGGATCCAAGCACGATTGCTGCGCCAGCAGGGGCAAACGTGCACAGGGGTTGTGACCGTTCCGGCGCGAAGGCGAAAAAAAACCCACGCAGGTTGTGCGTGGGTTGGAATCCACCGAGGTGGTGGAGGAGACAGACTCCACTATACATGGTTTGTTGCGACGCACCAAGTGGCCATGTGTCAATGTCTGACAATGCGCACAATGGTGTTGTATCGATGCGACAAAATCCGGTTTCCGACCATCCGGCCGTGTTCTAACGGAACAGATATGCGGCACCTACGGCACACACAATCCCGGCAGCATCGGCCACCAGCGCACAACCCAGCGCATGGCGCGTATTGCGCACATTGATGCTGCCGAAGTAGACCGCCAGCACATAGAAAGTGGTCTCGGTCGAGCCCTGGATGATCGCCGCCAGCCGTCCCTGGAACGAGTCCACCCCATAGGTCGTCATCACATCCACCATCAGCCCGCGCGCGCCGGCGCCGGACAGGATCTTCATCAGCCCGACCGGCAGCGCCGGCACGAAGTCCGTATTGACGCCCAGCTGGGCAAAGCCCAGCGTCAGCCAGCCCATCAGCACGTCCATGCAGCCGGTGGCCCGGAACAGGCCGATAGCTACGAGGATCGCCACCAGGTAGGGAATGATCTGCACGGCGACGCCAAAGCCTTCCTTGGCGCCATCGATAAAGGCGTCATAGACATTGACCCGCCGCAGCGCGCCGCAGACCAGGAACAGCGTGATCAGCGACAGGATGAAGCCGGCGCCGGCCAGTGCCGTCACGCTGCCGACCTGCTCCGGCGGCGCGTGCCGCAGCCAGGCGAACATCCCGCCCAGCAGCGCCGCGACCAGCCCGAACGCCACCAGCACGGCCGGGCGCAGCAGGTTCAGCCGCTGCACCCACGCCACCGCCAGCAGGCCGGCCAGGCATGAGCCGCCGGTGGCCAGCAGCGTCGGCAGGAAGATATCGGCCGCATTGAAACCCACCAGCCCCTGCTTGACCGCAATGGCCTGCCGGATCGCGATCACCGAGGTCGGGATCAGCGTCAGCCCGGCCGTATTCAGCACGATGAACATGATCTGCGCATCGGTGGCCACGTCCGGGCGCCGGTTCAGCGTCTGCAGCTCGCGCATGGCATTCAGGCCGAGCGGCGTGGCGGCATTGTCCAGCCCGAGCAGGTTGGCCGACACGTTCATCATCATCGCCCCCTGTGCAGGATGGCCCTGCGGCACGCCGGGGAAGAAATGGCGCAGCAGCGGGTTCACCAGCCGGGCGAAGGCATCGACCACGCCGGCGCGCTCGCCGATGCGCATGATGCCAAGCCACAGGCTCATCACCCCGGCCAGGCCGAGCGCGATCTCGAAGGCCGTGCGCGCGCTGTCGAACAGGCTCGCCAGCATCGCCGGGAAGACGGTGAGATCGCCGCTGGCCAGGCGGACGCAGGCGGCGACAAAGGAAATCAGGAAGAAACCGAGCCAGACAACGTTCAGGGCCATCGGAATGCGGGAAGCGGGGAAATCAAAGCCGGGGAGATTCCCGGCACGGCGTGCAGCTTAGCCGACCACGGCCCCGCGTTCGGCCAGCAGCTCGCGCAGGATCGAGCGGTGGCAGTGCGCCTCGTTCTCGCAGTAGCAGCCCACTGAGAAATTGGTCTGGTGCGACAGCGCCGCCAGCAGGTCGAGCGTGCGGCTGGGGTCCGGCGCGGCCATTTCCTTGCGGAAGTGCCGCACGAACGCCCACCATTGCTTGTCATCGGTGGCCTGCAGCGCCTGGGCCACCAGCTCGGGCGATGGCGATAGCACGGGATACCAGACATCGTAGAAATCGCGGCTGGCAAACTCGGATTTGGGCACGCCCCGCGGCGGCCGGCGCACGGTGCCGATGCGCAGGCCTTCATCGGCCGCGCGCGGCGCGCCCAGCCTTACGATTCGGATGGTCATGGAGGATCCCGCTTATGTCTGCCGACGCGAGTGCGTCCGGCTAAAGTCCCAGATCATGAATCATGGTGTCGCGCATGACAAACTTCTGCACCTTGCCCGTCACAGTCATCGGCATTTCCGAGACAAAGCGGATATAGCGCGGAATCTTGTAGTGGGCGATCTGGTCGCGGCAGAACGTCCGGATCTCGTCCTCGGTGGCGGTCTGTCCGGGTTTGAGCACGATCCAGGCGCAGACCTCCTCGCCGTATTTCTGGTCAGGCACGCCAAAGACCTGTACCGCCTGCACCTTGGGATGGCGGAACAGGAATTCCTCGATCTCGCGCGGGTAGATGTTCTCGCCGCCGCGGATCAGCATGTCCTTGACCCGGCCGACGATGTTGCAGTAGCCCGCGTCGTCAATGGTGGCGAGGTCGCCGGTGTGCATCCAGCCGTCGCGGATGGCCTCGCGGGTGCGCTCGTCGTCTTCCCAGTAGCCTTGCATCACGGAATAGCCGCGGGTGCAGAGCTCGCCGGTGGCGCCGGTCGGCACGACCTCGCCGAGGGCGTCGACGACCTTGCATTCCAGGTGCGGCTGCACCCGCCCGACGGTGGCGACGCGCTTGTCCAGCGGATCGTCGGTGGCGCTCTGGAACGAGACCGGGCTGGTTTCGGTCATGCCATAGGCAATGGTGACCTCGGACATATGCATGTCAGCCACCACGCGCTTCATGATCTCGATCGGGCAGGGGGCGCCGGCCATGATGCCGGTGCGCAGGGTCGAGAAGTCGAAGCGGCTGAACTCCGGATGGTCCAGCTGGGCGATAAACATGGTCGGTACGCCATGCAGGGCGGTGCAGCGTTCCTCGCTGACCGCCTGCATGGTCGCGAGCGGATCGAAGGCCTCGCCCGGGAACACCATGCAGGCGCCGACCGAGACGCAGGCCAGCACCGACAGCACCATGCCGAAGCAGTGATAGAGCGGCACCGGGATGCACAGTACGTCACTGTCGCCAAGGCGCATCGCCATGGCGACAAAGCGGCCGTTGTTGACCACGTTGTGATGCGTCAGGGTGGCGCCCTTGGGGTTGCCGGTGGTGCCGCTGGTGAACTGGATATTGATGGCGTCATGCGCGGAGAGCGTGGCGGTCACCGCATCGAGGCGCGCAGTATCGGGTTCGGCCAGGAGTGCATCGTAATTAAGCATGCCGGGCGTCGCCTCGGATCCCATGCGGACCACCCACTGCAGCCGCGGCAGCCGGGCGGCGCGCAGCGCACCCGGCTCGGCCTCGGCCAGTTCCGGCGCCAGCGCCTGCAGGGTGGCCAGGTAGTCGCTGCTCTTGAAACGCGCGGCCGTGATCAGCATGCGCACGCCAGCCTTGTTCAGCGCATATTCCAGCTCCGCCTGGCGGTAGGCAGGGTTGATATTGACCAGGATGGCGCCGGTGCGCGCGGTGGCGAACTGGGTCACCAGCCATTCGGGGCGGTTCGGCGCCCAGATGCCGACGCGGTCGCCCGGCTGGATGCCGCGCTGGAGCAGGCCGCAGGCCAGGCGATCGACCTGGTCGCTGAACTCCGTCCAGCTCCAGCGCACGCCATGCTCGCGGAATACCACTGCCGGGCCGCCCGGGCTTGCGGCGACTGTGCGCGCCAGCAGTGCCGGAATCGTCTGATCAGACAGGGGGATGTCGGTGCTGCCGGCGACCAGGGAGAGGCCGGGCGTCACGGGTCGGGTCATCTTGTCTCCTTCAACTGCTCTGCTTGGCATTCGACGCCTATATATAGAGGAAGGCGTTTCGGGTTGGGCCAACGCCCACGGTCTCAGCTTAAGCCGAGGCGTCGCTGGATGTTGTCACCACCGCGACATTTGCGCCTCCTACGCAACTTTTAAGGGTACTTCGAATTATTTCGCGAAATCGCTTGCCAGTCGGTCCGGCGTCCCTTAATATTCGCCCCCTCGCAACACAACGCAGCGCTGCAAAGCAGACGCAGCAAGGGTTGCGGGGTCGACCGGGAGGTTGGCGCAGCGAAG